>JBHICH010000021.1:0-27559 GCA_046759465.1 Nitrososphaerales archaeon
ATGCCCATATCAAGATCCATGAAAGGAGCGAAGTAGCAGGAGTTGGATAAATAAACGTCAATTTAATAATTGTGTAATTCAAAATTCCGTTGCATCTAGCTTTGCCTTTGCGATCAACCTTGCAACCCTAATTGGCTCTGGTATTGCGCCTTGCAGTAAAAATTTGTTAATAGCCTGCTTTGCACTTTTGGTGCTTGTTCCCTGAGCTCTTACGAATACATTGTGTCCTGTCTTGAGCATGATCTCTTCCCTTGTGCCTAACTTGTGATAAGCATCAACTTTATCCTTCCATGTATCTCGGAACGCTCTCTTGATATGATCGTCCAACCCCTCAGATTCTTCAAATGTAACTCCAACTATTGGAACTTTAAGCTTCTCCCAAAGCCTTTCAATATCGATTATATTGTACATGCTAATTATCAAACCTCCGATCATAACGAGGTTGATGTCGTTCCTGCTCAGGTTTGAATACATTCCTATTATTGAGTCAGTTGCATCATCACCTCTAACGGTAACATTTGCATATGCTACGCCATCGATAACCATGTCGCTCCTCATAACAACGCCAGCCAGAACAGATTGTTCATGAGATTTCTTGAAGCTCTCAGCAATACCCAGAGCTCTAATTGCCTTCTTCTCAATATGCAGGCGTTTCATCTTTACGTTCATCTGCTTCCTGCTTTTTTGTCCTCGAAAATTTCCTGTAGAGAAAGGTCACCACTGCAATAAATGCAAAAGTGATTACAATCCATGATACTAGAGCACTTAAATCTAAAGGCATGTGTTAGTATGCCTTTGTGCATCTTATAGCAGTTGCGTTAAATAAGATCGAACTTAAGTGACGTTATGTCTGGCTTTGCCTCAACTATCTTTTTCGCTTTGACATCGACATCTATCTTGTAATTTATTGAAACAGAAAACTGCTTTCCTATGAGTGGTATTCCAGCACCAACCTTTATATGCACCGTGTCAACGACCTTGTAGAGATTGCCAGAAACTTCTTCTGGTTCTAATGCTGAAAAACTTAGATTCTTATTGATTATACCAGCAAGTGAGCTGCTTGCAACATCTCGCAGAAATGGCACCTTATCCGGTATTATTCTCACAAGTTCTTTTGCAATGTTTGACCCCTGGGATTTTTCCCAGTTTCTAACAACATCCTTTGCGGCACTCTTCTTTCTGCCCTTTCCAAACCAGAACGGCATGCGTTTGAGTAAAAAATACGATCTTTTAATGTTAGTGTTTACGCCAAGTCTTCGAGCGTGAAGACAAACCTTGCACCAACGAACTCTTGCGTACCTTCTCTCTCCCAATTGATCTTGTAACTTTTTTCCGATTGCTTGCCTGAGATCTTTATCGTCTGAGGCAATTGGGTCCACAAGCGCTCAACCTTTCCCTTATCTCTTGTCATCAACAATGAACGCCGTCTCTTCATGAGATACTTTACTGCGACGTTTCTAGGCTGGTGCCCTTCAACAGGTATCTGCTCCTTCCCAATGTCAATTATAAACTGTCTTTTAACCATGCTCGAATTATTATTGCATACAGTAAAAAAGGCTTGCTGTCTATCTTAGATCACAAATCAACAAAGATTTTTATCTTTTTGTAACTTCACTAGCTTTGATTAAATTCGTTCAGAAGGTTTATTTGCCTCCATTTAGGAATGCCATGAACCTACAAGTTTTATCGGATTTTCAGAAATTGCAACTATGACAAGCGATATATAGATTACAGCCAATCAAAAAACAAGTTGAAAACGGTAGGGATCATTGGTTGCGGAGCAATTGGCTCCGAACTGGCAACTGCAGTTGATTCAAGAAAGGTAAATGCAGAATTAGTTGCATTATTCGATGTTTATCAAGATGCTGTGAACTCACTTGCAAACAAACTGAAAACCAAACCAGTGGTAGTGAAAACAATCGAGGATCTTGTATCAAGCAATATAGATATCGTTGTTGAAGCCGCTTCTCAAGGGGCTGTAAGGAAGTATGCTAGGATTGTACTGGCGCATGGGCACGACCTCATGACAATGAGTATTGGAGCGTTGCTAGATAGTAATCTATACAATGAATTGATAGCCGTAGCAAAGAAGCATGGAAGAACGATCTACCTACCGACCGGTGCAATTGCTGGCATAGATGCAATTAGAAGCGTAAAACACCTGCTTGAAGAAGTGACGCTGACAACTACAAAGAGTCCTAAAGGATTGGAAGGAGCGCCTTTTTTCAAAACCAATAAAATTGACCTAAAGAAGATCAAGAAGACAAGAGTCATCTATGAAGGCAAGGCTTCAGAAGCTGTAAAATTTTTCCCAGCAAATGTTAATGTTGCAGCGGTTCTAAGCCTTTCTGGCATAGGAGGCGATAAGACCAAGGTGAAAATAGTTGCAGACCCAAAGACAAAGGTCAATACACATGCAATAACTGCCAAGGGTAGCTTTGGTGAAATGCATTTTCAGGTTAAGAATGTTCCAAGCCCGACAAATCCAAAAACTAGCTACCTTGCTGTGCTCTCTGCAATAGAATGCTTGCGTTCAATCTGTGATGATAGGGTATCCATGGGAACATAAGTCGTACACATCAAAACTCTGAAGTTACTTTTCAATAGAGACCATCATGCTCTTGGTCAGGGGCAAGCCAGGATCTTCAAGACTCTTCCAAACAAAGATCTCAATCGAGTAGTCTCCAGTTTCTTCAGGAGTCCAAGATATACCAGGATCTAGAGCGCCAAAAGCCCTCATTGTACCCTTGATCCACGTCAGCATAACTGTAAACCCATTGCTATCCTTCACCTGCAGTATATAGATGAAGGACTGTTCTTCTTCCAAGTTGTTCGTCACTTCAGTCTCGACAATAATGGGCTCCCCTGTAAAAATTCTATCAATTCTGTCGCCAAAATGATCTACAAGTTTCGGTTCACTTATCGAATATGGATCCACTCTGACCTTTGGTTCTTCAACCTCTGCTTCTTCGACCTCTGGTTCCTCAACCTGAGGTGTTTGGGTACCCGCCTTGGGCTCCTCCTCTCCAGTGCTGACACTTGCTTCACCACCATTCGGTGATAGTGCTACTTCAGCTATAATATCAACATCTCCTTGACTTAACGTATCACTGTCTGATGGGGACGATGTTCCCACAACAACCACTATCCTACCAATACTGTCTATGGGACAGGCTTTCGCACCATCTACTGGAGGAAAGTCTTTGCCAGTGAACAGTTGTGAAAATCCTGTGTAGTCATACTTGTCATATGGAAATTTCGGCTTACCTATCTGAAGGTAGCTCTCCGGACCATTCTTAGCAAGATCTATAATATAAGCGGAAAGTAGCTTGCCACCCTTGGCACGGAATGCCTTCACAATATCAATCTTAATATGCACTTTGGGTTCATCCGTGCCATATTGCCAACAGGCTATCTTCGCCCTCCCATCGATATATGCATCACCAGCTAAATTGTAGCTCTTCTCCTCGGAATAGTCAGAAGATGCTGGTATAATATTCAACATTAACACTGAAGATATAACCAGTATAGCAAAAGTTCGTTTCATGATAAATTTTGGTAGTTAGAACCTAATAAATCGATCAGTCACTGTTAAGAATTGATTAGTCAAATTTTGTCAATTGCGTAAATCTGCATGAGTAGATGTAGGCAATTACTGCATACTAATTCAATAAATTAGGCAACGAAATCCTGCTTCGTATCCGTTTAAATAGAATTTTGGAACAGTGTTGTATGGTAATGAACGTAGATTCCCTCAAGGACGAAATTCTGAGATTAAAGAAAGAGAAGGATGCTGTGATACTTGCACACAATTACCAAATTCCTGAGGTGCAAGACGTAGCTGACTTCATAGGTGACTCTCTAGGTCTGTCGCAGCAGGCAGCTAAAACTGATGCTAAAATTATTGTATTTTGTGGAGTTCACTTCATGGCAGAGACGGCCTCTATAATCTGTCTAGAAAAGAAAGTGCTTATTCCCGATCTGGAAGCAGGTTGCTCTCTAGCAGACACGATAAATGCAGAACAGTTAAGCAAGTGGAAGGAGGAAAATCCTGATGCGATTGTAGTTGGTTATGTAAATACGACTGCAGATGTGAAAGCACAGTGCGATTACTGCTGCACGTCTAGCAATGCAGTAAAGGTTGTGAACAGTATACCTGCTGACAAGAAAGTTTTGTTCTTGCCTGATATGTTCTTAGGTGCTTACGTTGCTGAAGTTACA
The DNA here is from genome assembly GCA_046759465.1 of Nitrososphaerales archaeon. Taxonomy (GTDB): domain Archaea; phylum Thermoproteota; class Nitrososphaeria; order Nitrososphaerales; family UBA213; genus JBHICH01. Next base: position 4,222 of record JBHICH010000021.1, read on the forward strand.
AAGCGCAAGAAGATGCTCATCTGGCCTGGTGAGTGCCATGTGCATGCAGGTATAAAGCCAGAGATGGTAAACGATATGCTAAACAACCACAAGGATGCAGAGTTCCTCATACATCCAGAATGCGGATGCACTACTTCAATGCTTTACTTCTTCGGCGATAATCGCGGGAATGGTAATGGCGACGGCAAGAATGTACAGTTCTTCTCGACTGAAGGCATGATGAAGCGTGCAAGAAGTTCAAGTGCGAACAAGTTCGTCATTGCCACAGAAACTGGAATTCTTCATAGGATGAAGAAGGAGAACCCAAACAAGGAGTTCATGCCGATTAGTGAAAATGCGATCTGCAAGTACATGAAGATGATAACACTCGAGAAAGTGCACAGGTCATTAACAGATATGGTTTATGAAGTCAAGGTGCCCGAAGAAACGGCTGCTAAAGCAAAGTTGGCCATAGAGCGAATGCTGGCAATAAATTAGAGCTAGGTTTTAGATTTACTAGAACCAGTTTGTCATTACAGAAACATCCAATTCGTCCTACAGTTATAGCTTACCAGATCATTCTATCAATGAATTCACTGATCTAACGTTTTCCGTTTATCTCAAGGCTCATATCTATTGCCTTTACAGAGTGTGTTATGATACCAATGGATATTACATCAATATCTGCAGAAGCGTATTTCTTCACATTTTCATGCGTTATCCCTCCAGATACTTCGATCCTAACCCTATTACGCAAACCTTTCTTCTTCAACACCTCAACAATGGATCGAACATTTTTTGGAGTCAAGTTATCAAGCATAATTACATTAGCACCAGCATTTACTGCTGTTATAGCATCATTTAGACTTCGAACCTCGACTTCGATCCAGCTTGAATGGTGCAAGTGCTTTGCCTTATCTACAGCATTTGAAACTGTACCTACTATAGCTAGATGATTGTCCTTGATCAGAACCATATCATCTAATTTCATTCTATGTGTGTCACCACCACCAACTTTTACAGCTCTCTTATCAAAGATCCTAAAACCTGGAGATGTCTTTCTTGTGCATGCAATGCTTACTCTAGGATTTATTTTCTTCACTTCATCAACAAAGCGTTTCGTTTCTGTAGATATACCGCTCATCCGCATCAACACATTAAGAACAGTTCTCTCTGCAGATAGTATCGTTTTTGCATTACCGCTAACTTTCATTATGATTGTCCTTGGTTTAACAATGGAACCTTCCTCAACCAAACTCTCTGCTCTGCACCTAACTATTTCAAACAATATTTTTGCTTCATGCAAGCCAGCAACGACTGCCCTCTCTTTGCAAATCACTTTGGCTTTAACAATTTCATCAGGGACTATCTCGCTCGTTATGTCGCCCCTTCCAATATCCTCTTTAAGAAACTCAGCAAGTGCCTCCTTCAGCACATGCATCTTAAGTTACCTTTAGTGCGTACTTTCCCTTCTGGGTTATATTGAGCGTCTTTGCCACTTGAGATGTCTCTGGGTGCACGATAAGCAATATTCCGGACCAGTCAGGCGTTAGATCGGCTGCTTTGCAAACAGGACATACCTTTCCAGTTGTAATTGCTCTACACTTTCTGCACGCCAGTTCTCTAACCAATCTACTTTGCCTCTTTCTCTACCTTCTGCTTCTCTACCTGCTGCCCTTGCGCTTTTTCAATGTCCTCTTTTACCCACTCTTCCGCACCAAGGAATGGTTGCCTGCACGTAATACCTATCTTGCCCATCGTTGCTCCCTTCCCCAAACTAACAGCGGTAACTCTAGCTCTTAGTTTTGAGCCTATCCTAAGTGCCCTTGCACTCTGATTTGCAATTATCATCCCTTGCTTTACATCACTCCTTAGGTAATCATCGAGTATTTGCGATAAGTGCAATAATGCATCAGTGGGCCCAATTCTGACGAATGCGCCAAAGTCGGTGATTTCAACAACTTCGCCTTCAACAATCTCCTGTAGGGTTGGGTAGAATGTTAGAGCTTTGAAGTTTACCCTGTGATAGGTTGCACCTTCTCCTGCAACAAGCTTTCCTGTTGAATTGACTTCAGCATCAACTATCATTATAACATAACCCAGGTCTGAGCTGATCATACTCTCATACTTTTCCTTGAGAATGCTGATCGCAGCGTCCTTCAAAGAGGTGCCCAACAAGTTAGGAGGTATTCTAACAACATCAGACATTTCGACAATAGCAAACATATATGCGTGTGAAAACAAGCTATCAATTTATGAATCTTTTGATTGAGATGTGTGTGAAAAATCTTGGGATCACCTAAAAATATTAATATTTAAATAATGTGTTACGCACAAATTACATGAAGCCGGATGGTTACTGTTGATGAAGTTTTAACCACACTTAAAACTATAATCGATCCAGAACTTCACAAGGATATCGTATCGATGGGTATGATCAAAGATCTGGCAATTAGTGATGGCAAGGTCAGTTTTACTCTGGAATTAACTACACCAGCATGTCCGTACAATAGCGAAATCGAGCAGGAGGTTAGAGACAAGGTCTCAGCGATTCAAGGTGTCAAGGATCTTGAGCTGAAGGTAAGTGCCAGAGTTATGGAGGGCAGACCTATAGGAATGGAAGAGATATTGCCCAATGTAAAGAATGTCATTGCTATTGCCAGCGGTAAGGGAGGGGTTGGCAAAAGCACGGTTGCGATTAATTTGGCACTTGCTTTGGTTAAAACTGGAGCCAAGGTTGGATTACTAGATGCTGATATTTACGGTCCCAGTGTTCCATTGATGCTAGACTTGAAACCTGGTCTTGAAGCTAACGCCAACATGATCATTCCTCAAGAAATACATAACTTGAAGGTCATCTCGATGGGCCTTGTTCCACAGCAAGGAGAACAAAATGTTGGAATATGGAGGGGTCCGATCATTTCTGGAATAATCAAACAGTTTCTTACCACTGTTGCATGGGATGAGCTGGATTATCTTGTGGTAGACTTGCCTCCAGGTACAGGAGATGTGCCTTTAACACTAGCACAAACAATTCCTATTACAGGCATTGTTGTGGTTACTACACCCCAAGATGCAGCGATGAATATTGCGCTTAAAGCAGCACTGATGTTCAAGAAACTGGGTATTCCGATAATAGGCGTAATTGAAAACATGAGTTCTTTTGTGTGTCCGCACTGCGATAATGAGACATATGTATTTGGCAAGGGTGGAGCTGAGAAGGTAAGCGAGAAGTTTGACGTTCCATTCTTGGGTCAGATACCACTGCATCAAGGAATAATGACTGGAAGCGATGTGGGTAAGCCTGTTATCATTACAGAGCCGAACTCTCTACATGCAGGTGCATTCATGAAAGTTGCAGGGTTAGTAGCTGGAAGAATAAGCATCATCGCTGCAGAGATGCAGGCTAATGCGGTTCAGCAATGAAGAGCTACAGCTATTTAAGAAACCAGTCGGCATTCTTATCAAGAACGAAAAGGTAAGCTTAGACTCCTTATCTCCTTATCTAAAGAGTGATTTAATAATTAGCGTTGGTGATGCTACAACAGACAAATTACTGTCGTTAGGAATAGTACCATCAATACAGATAGTTGATGGTAAAGAGCAACGAGCAAAGAGAAACGTTCCCGATAAAAAATATACAAAAGAAATAATGTGTGAGAACCCTGCAGGCGGCATCTCTAATGATGCAATAAATGCTGTCAGGCAAGCATTAAGATCAGAGAAAGTGGTAAGAATTATAGTGGACGGCGAGGAAGACCTTATTGGAGCTGTGTTTCTTGCCTTGGCCCCTGACAACTCAGTAATGCTTTACGGCCAACCTTTAGAGGGACTTGTTGTGGTAAGGATAAACGCTGAATCTAGAAGCAAGTTCAGGGAAGTAATTAATAAAATAAGGACGAGTATAAGTTGAGTGGGGAATGATGACGTGGTGGCTGATTGATTGATGATATGTTAAACAATGTCTGACCCCATTCATTATAACGAATATAACATACATGGCGTTCGGTTTTGTGCTGATAGTCTTTGGAGATCTTTTTCCTTTAATTTTTGCAAACATATTCTGATCTTTACTAACTCATTTTGCAAGACGATAAAATATACGACGCGTTTATATATACAGCGAAGCATGAAATGAATCAAAAATGAGCTTATTTGGTCTGGGCCTCGACTCGACTCTTTCAATTGTTGCATCTATCGCGTCTCTTGCTCTCGCTGGTGCAATGGCAGTGTGGGTTGGGAAGCAGGGTAGCGGTACCGAACAGATGAGGGACATCAGCAAGGCCGTGAGAGCTGGTGCTTCTGCATTTTTAAGACGTGAATTCAGAATTATAACTCCTATAGCAATAGGGCTAGCAATTGCAATTTCACTAACATCTGGCTCATCAAACGGAGTTGCTTTTGCTGTTGGCGCTGCATTATCAGGGATTGCCGGTCTGATCGCAATGAAGATCACAGTAAAGGCAGCTGTTAGGGCTGCGCAGGCCACAACGAAAGGTCTTGGGCATACCTTGGCTACTGCGTTCAGGGGAGGTGCAACTGTCGGTCTTGCTATACCAGCAATGGCCCTGATCGGTGTTACTGCACTATACCTTCTGTACCCGGAACCAATCACAATTGCTGGTGTCGGTATAGGGGCAAGTTTGATTGCTTTGTTCATTAGAGTTGGAGGAGGAATCTTTACAAAGGCTGCTGATTTAGGTGCAGACCTTGTTGGCAAAGTAGAAGCTGGAATTCCTGAAGACGATCCAAGAAACCCTGCTACAATAGCAGATAATGTTGGTGATAATGTTGGTGATGCTGCAGGAATGGGTTCCGATGTTTATGAATCGTACATTGTTACACTGCTTGCTGCGATGCTTCTGGGAGCTCTAGTCGTTTCAGAGGTGCTGAGCAAAACACAATTTATAGTTTATCCTATTGTTGTAGGCGCTGCGGGTCTGATAGCATCTATAATAGGTGCTCTGACAGTCACACCTCGAAAGATGAGGGACCCAATGAAACCACTTAACATAGCTTTCATAGTTGCTGCAGCAATCGCAATATCACTCAACTTCGTCTTTACAACATTCATTTTGGGTAATAGTCCATTGGCATATGCGCTCTTTGCAGCTACTGTGATGGGTGTAATACTTGTTCCAGTGATTCAGCGCATAACGGATTACTACACAAACTACAAGTACAAACCAGTTAGAGAAGTTAGTGACGCAACAACATGGGGACATGCAGCAAATATGCTTGCTGGAATAATTACTGGTATGAGATCAACGATGCCATTCATGCTTGCAATTGTAATTACACTTGCAGTGTCTTATGCAATTACATTTTCAATATCAGGTGATCCATTGATAGGTATCTATGGCACTGCGATGGCAGCGATGGCAATGCTTAGCCTTGCTGGTATTGTCTTGAGCATCGATTCTTTTGGACCGATCAGCGACAACGCTGGAGGTATAGTCGAGATGACTAGCATGGGCGAGGATAACAGAAAGATCACTGACCAAATAGATGCCGTTGGTAACACAACAAAGGCAGTTACCAAAGGTTTTGCAATTGCAAGTGCTGGTTTGGCAGCGCTAGCTATGATACAGGCTTTCCAGCATGAAGCTACTAACATATTCGTTAACAAGGCACTAGAATACAGTTTGTCAAATCCGAACTTGATAATCGGTCTCCTTGTTGGAGGATTCTTGCCATTCTTCATATCAAGCCAACTGATCTCCGGAGTTAACAGAGCTGCAATGAGACTTGTTGAGGAGATACGAAGACAGTTCAAGCAGGATCCAGGAATACTTGCTGGAACATCGAAGCCTGATTATGCTAAATGCATCGATATTGCAACGGGTGCAAGCATAAAGCAGCTATTCAAACCTGCAATAATTACAGTAGCAAGTCCGATCGTGCTCGGTATTGTGTTAGGACCTACTGCAGTAGCTGGGCTATTGATGGGTGCAGTAGTTAGCGGCATATTCCTAGCATACCACATGGCTAACAGTGGAGGTGCTTTGGATAATGCAAAGAAATACATGGAGATATCGGGAAGAAAGAAGACCGCTGAACATGATGTCGCAGTCGTTGGCGACCTAGTTGGTGATCCATACAAGGACACTGCAGGTCCAGCACTCAATACTGTGATAAAATTGCTTAATACAGTATCTATAGTGTTTGTTCCAGTATTCTTCGGTTTCGTTGGAATTTAATTTTCTACAACGAGTTCCAATTCGCGTATTGAATTATCATAAAGAAAAGCTCTAAGTTGACCACTTATAGATGACATTATGAGCCATGCTATGGGATTTAATTCCATATACCTAGCATCCTTTCCCGAGGGCTCCGCTGGTGCCGGATGTGAATGAAATATTGCAACGATCTCAAGAGACCGAGCTTCAGCCTTTGTATAAGCATCAAGTAATTCAGCAGGTTCAACGCTAAAGGAAACCCTTGATTTATCGGCATTCTTTGTCATAATTACATCCTTAACCAAAACATCTCTTTCATCTATTTTACCAGCCAGAAGTGCACATGATTCCAATGGTAATGAATCCATGGCAAGTTTCTTGAGCTCACCAACATGCTTTGAGCCCAGAAACAATCTCTCTATCATACTATTCTGTAACGATTAACTTGGCAAGCATAAAAGGATGTAAAGTGCACAAATAAGGATACTCTCCAGGCTCTAGTTTCGATGTATTCAACTTGAAACTTTCACCTTCATTCAGAATGCCAGAATCAAAGATGTTGCTCCAGCTGTCTGGATCATCGGCTACTCCACTTGTTACCGTATGTAGTACGTCGTCATTATTTGTCCAAATCACTAAGGTGCCTTTTTGAACTGTGGTTTCTGTTGGGTCAAATGCCTTGTTTTGCGGCAAGGCTGAACCCTTCAGAATTGTAACTTCTACTTTCGTTGCTGGCTCTTGTTCGACTAAAGCAGCCTCCCCTTGCTCTAAAACTGTAAATGTGCCTCGCATATAAGGATGGAAGGTGCAGAAGTACTGATATTCACCAAGCTCAAGCTTGCTTGTATCCAAAGAAAATGTATCTTCAACCTTTATTGTTAGAGAATCAAAAAAAAGACCAAAATTCGGATCCTCCACACCACCACTTGTTACAGTGTGAACCACGCTATCGTCGTTGGTCCAAACGATTGTAGAACCTTTTTCAACGGTGATTTCAGTTGGATCATATGCCGGTGCACCTTCAATGGAAGAGCCTTCTAATATCGTAATCTCAACCTTTGGACCTGTAACCTCTGGTACTTCTGGCTGTTCTGGCTGCTCCAGCACACCAGCTTCTATTGGCTGTGGTGCAACCATACCAAAAATTGCAAATGTTATTACACCAACTGCGGATGCCCCTGAGAATAGTAATGAAATTGCTTTAAAGTGTGCAGATTGCTTGTGTGCGGCATAAGCTATCACTATAGATGGAATCAGTATCAACAAGAGTATGCCAGCGAATATCGATAGGCTTCCAACTTCCGACATTCCTATCATGATCGTACCAAACATAACAAGAAAACCAACCAAGATTATCACGGTAGCCTTTGCTGTATTACTAGACGGCAGACCATCCTTCAGTATCCCAGTAGCAAGTAAAATCATGCCAATGAACATCATCAGGGCTGCGATTGCATGCATTCCTTCCAGAAATGTTCTGGCTATTCCTGCAAGTGAAAGGCCTACACCTGCCATCCCTAGTATAGTCAGTCCCATGCCCGGGACCATAAGCTCCCAGTCAACCAAATCGAACTTACTAGATTTTTTACGCCTAAATAATCTTTCCTTAAAGATTAAATGCTACGTAGCTGTAGGCTTTTCGATAAGTGTGGGAGTTAAGGAATATCTAGAAATATCCAAGCTTAGAATTGTTGCGGTTCTTGATCTAGTTGCAATAACATCCTTGCTTGCTGCAAGCCGTTGGAATGTTTCTGTTGAAACCTTACTTTTCATATTTATTGCAGGAACGCTTGCATCAATGGGATCAAGTGCACTTAATCATTATTACGATCGTGACGTTGATTCTTTAATGTCAAGAACAAGCAGGAGGCCCATACCTTCAGGCAGGTTGAAGGCACGCAGTGCATTTGTATATGGTCTCACTATGAGCATAGCATCCGTTGTTATGGCATTCTTCATGCTAAATCCTATGGTGGCTGCGTTCATAGGTCTCGGAATATTCTTTTATGTGATAATATACACTGCATGGCTTAAGAGGAGCAATGCTTCTAACATTGTTATAGGAGGCTTTGCTGGTAGCTGTGCTTCATATGCTGGATGGGCAGCAGCAACAGGTTCGCTTGATCTCTTAGGATTTTTGGTAGGTCTGCTTGTGTTCATATGGACACCGACTCACTTCTGGTGCCTTGCAATAAAGAGCAAAGAAGAGTATGCAAGTGCAAGGATACCAATGTTACCAGTTCTGGTAGGAGAAAGTGTTGCGGCAAAATATGTTTTGGTTAACACTTTGGTCCTGGTTCCATTCTCGATAATGCTTTACTTCTTGGGTTTGGGCTTACTCTACCTGATTGTCGCATCGATTTCTGGAGCAATGATGCTTGCATACAACCTCAAGTTAATAAAGAATCCGAGCAAGGACATTGCTTGGAAAGCGTATAAAGTATCCAGCCCATATCTTGCAATAATATTCTTAGCACTTATGTTCGATGCGCTATAATTTATGACTCTTTTGTTACCTCGATCCTTCTCTTGTCTTTGGTAATCCAGCCAACCCTGATCAAGCCATAGATCTCCAGATCGAGCAGTGTTTTGTTGAAGTGGTTCTCACTGACAGTGACTCCTTCCTTTGCAAGCAGGTTCATTAGCTCATTATCTGTGATGTTTCCCTGCTGCTTTACCTTTTCGTATATCAGATTTCTTAATGGGTACTTCATGGCTCATCCATAGAAAGCTTTGTCTATAGGTTTGGGCATTGCGTATGTGACGTTTTTACTTATCGAATCGTACCACGACTCGACATCTGGTGTTATGGATGGTTTTACTAACCTTAAGGCTTTTTCAAAATTGGCCGCAGTGATCTCCTTCCTGTTGCTGCGCATAGCATTTATAGCTGCCTCCCTGCAAACGCCAACCAGATCTGCACCACTATAACTTTTCGTTACCTTTGCAAGATCATCAAGATTGACATTCTTTGCAAGCGGCATCTTTTTGCATACTATCTTTAGTATCTCGAGCCTTGCCTGCTCGTCTGGAGGGGGTGTGTACATTATCAGATCAAGCCTTCCTGGTCTTAACAATGAAGTATCAACAAGATCGGGTCTGTTGGTAATGCCCACAACTATAACCCCAGTTGGACCAACATCTTCCATCTCTGTTAACAATTGGCTTAGCACTCTTTCGCCAATGCCAGATTCTTCCCCTGCACCTGCCCTTGGCCTTGCAATAGAATCGACTTCATCAAAGACAACTATACATGGTGAAGCCGTTTTGGCCTTTCTAAAGATATCACGTATTGCCTTTTCAGATTCGCCAACCCATTTTGAGAGAACTTCTGGCCCCCTCACCATTATCATATTTGCGCCACTCTCGGTAGCAAGCGCCCATGCAAGCAATGTCTTTCCACATCCAGGAGGACCATAAAGCAGGGCGCCCTTTGGAGGTGTAATGCCCAGGTTCTGGAAGTTTTCTGGCTCCTTTATTGCTGTTATAAGATTATCGTAAAGTGTTCTCTTAACTTCGAAAAGACCTCCGACGTTCTCCCACTTGACCTTTGGAGTTTCAACATAAAATTCCCTTAGTGCTGTTGGAACTATTTCTTTCATTCCATTGTAGTAATCCCTGTTTATGATGTTCATCTTCTCCAGAACTTCTGGAGATATCTTGTCACTTTCAAAATCTATTTCTGGCAGGTATCGCTTCAGTGCCTTCATTGCAGCCTCCCTGCAAAGTGCTTTGACATCTGCACCGGTGTATCCATGCAATTCGCTTGCAAGTTTCTTTAGGTTAATGTCATCAGATAGTGGCATACCTCTGGTATGTATCTGCAGTATCTCTATCCTGCCTTCAACATTTGGCACACTGATCTCCAATTCCCTATCAAACCTTCCAGGTCGCCTTAATGCTGGATCAACACTTTCTGGCCTGTTTGTTGCGCCAATAACTATGACATTGCCACGCTCGGACAGACCATCCATCAATGCAAGCAGTTGGGCAACTACCCTCTTTTCAACATCACCGAATGCCTCCTCACGTTTTGGAGCAATTGCGTCGATCTCGTCGATGAATATTATGCTAGGTGCATTCTCCCTTGCTTCCTTGAATATATCTCGCAATCTAGCTTCGGTCTCTCCATAATACTTGTTCATAATTTCTGGTCCGTTTATCGTGAAGAAGTTTGCTTCCGATTCGCTCGCAAGTGCCTTTGCGATTAACGTTTTACCACACCCCGGTGGACCGTCAAGCATGATGCCTTTGTGCGGCTCAATGCCCAGTCTTTGAAAGACTTCAGGATGCCTTAATGGTAATTCAACTATCTCCCTTAACTTTTCAATCTGTTCCTTCAAGCCTCCAATCTCTTCGTAAGTAACTCTAGGCTTCTTGTCAACTGGAGTCTCAGCAAGTATGTTTAACTTGGTAGAACTTTCAACTCTGATTATCCCTTTTGGCACAACTCTTTGCACCTTGAATTCCATAGAATTTCCCAATATAACAACAGAAATTTCGTCGCCTTCAATTAACGGGAATCCTTTCAATCTATTCTTAACAAATTCACAAAATTCTCTATCAACAGCGATCTTGCCTCCCAGTGGTAGTAGTATAATGCTCTTTGCTGACTTCGCATCGATCTTGCCAACAGTAACAAGGTCATTAAGAGCCACGCTAGCATTCTTTCTTGTCTGGCCATCGATTCTAATTACATCCTTTTCGATATCATCCTCATCTGCTGGCCAAGCAGAAGCAACTGTTCTGCGCGTGCCAACAAGTTCGATAACATCGCCTGGAGAGATTTCAAGAGTACCCATAACTTGATGATTTAGCCTGACTCTTCTCTTGCCAACATCTCTTTGTTTTGATTCAACAACGCGCAACTGCAGAGGTTCAGCCTTGGCCTTTCTCAACGTGTTCCCACCTATCCTAGACTTGATACCTGTCTGCTTACGTGTACCACTTGGATCTCGCTCACACCTTCTGTATCTTTAACCATGCTTTCAAGCTTATCCATCTGTCCTTCCTTATCATCAATCAAAAAGTCTACAATCAAGGCATTTAATCCAAAAGCGATAGGTTCTTCTGCAGAATTTTTTATCTCCATTCCATCTGGTAAAGAAGATTTCAACTTGTTAACAACACTATCAAGGTTGACTTTGATATCCGTAGGAAGCAACTTTATTCTTGCAACGAGTCTTGCCATTGGAATCGCCTATGGCCCTTCAAATCTACAATTGGGGCATATGTACTGTCTCGCAAACTCCCTGCAACTTTCACATCTCCACATTAGAACATCACCACAATTTGGACAGTAAAACTTAACACATTCATCGTTCGGCATTACAGTTCTACTACATGAAGTGCAAACGGGCATGTGCAAGGGTTTCTGTGACATTGCTTTATGGGTGAATATGAAATATAATTTATACCTTGCTTATGCGAAGAGTTTGCGGATTTCGCTTCCGAGAACTGTCTTTGCAATCTTTATTGCTCGTTCTACACTCAACAATTTTGTTAGTGCCTGTGCATGAAAATCGAAGTCACCACTTTCTGAAACTTGGTCTATTGTTTCTGAGGATATCATCTTGAACATCTCATCAATTGCCTTGTTGTCCAAGTGATCAAAGACCTTCCTAGCTAAAAGCATTCTGTCAAACTCCTTCCTGAAAATCCTAAACCATCCTTTTTCATATTCTTGTAATAATTGTAGGTTGTTTTTTGCAAGTGCATTTGCAATTGCTCTGCCAGCAATTATAGCAGCCATACCGCATGTATATATACCACCTGCAGTTGTGGGCTTTGTCTGTCCGGCAGCATCACCAACAGTAACTATTCTGTTTGATACAAAGCGTTCAAGAGGACCAAGAACCCATATCGGTGCAAACACCTTTCTTACTATGGCATGTCTTCCCTTCGCTTCCAAGAATGACTGTAGAGCGTTAGATGCATTAATCGCCTTGCCAGCAACACCAACCTTTGCTATATCACCTCCGGTTGGTATTACCCATGAAAAGAAGCTTGGATAGTTCTTCTGGTCAAAATATACTTCTACTACACCATTCCTTATCCAATCAGCATAAACTTCGTATTGAGCAGAAAGTAAAACACCCCTCCTGTTCCTCTCAATTATCGATGCACATCCTCTAGCGTCGATCATTATTTTGCATTGAATATTACCATCTGTAGTCTTCATGTCGATCTTTTCATCATTTTGCTCAAATGATTTAACTGAGCACTTTACCCAGATATCTGCTCCTTCCTTTCTTGCCTGATGTGCAACCTGCTTGTCAAATGCCCTTCTATCTATCGCGATAACAGCCTGCTTCTCCGCATTCAACACAAAACTTGAGCCTGAAGGCGAAAAGATCTCAGCCTTCTTGATGTCATTATGCAAAACATTACTGTGAGGAATGATGCCTAGGTTGCTGATTCCATTCAAGCTTACCAAACCACCACAATGTTCAGGTGTGCCTATCTCCATATCTTCTTCAACTGCAAGAACGGAGAATCCTCTTGCTGCTATCTCTCTGGCAGCTAACAGACCCGAGATACTGCCACCAGCAACTACGACATCATAATTCTGCATTAAGGTAGGTATTTCTAGATATGCTATTTAATCTAATGGCAATGGAGCTCAAACAGGTTATCGTTGTAAGAAGAGATCTGAAAATGGGTACTGGAAAGACAGCTGTTCAGGTCGCACATGCTTCTGTCTTGGGAGCAGAAAATGTAAAGTCAAAGAATCGCAGATGGTTTGAAGCATGGTTTGAACAGGGACAGGCAAAGATTGCTGTTAAGACGAAGAGCTTGAATGAGTTGATGAAAGTAAAGAGACATGCAGAGAATTTAGACTTGCCTGTTGTTCAGGTGGACGATAGTGGACTTACTCAATTGCCCCCTGGTACTACAACATGCATTGCAATTGGTCCCTCTCCATCTGATCTTATAGATAAGGTTACGAAGGATCTGAAATTACTATGACAAGCCGAGAGTGTAAGCAAAAATGAAATAATTTCTAACTCATGCTTGAGAAACGGGCAGACTCAAGCAATAGAAACTGTCATCATTTTGGTCAGAGGCAATGTTCCTGGTTCATCAATACTCTTCCACACAAAAACCTCAAGTGTATAGTCTCCCATACTTTCCGGCATCCAAGATATACCCGTATCAAGAGAACCTTTTGCTTGCATTACACCCTTTATCCATGTTAACATTACAGTGAAACCATTTGTGTCTTTAACCTGTAGTATGTACGTAAATGGTTGCTCTTCATCCAAGTTATTTGTTACACTGGTCTGAACCAATACTGGTAGTCCGGTAACTATTTTATCAATTCTGTTCCCGAAAAGATCTGCAAGTTGAGGTTCACTTATCGAATATGGGTTCACTTTCACCTCTGGTTCTTCTTCAACTTTAGATGTTTCCGTGCCTACCTTAGGCTCTTCCTTTCCGATGCTGACACTGGCATCACTAGTTGCCATCCCAGATGCAGTGGATTTGTCAAAGTAATCAAACCTGATCTGTGCATCTCTCTTGTTTGCAAACATATCTGCATGACTGTTGAAGTTTTCAAATATGGCTGAATTTGGTGCGGTTTCCATAAGTACAGTCTCTGGCATTCCGCCTATCATGTTTACAAACTTTATCCCATCCAGTCCTTCTCCATCAAGAATCTGCTTTCTATCAAAGTCCAAGTTGCTTAGAATGCTTGTTATACTAATCGGTGTTAATGTGCTAGATGCCTGATAGAAAACTTCGGATCCACTACTTGTAAATACAAAGTGAACTCTGTCCTCTTCTACTGGATTTATGTTCCACATGTAGTCTGCAAGAGTTAGTATTATCTCTGCACCAACTGGGTATGACTGCCTGTCAAGCGAAATGGATACATCATTGAAGGATGGTTCGATGTAGTTCAGCGTAATAGACTGACTTGAGTATCTGAACGAAACCTGATCGTTCTCGTTAAAGTTAAAGAACCTTATGTATGGCCATTCAACACACATGTTTTGATCCGTTATTGTTGCTGGACAGTCGCCATTAAGATCAAGGTTTGGATTCAAAGAATTGCTATCGGGGTCATTGCCAAATGCACCTGGAAGACTTGGGAAGAGCAATGATTTGCCACTAGAACCAATGGTCCAAAAATTACCACCTAAGGCAGAAACTTCTTCTCCGGGAAAGCTGGCTGCACCTGCAAGTGTTGTGAAGGTATCCTGATCAGCCACAAATGCGTACCATCTGCTGTCTGTCAAATGCACCAGTGGAACATTAACACCGTTAACAAGTAATGCACCAGGACTTGTGTCTGGATCTCTTGTACCAGAACCGTCAATCACTATCTGCACTATCTGTGGGCCAAAGAATTTGCCTCCAGTTTCTGCAGCAGATACCGAAAGTGTTGCTGATTGGCCATCAGCAAGTTGCAATCCATTATTTGATATAGAAAGAGTTAAGACTACCGCAACAATAGCTATTGAAAATCTGTACCTGTTAACTTGCATTATTGTATTGAGTTGCGTTGAAACTATATTTAAGGATAAGTTAGTCAACTAGTTTACACAAGAGATTTTCTTCTGCTAGTATGGTTTTATCAGCGTAGCGAAATCAATAACTTGCAAATACTGTGAATATGAAGCTGGTTAACGAGTTCCCGACGGAACTAAAGCTCCAGAAGCTATCTGTATGCCCATATTATCAAGAGCTGACCATTCTAGTCCAGAACCCTTCTTATCAACTATAAGTAAGACGATCAGAGTGCGCTTGGCAAGGGGTTTGTCAGTAGTTTGTATGATGACAGTGTTCTGATCCACTCTTTCTCTTTCCCAGCCCCTCGCTTTGACGAATTTTATATTAGCATCTGTAGCCTTTATCTTAACTGCATATACCGGTGTATCATCAGTATTCTTTACCGCAAGCAAAGTTAGTTTCCTCTTCTCCTTCATTGCAACGGAAATGTTAAGTTGGGTCTCGGGCTCTTCGGCAGGTGAAGGTACCGATGCAGGCGTTTCTTCGACTGGAGCCTGAGTTGCTTCCAGCATCTTTACATTACTTTCAACAAGTTTTCCATCAAACAATGAACTACTACCATATTTTACTAGAACTTCAAGCACTACACCTCTGCTTTTCTCTACAATATAGGAAACCGTTATTCCATTCGATTCGCCTTGTGCAAGATAAACGTTGACATTCTGATTTTGGAAAGACTTGATGGCGAATTCCTTAACAGTTAGTTCTACATTATAAAGGCCGTAAACTGGTCCAAAATCGAGCAGTACCTTTTCGCCTATTTGCTTGTTGGCAGGAAGCCAGTAGATCCAACTCTTATGTGGTACAGTAGCATCTATGATTTCACCCGTATCAAGATCTACATTCATAGTATGTGGCATAAATAGCGCCATAACGGGACCCGCCTTAGTCTCGACTCGTATCGCGTTCTCTGAATTTGAGGACAAGTATCGAAGTCCAAAATTTTCGAGCGATCTTGGTAATGGATCAACGACCAAATCTATTAGATAAAGTGTATTATCCCCAGGTTTTGCACTGAGCCATTTGGCTCCAAAAGCATCGTTGTCTGAAAAAACGCCAGCGAATAAGATGAACAGCAGCGGAATGGCGTACCAGCATTTCATGTGGTAACATGCTTGAATTTCTATTTAAAGATAGTCTTGATTTTTGTGATCTCGCTGACAAAAAAAAGATTGTAATGAGATCTATTTGATAATACATTTAGAAGGATAGTTATAGTAAGCATCAATAAGTAGATTGGTTTGGGGCTTGGAAGTTACTGGCATGAAATAATTGATGTTCTTAGAGTTATAATTCCTGTTTACGATAAAGTAAATCATACAATATCGCTAGGCAAGGATGTAGTTTATAGAGAACATGGCATCAATAGCAAGGTTAAGAGAGGCAATCTTATTCTTGATGCTGGCTCTGGCTATGGAAATATGTCAAAGGTTGCACTCCGAAAGTGCGATGAAACTGTTGGCATCGTAATGATCGATCCAATGCCAGAAATGCTCGCTAAAGCTAAAATTGAATTTGATAGAAGTGCCGTTTTAATTTCTGGGATCTTTGAGCATCTACCATTCAAAGAGAAGATGTTTGATGTAGTAATGTGTGGATACTCTTTACGGGATGCCATAAGCTTAAGAACGGCAATTTCTGAAATGCATAGAGTTTTGAAAGATGGTGGAAGATTGATAATAGTAGATATTGGTAAGCCGGATGATGCGTTCAGTAGACTAGGTGTGTCTTTCTATTTGAGATACATTCTTGGGATACTTGCCTTCTTTTCTGCGGGCAGCCGGGGACTAAAGTTCAGAGCAATATATGGGACATACAAGCGGTTGCCAAGGAATAAAGAACTTGATACAATGTTGAAGGAAAAATTTAACGAAGTTAAATTTGAGGAGAGAATGATGGGGGGGGCAATAATAGTTGCCGCATACAAATAGTGTCTTGTTATGAAGAAGGTACTGATACTTGTTTATATCGAAGCATGTATAGTTGGAATTGCCTATGGTGCGCACACTCCACTTCTACCAGTCTTTGTGAAGGTAGAACTAGACGCAAGTTACCTCGATATTGGGCTCATTGGAATGGCAAATTATCTGCCATACATGTTTGCCCCAGCATTCGTGGGGCTTCTGCTTGACCGATTCAATAAGGGCCTAATATTAAGTGCAGGAATTGCAACTGCAATAACGGCACTGTTCATTCTTTCCTTCACACATAGTGTGCTTGATGTTATGCTTGTTAGAGCTGTTACTGGCATAGCCCACGCATTCTTCTGGCCTCCGTCTGAAGCATTAGTTGCAAGTGCAACAAGTCCAGAACGAAGAGTGCAAGCTATATCTAGGTTCACAATGGCCTGGGTCGGCGGTTACATGGCAGGTCCGTTGGTTGGAGCAGCTATCTTTGAAAAATTTGGATTCAGGCTACTATTCGAATATTCTGCAGTAATAATGATCGGTTCACTGATAGCTGGACTCTTTCTTATAAGGCATAGCCGTCCTGGTTACCAAGAAAAGTATTCGATAAAACATGTTTTCACCGTTATCAAAGTTAATCCAAGACTCAGCACACTTATCTTGTATTATAGCGCCTCATTTGGGATCATTCTAACAGTTTTCCCAGCTTATCTAAAAGATAACATGGTAAATGAGTTCTTCATTGGTGTTTTATTCTTCATATTCGGTCTGTCAAGGTTATTCACTCTGCCCTTCACAGATAGGTTTGCAAAGTATGAAAGGACAAGCATATTCCTTGCAACGCAGACGATTGCATTTGCAATGCTAGCTGCATATTCACTTACAATGTTTGGATCCTTTGCCGTATCACTAATAATGTTAGGATTTGCCTTCAGCCTATACTTCCCAATCACGTTGAATCTAATAACAAAGTACTCGCCAAAGTACATGCTCGGTAGTTCCGTAGGTGCATACGAAACGATGTTTGGCATTGGGTGGGCGATAGGACCTATAGTATCTGGAATAGCTGCTCACACATTTGGAAGCAACATACCATACATCTCAATGTTCATAATAGGCATTATCTTACCAATTATTGCTTTGAAGTCTCGCGATAATCGGTGACTTGAAAACATTTGCATCAAGATTAATGACGATGGGAAAAATTACTGCAGATTAGAATTTCACTCGCTGACGATATTTTGTGTCATTTTGCCATTTAGGTACCATTTTTACCAATAAGGTTTTAAATGAGCGTCAGTTTGGTGATCTGGAAGATCATGTCATCTATCAATCCCTATGAAAACGCATTGAAGCAACTTGATGATGCCGCTAAACTGCTTAGGATTGATTCTGGCATGCATGAGTTTCTAAGAACTCCCAAGCGTGTTCTAACAGTATCTCTGCCAGTAAAGATGGATAGCGGTAGGGTAAAGGTCTTTGTTGGTCACAGGGTGCAGCATAATGATGCCAGAGGTCCCCACAAAGGAGGCATAAGGTACCATCCTGATGTTACCCTTGATGAGGTGAAGGCACTTGCAACATGGATGACATGGAAGTGTGCGATTGTAGACATACCGTATGGCGGCGCTAAGGGAGGTATTGCATGTGATCCAAAGCGTATGTCTGAGGGCGAACTTGAACGTATGACAAGAAGGTATGCTTACATGATATCTGATATAATTGGTCCTTACCAAGATATACCTGCTCCAGATGTTTACACTGGTGGAAGGGAGATGTCTTGGATAATGGATACCTATAGTCAGTTAAACGGTCAGGTTACTCCTGCTGTTATAACTGGGAAGCCTCTTGAAATTGGAGGATCTGAAGGGAGGGCAGAAGCAACTGGTAAAGGCCTTGCATTTTGTGTTAGAGAGGGTGCAAAGAAGGTTGGTGTAAAGGTAAAAGGTGCAGATGCTGTTATACAAGGTTTTGGAAATGCTGGAACTTATGCAGCACAGTTCCTCGATGAAATTGGGGCTACAGTAATAGCGGTTAGTGATTCGAAGGCTGGAGTTTACAACAAAAAAGGATTTGATGTCAAGAAGTTGATTGACTATAAAGCCAAATATAAGAGGGTTGGAGGTTTTCCTAGTGCGAAACAGATAACGAATCAAGAATTGCTTGAGCTTGACTGCGACATTCTAGTACCAGCAGCATATGAAAACCAGATAACCAAAAGCAACGCACCAAAAATAAAGGCAAAGTTGATTGGTGAGGCAGCAAATGGACCCACTACTCCAGATGCGGATGAAATTCTCTACGACAAGGACAAGTTGGTAATACCAGATATACTGGCAAATGCTGGTGGAGTTACTGTAAGTTATTATGAATGGTTGCAGAACCTGTCAAGGGATTATTGGAGCCATGATACCGTAATAGATAGGCTTGAGGAGAGCATGGTGAAAGCATTCAACGATGTCTACAGGACAGCAAAGGAGTATAAGGCTGATATGAGAAAGGGTAGCATGGTTCTCGCTGTTAGCAGGGTTGCTGAAGCTATAAAGACTCGAGGAATCTGGCCATAAAATTTTGGCAAATAGTAGCAGTAATAATCAAAAGTGCGCTTTAAGGTCGGCCATATCTCAGATTTTAGCCTAGTTTAGAAAGATCAAAATCCAGCCAAATGCATCGTTGGAAGATTAATAGTTACGCAAGGTCGGTGTCACGTGTTTCCGGATTGAGCCTCGCACCCACAAGTATTATGATCGAACCTGCTATAATATTCAATGCTAGAACAAATGGAACAAATGAGCCAGCATACGATAATAGATTGATGGCAATGATTGGAGCCCAAGAGCCCACTAGCAGACCACCGTTGTACACAAAACCACATGCACTGTTCCTCACTTCTGTTGGAAACCTTTCTGACAGAAATGCAGGTATCGGTCCGAACCCGGTTGTGGCTACAAATACAAACACAACTGTATAGAATATCCTTTCCGAAATATGTGTGGCATTATACAGACCGAATAGCATAGGCACAGTTAGCACTATAGCTGCAGCTGCGAATACTGCTATGGTCTTCCTCCTTCCTATGT
The DNA here is from genome assembly GCA_046759465.1 of Nitrososphaerales archaeon. Lineage (GTDB taxonomy): Archaea > Thermoproteota > Nitrososphaeria > Nitrososphaerales > UBA213 > JBHICH01. The sequence goes on from JBHICH010000021.1 coordinate 23,884, forward strand.
ACTGGCTTATGAATCCCGTAAAGACATGCCCAAGCAGAGATGAAAGTGTGGCCACAATCATTATCGTAGCGACCTCTGAGCGATCCAGATTTACGTACTGTTGTAGAAATGTGGGCATGAAGCCCAGCGATGTGTACCAGGCATACATCAGGCCGGTCATGACAATCAAGGAAAGAAAGAAACGCTTCCGTTCCTCTCTTGTGAACAAGACCTTTCGCAATGGAGCCCTCTCGATCCTCTTCTTTCTGGCTTTCTCCAACCATATTTCAGATTCGTTCATCTTCAATCTAACAAAGAGAGCCACTAGCCCAGGGATTATACCTGTATAGAAAATCACCCTCCAACCCATTTCTATAAACGAATCTCCAGGATAAGCAAGCGATACAAACTGGTAAACTATCGATGCTAAGAGGAAGCCCAAAGTGAAGCCACTCTGCACAAAACCCGAAAGCAGTCCACGACTAGACTTTGGCACAGTTTCCATCGTGATCACCGCACCACTGGCCCACTCGCCTCCTGCAAACAATCCCTGAGCAAACCTTGTGAGTATTAGTAATGCAGGTGCAAGAAAACCGGCCATCTGCCATGTAGGTAGGAGACCAGTTGCGAAGGTAGCAATGGAGAAGCCAGTGATGGTTATTATCATGGCCTTCTTTCTGCCATGCCTATCACCAAAACTACCAAAGAATGCACCGCCAAAGGGCCGCATTATCAGTGTTATAACATAGGTTGCAAAGATTGCCAGTAGGCTAAGTGTAGGATCTTCCGATGGGAAGAAGAGCTGACTTACAGATGGAATTACAAGAAGCATCAAGACAAGGTCGTAACCGTCAAGCGACCATCCAAGCCATGATCCGAAGACTACAGCCTTCTGCTGCCTTGATAACCGCAACATATCCCTCTATTGCTACAGAGCATGGATTAATTTTTTCCCATCAAAGTATGTAATCTCTGACAGATCGCGTAGACAAATCGGGTCAAAACAGTTCTAGGGATTCTGCTATAATGACTCGGATTTTGACCTTCCATGAGAATAATTAATATATATTCTGTTGATTGTATCAGGATTGTATTGCGCAAAGGAGCTGCTGCTGTCATCGGTGGCGGTATAGCCGTTGTGGTCGTTGTCGTCATTATTATGCAGTATTATGCTTTGAATAATTTACAAGAGCTGCAATTCAGTCCCAGAAGTGTAGGTAATTTTGATAAAACAACACTTAGTTTGAATATACAAATAGATGCATGCAATCCAACGCAATTTCCCACAGGTTTCGACAGAATGGTGTTTGAACTTGACAACTTGCATAACGACAACTACAACGTACCAGAAATGAAGGAATTTGCTACCATGATACTTCATGGCGATACCCTCATGCCCATGCAAGCTGCTACGCTGCGCGGAAAGATACAGATTAACACAGAAACGATTCCATTGGAGAATTGGTGGAACGCCTATAAATCATTTACATCACTTAATACAGATTATATAAACTTAAAAGTAACGGTAGAGACCAAGGTATTTGGATTCGTGCCAGTTTCAGTAAATCAGGATTTTAATTACGATGAATTTGTAGCACTGCTGGTTTCACCAAAGGCAACTCAATTCTCTTGTGCGTAAATGTATTAGCAATATACACAAAGCTAAGACGACGAACAATATCAAGTTAGATCTCGTTACGCAGCTTGTAAGCTGGAGGAATTGTTATAAGCATGAAAAAATAATAATTTCACATGATTTCTAATTTCGGAGTTTTGCATCACAGCTTTTTAGCTTCGGTTTGTGACAACTCTTTTTGTAAAGCAAATCGACTCAACCGGAATCAGTGTTGATTGAGATGCAAGAATCAGTTAAAGTTGATTCCAAATTACAACTATTGGATGAGTTGGTTAATAGCCTAGTTTCTATTGATGTTTCTCGATTCATTTCATTTAACAATGCTTATGTTTATCCAGAAGCTCTGCAATGTACCAAACAAATTATATACCGTGGTGATGAGTACGTTGATTTTGATACTGGAGCCATAGTTCATCTTAATCTTCCAGAACAGCTTTACATTTATCAGCGAATCGCAGGTAAGCATGGAATAAAGGCAAGGCATGGAACGATGAAGGAAACTCTTGAGGCAGCCTGGTCTGATGAAACTAAAGAGTTCAAGGAAAAAGTTCTTCGTTACTGGCTGTACAATAGTGAGGTGATTAAGAAACTTAGTAAAAGTTACGATGTTAGCAGGGCTATCGGTATGGAATACAGAGAAGTGAAATCATTAGATATAATGTGTGAAAGGGAAGGCAAGTTGCTTGAAACTGAAGGAGTTTCAGTAAATGAGGTTCCGGTTATTAAACTGGGACGCATTCTACAAACTTCGATACCAACTATTTCTGGGTTTTACAGTGAATTCGCTGGAGTAATTCCGCTTGACAAAGAATTAGGAAGCCGAAATGAAAAAAGTAGGGGAGATTTTGGTCATATTTATTTCGACAAAAATGGTTTATCTGCAGTCGGATCCCTCTGGGATGCTGGTGTAGGTACTTTCGCCACCTATGCTTATGAGCCAATGCGTGCCGTTAGGGATGCAGCCGTGGGTCTATGGACTGATGAAGATCCAAAAAAATAAATCTTTTAGACAAATTTCAAATGTCTTGTGGGTGAGCTGATTGGAAATAGAAAGTACGGATTTGAATCGTTTTGCTGTTCTTTTCTTAGTTCTTTCGGGCGCATCAAGGATAGCGGAGAGGACTCAGATTCAGAAAATGGCCTATATAGTAAATGAATCTGGTTGGAACGCCGTAGAAGACTATAAATGGATTGCACGCGGTCCTTGGTCTCAATGGCTAGATTCTCAACTTGATTCTTTGATAGATGCAGGTATGGTAGATGAGACAGAAGAATCGATATTGATTGGAACAGACAATGAAGCAGGGTTCTGGTGCTACAGTTTAACCACTAAAGGTAAATCACTTGTAAAGAGTGTCTTTGATTCTATCAATGAGCCAAAGTTAATTGATCATAGTTTAAAACTTCTTTACGTTCTGTCAAAGTATACCGAAGAGGACTTGGACATTGTATCATCAATTTTGTATGCAAGTAGAGATAAAGATCTAGATTTAGATCGCGTAGTTAGAACAACAGCAAGTTTCAGACCCCAATACACAGAGGAAAGGATACGTAAATATCTAGATGACTTTAAACGTACAAGAGACAAGATCAGATCTTCCTAATATTAGTTAGTTATCCATAGCGTACCAGGAGCTAGATATTTGATAAAGTTTAATTTTAACAGATGGCAATCATTCTTGATGATAACCCACTCATCGCTCTTCGTCGGAGGTATGGAATGGAGCATCATCTTATTCTTGGCGATAATTCTGCTTTTAGGCACGAAAAGACTGCCGGAATTTGCAAAAAGAGTCGGAAAGGTTATGGGGGAGTATCAAAAGGCTAGAAGCGAGATTCAAACAGAGTTAACTAAGATGAATAGGCCAATAGACATGTCCATAAATAATCCACTAAAGACATCGATAAATGATCCGCCAATAAAGGTCTCCACAGATGGTAGTAGGGGTGTGAGCGAAAGAGAGAAACTTGAGACAGTAGCCAGAACCCTCGAAATAGATCCTCATGGAAAGACGGATGATGAACTAAGGCAGTTGATATCAAACAAGATGAACCAGTAAT
>JBHICH010000022.1:0-25815 GCA_046759465.1 Nitrososphaerales archaeon
GCAAGAAGAGAGGAAGCGAAGCGGTCTAACTTTCACTCTTTTTTGTTAACTAGTGGGACCTTTATCTTGAAGAATAGTTTTGTTTCTCCTAGTGTTAATACTTCTGCAGGAATAGTCTTTAACACGACCGGGAGATCGTGAACTGCCTTGCCCATAACTAAACAGTACCTCTGCGGTAGTGTTCTTACTATTGACTTGATCGTATCCGTATCAGCAATGGAAACTCTGGATATTCTTTCCAGATCTGTATCATTGGTGAAGTTGAACAGGAATATGTTATCCACCTGTCTGTATACACTATCGCTAACAGCATCTGGTTGATTTGTTACGAATGTGGTATAAACTCCAAAGTGTCGCATTCTGGTTACAATATCCTCCCAGTATGTTTCCCGCACATAAAGATGTGCCTCTTCGGCAAAGAGGAATATTGGTGGTATAGTTCCCTGCTCAAGAAGTTCAACCAACTTGCTCAAGATCAACTCCACAGTCATCCTCCTTACCACTGGAGCGATTTTGCCCATTCCCACGATCAGGGCAACGCCATCCTTGTTCTCTTTGATTATCTGCTCGAACCTGCATGTGTTTTTGTAGTCATCTGTAAAGAGCTTTGATACCCGTATTGCATGTAGCCTAGATAGGAGTGCGTCACGTACCAACTCATTGATGTCCCAGTTGTTTATTGCGTTGCTCAACCGCTCTATTCCCAGCGAGTTCTTTGCATTAAGCCGGTCCCAAATCCTGAAAAACTCGCGCATAGATGCAGCTGGCATGTCCAATGCATGCTTGAGCATATTTGCGATTGCACTCTTGCCAGCATAATCCAGATTGAATCTTAACCCATTGCCAGGTTCAAGCATGATCACCTTGTCATTGATACTGCTAGGAGTACCGTCTCTATTCCATGCCAACCCACTGTATTCATTGTTAAGATCAAATAGTATGACAAAAGCACCATACTCGACCAGTTTTTTGACAAGCACCTTTGCAAGGTGCGACTTTCCTGATTCCTTCTTTCCAGTTATTATGTTCAACTTTCCATCGATATCTTCTGCATAAATTATGAATTGTTCTTTGTCTCTCGTCTCCCCGATATTTATTGGAAACCTGCCTTCCCTTTCCAGCAAACTGTCAAGTTCTGAGATCTTTAACCTTGCAATCTTTGAATCGACCCTTGATGGCAGCCAAGACACATTGCTACTTAACCTACCATTTTCTATACTCCCTCGAATCTTGCACCTGAACAGTCTGGCATCTCTAACCATCCTAGACAGGTTACTGATGTTAAGGGGATCGTGAAGGCCTTCCACACTTGAAGCTTTTACCACTTCATCTTTCACCATGTCTTCAATGAGCGACTGCATGCTTAGGTACTCTTCATCATACACCTGCAGCAACAATCTTCTCTTCTTCTTTGCATCTTCAATAATTAGATAATCTCCCTTTTCTATGCCATTATCGACGAGCGCAAGCAGAACGAGTTCGCTGCCTTCCTTACTAACGATTCTCATTAGAATCCTCTTACAGATAGGGTCCCAAGGAGCGTTCTTCTCACGTCTTCACGCATCATCTCTCTCGTACTGAACCTGCTTAGTACGAAGCTCCTGATGCACGACACATCAGTCTTTGTAAACGTAGAGATGTGATGCGCAAGCCTAAGTGTTTCTGGGTAACCGTCCGGCAGTGCATCATTCGTTATCAGTTTCCCCAAAGATTCACTCGGCTTATTCAAAACATCAACTCTTAGTGCTATACCATCGCTGCTAAATTTAGCAAGCAGTGGCCGGCCAATAATATTGCTAACCAAGCTCTTTACTATAGACTCCACGTCTATATAACACGCACCATTCTTGCGCATTAGCGAAGCCAGTCTATAAAGAACCTTGAGCTTTGTTGTCTTGCTTATCCCAACTAGTTGATTTTCATTTGCCAGGCAGTTTTGTAGTATGTGCTTCAACCCATTGATACTATCTTCAAACACGGAGTTTTTGAGTGAACCATCAACAAGTATAATGGCATTTCTTAGAAACTTGGAGATTTCATTTTGTATTACACGCTCAACTCTAACCCTGATCATGCGCTTAGCAGCAGAAGTATCGAAGAGCACAAATTTTGCAAACTTGCCATCAAGGTTTGATGAACGTACAGTATCATCATTTATGTAAAATAGTACCGGACCGATCCTAACATGCATAACAGCCTTGCCCATGAACGATAGTGCCAAACCACATTTAGCCGAGTAAATGGAACCATCAGAAGTTTCTCCTATCAATACACAACTAGAGTCTATTGCGGCTATAGCTGCCGGCTCGTCTACTGCACTTATTGGCTGGATGTTCGCACTATGGTTTTTTGCTTCCCAGCCTTCCAGCGGGCTGAACTCCTTATCATCTGGACTGAACAACACCTGCATACCGCTCAGTGCATCGAGTTTCGGATCTAGACTTGCGTTTATCGCTTCATAGAATCTGCTTCCCATGGCATCAACATTAATTGCTGCCAAAGAACTTGTAGGAAGGTTTAATTGCGCGTTCATGTTGTTCAACAATATATCCAATACGCTGGCTATAAATGTTGCGCAACATGCGCAATATGGTCAACAACAAGGTGCTGAGATGAGCGATCGCAACGTGGTAAAGGTAAGGTTGAAGAGAGGTTCGTGGGAGATCGAGATCTCCTGCCCAGAGGACAAAGTGAAGCAGGTAGTAGAAAGCGTCCTTTCAGGTATGGATAATGTTGCATCAGAAGCACCAGTAATGGTTTCCGAAAGAAAGCAAAAGCCAAGGGGTTCTGCAACATGCAAGGGATTGATAGAAAAACTCTGGACTGAGGACTGGTTCACATCGGAACGAAATCTTGCAGATGTTCATGAAGAACTTTCAAGGAGAGGCTATAATTATGACAGAACAGCAGTTTCACATTCGCTTACAGATCTTGTTCGAGAAGGTGTACTAACAAGAACGGGCAGTATTCGAGCGTATATGTATATACAAAAAAAACCGCCAGATACAAGTGCTAAGGCTTCATCTTCTTTAGCAGAGTAGAGTTTAACCAGTGTATACCCTGCGTTGTGATTTTGTACTTCGCCCCCTGCTTCGTATTATTCTTCTGCACATAACCTACTTTTACAAGCTCGCTTAGTCTAGAACTTACAGATTTGGGATTGAGCGCTGTTGCCGTCTGCAGATCCTGTGCAGAGATATCAGGACCTTCCGCCTTTCCAAGCTCACTCGCAATCTTGTGGGCTACGAGCTGCAATGTGATTAGATCCTTATCGCTCAACTTCTTACCTTCCATAATAACTCTAGGTCCTTCAGGGGTTATCCTAACAAGATCGGAATACATATCGATCAATTCGGCAGCTGGGTAATTCAAAGTGATCTTCTTAGCTATGTCAAGATGGGGAACCTCTTTTGCAAGGAACCTTAGCACTGACTCCAAAACTGCTTCTGATGAGCCCTTGAACTCTACTGTTGTCTCACCGTATGTTACCACCACGTTTACATTCTTGCTCTCTGACAACTGCTATCACCCTTGATTGGGATCGTTAACCTCTACATCTGTAGCCTGCTTTGAAGTATCTGATAAGAGTGAAGTGGTTGCTGTGTAAACGAACTCCCCATCGTTACCTTTGAACCTCCTTAACTTGCTATTCTGGGCTAGTCTCATGAGAGTGACAGCAACCGACTGCTTTGGATATGAGAGGCCATAGGAATCTAGCACCTGTCTCACGTCTGCCAGCCTTCTGGACTGCTTTCCCCAAGTATCTTTGAACATCTTCATGATCATGTCGCTCAACGAATCGTCTTTGTCTATCTTTATTTCAGGCAAATTTAATGGCACTTTAGCCTCAAGGGCATTTACGTGCTCATTAATCTCTGCTGCTGTTTGCTCACCAGATTTAGTGCTGCTACCCAGATTCTTGATTATGCTTGGTATAACATCAACTGCGTCACGAATTGATTCAAACGGGGACTCGATTTCAACTTCATTTACACCAAACTTAACTTTGATCTTTATATTGTTAGATGACATATGCAAATAAAATTGCAAAGATGTATAAAACCTTTTTTAACTTTTAAGCAGTCTATCGATCTTCTGTTTTAACAACGCATTTACCTTCTGGCCATCAACTTTTCCTCTTAAAGTGGTCATTGCCTTACCCATCACCACACTCAGAGCATTTACTCCCTTATCGGCAATTATCATCGCATCTTCTTGAATAATTTTATCAAGTAATTCATTCAACTCTTCATCGCTAATGGTTTTTAAACCTAACTTTTCAATTGCTTCATCTGTGTTGAGAGCCCCATTCTTCAGTATCTTTTCAAAGATAGGCACGATAGACTCCTTGGCGACTTCACCTTTATCCAACTTCACGAAAGCTTCTTTAATTATATTGCTCGTTAGTGCATTCAAATCCAAACCTCGTCTCTCTAAACTTACCAGTGATTCAGTTAGAGTTGCAGCTATGAAGGTTGAGGCTACGTGTGTGCTTTCAGCGATGTCTTCGAACACCTCTAGATGATCAGAATCGAACATCTTTTCCGCAAGGGTTCTATTTAAGCCGTATTTGGTGCGCAACTCGCCCACGAAGGCATCCCATGATTTCGGAACTTTACCTTTTAACGAATCGAGCATCTGTTTTGTCACCGGTATTGGTGCAATGTCCGTTTCAGGGTACATTCTGGCAGCTCCCGGTCTAGGCCTGCTGTAAACAGTCTTGCTCTCATGCGTTGGTGCTCGCGTCTCAGCAGGCACACCAATCAAGGCATACCTAGTTCGCTCTGTTATAGCCTTCGCAGCATCCTCAACGTTGTCTTGAGAACCTGCAACCAAAACGAACGCATCGGTATTACGTAGGGAGATCACTTTACTTATGGCTTCAAGTTCTTCTTTGGTTATGCCATATGCAGGCAATTCATCAGAATGGAATACACCTCCAAGCCCATAAAACCTCACCAATTCACCAAACTCCTTGCCTAACCTTATTCCTTCATAGGGTTCGTACGCGAGCATGCCTGCAAAGCCCTTTAACTTTACAGCCATGACAACTCCCTTATTTTCAATAACCTTCTTTATCACCTTACAAGCTGAATTTTTGAATACGCTTGTAACATCAACAGCTGAATCATCAAGATCTTCACTTTTCAAATTCCGTTCTTCAAGTTTTTTAGTAATTAAAATCAAACCATGCTGTCGCATCACTTCGTATTTTATGACCTTGACCAGCTGATCGAGTTTCTGCACACCCTTAACCTCGATCACTCCACCACCAGTTATCGATATGTTAACATCTTGCCGTATAGTTCCCAAACCTCTTGCAACTCTTTTACTTGCACGCAGTAATCTTCCTAGAGCTAATGCAACGTGCATTATCTCTTCAGGAGTTCCAGTTATTGGCTCCAGTGCAACTTCTACCAGTGCTGTGCCAAGTCTGTCCAGACCATAGGTTCTTACATTTCCATCATCGGAGATCAGTTTTGCAGCATCCTCTTCTAGCGATATCGTTTGGACCCTAACCGTCTTTAACGGGGTTTCAATAGTACCACCATTTGCAACTAGCACCGTTCGCTGGAAACCACTCGTATTCGAACCATCAATCACTATCTTGCGCATGACATGAATTTCATCCACAATGTTTGACTTCAACGCTAGCGCAATTATCAACGCCGTCTCCAACGCCTCACTATTAACATCATGAGGAGGTTCCTCATCTGCCTCGACTAGACAGCTGCTGCCCTTGCTCCTAAGGTATTTGATCAGCCTTCCCTTTCTAAACTCGAAGAGTGCAGCTGGATCGTATTCTCCCAACTCGCTCTGTGTCGGTCTCATTCGTCTTACAAGTTCTGATTGATAATTTTCAACATCAACACAAATGCAACTACAAAATAGTTTCTTCTTTGTTGCCAGCTGCTGGTGTATCTCGAATCCGACCTTGATCCCAAGGTCACGAGGATCTAGAGCTTTCTGCTTCAGCTCCATTTGCCAAATTTAGTGTGCAAACTGGTATTAAGCCTTTGCAGGTTCGTCGAATGAGGATACATCAAAATATTCCATTGCAATGTTTTTCATGACTAGTTCTTTTGCTCCTTGCAGGTCTTTCGAATTTGCAAGCGCCCACATCGTCTTTACAAGTGCGGCTTCACCAATCATATCTGACAACGGAACAACTCCCAAGCTCAGCAGATCTCTGCCAGTTTCATATACGGTCATTCTAACCCTTCCCCAGATACATTGGGAAGACATGCAAACAAGAATTTTATTTTCAACAGCTTTCTTTATCGCATCAAAGCACTGTTTGCCAACGTGTCCCAAACCAGTTCCTTCTATTACAAGACCTCTATAACCAAGATCAACAAAATGCTCGATTATCCTTGGATCCATATTTGGATGGTACTTGAGCAAAGCAACTCTTTCATCAAAGTTTGGTTTGACATCAAAACTCGCCAGCTTTCTTCTTTTGGGTAACGAGTCAATCTTGATATCAATATTTTCACGCTTGACGTATGCAGCTGAAGGCAGATTTATCGACTCGAACGCGTCTCTTCTACTTGTATGGTTCTTTCTGACTCGCGTGCCAACATGGACAGCAATAGCATCATCACTCGTATTGGCATGCATTGCAACAAAAACCCCAGAAACATCAGCTCGTGATGCGAATATTGTAGCTCCAACCAAATTTAATGCGGCATCTGACGATGGTCTGTCAGATGATCTCTGTGCACCAACAAGAACAACTGGAATGGGAACACTGCTTAAAGCAAAGCCTAACGCAGCTGCAGAGTAATGCATTGTATCCGTACCATGTGTTAAAACCACACCTTCGTAACCATTTGAAACTTTTTCATGAACTTTCCTGGCCATCTCGCTCCAGTGTTTTGCTGTCAGGTTTTCACTGTATTCGCTGAAAAGAACTTCTGGATCTATTCTAGCATACTTTAGGAGTTCTGGTACAGCAGAATAAAGCTCCTCAGCAGTCAATGCAGCTTTAACACCGCCAGTTCGGTAGTCTATCTTACTTGCTATCGTGCCACCAGTGCTTATCAATGCTATTTTCGGCAAACTTTGATCAACAGAAGTCTTCACCTTTTCACCTTTATGATGTTCCATTTCTTTAGACCTGATCTTTGTAAGCCTGACTATTTTATCTGCATCTATACCAATATTGTAGCCGTTCTTTAATTTTATTACGATATGGTTATCATCTGCAAATTCATACCTCGGCATCAAAATACCAGAGTATTCTCCGTCAGAGGTTCTTGCCAATATTGTATTTCCAACAAATACTTTGTAATTTGATAATAGTGACAGTGCTTTGCCTACGTATCCTGTCATTTCATGCATGATGCAGAGATAAGCTATTGGCAGATTAAAGAATTGCTAAAGAAAAGGCATCACGAAAATCAAAATTTGCTAGTATAACACTAAATGAGACACAGTAGATACAAGCCTTTGGATAGTAAGCTGGAGCGAAAATTGAAAAACTAAGCTTACCTATAGTATGGTACCGTAACCTTCTCTCCAGGCCTTCCTTCCTTCTGTTGTCTGATCTTTCTTACCGCTTCTTCAAAGTGCCTCATTACTACCGAAGCTTCTTCCGCATGCTTTGCAGCTTCCTCAGGCGTTGGGTACTTTGCAAGATACTCGTGCAAGACCAAAGATACAGCCGTATTTGCTACCGATACAACATCTGCGCCGCTAAATCCTTCAACCATCTCTGCTAATTTTGCAAGGTCAACATCCTTCGCTAGCGGTTTCGTCCTGACGTGAATCTCAAGTATCTTCTGCCTAGCATCCTTATCTGGCATTGGAACAAAGACCAACTTGTCAAACCTTCCAGGTCTTAACAGCGCCGTATCTAACATATCAGCCCTGTTTGTTGCTGCCAAAACGATTACTCCTTCTAACGATTGTATACCATCAAGTTCCGTTAGCAACTGACTAACCACACGCTCAGTCACCATACTGTCTCCTCCAATTCCCCTTATTGGTGCAACTGAATCAACTTCATCAAAGAATATCACACATGGCGCTGCCTGTCTTGCCCTCCTGAAGACTTCTCTGATACCACGCTCCGACTCTCCAACCCACTTTGATAAAAGTTCTGGTCCTCTAACGCTAATGAAGTTTGCTTCACTTTCAGTCGCAACTGCTTTTGCAAGCAATGTCTTGCCTGTTCCGCTTGGACCGTGCAGTAATAGACCTTTTGGCATGCTGTGACCCAACTTCTTGTATAATTCAGGATACTTCATAGGCCATTCAACAGCTTCCTGCAGTTCACGCTTGACACCTTCCAAACCTCCAATTTCACTCCACTTTACATCTGGGGTTTCAAGGAAGACCTCCCTCATTGCAGATGGCATGATTTCCTTTATAGCATTCTGAAAGTCATCCATGGTTACTATCAGCTTGTTCAAAACTTCTGGTTGCAGCTTCTGATCTTCAAGGTTAAGCTCTGGTAGTAACCTTCTTAAGCACTTCATTGCAGCCTCCTTGCAGAGATATTCAAGGTCTGCACCGACAAATCCATGCGTTACGGATGAAATTTTATCAAGATCGACTACTTCACCAGGATCACCTGCAAGAGGCATGTTTCTTGTGTGTATTTGTAATATCTCCTGTCTTCCACGCTTGTCTGGAACCCTAATTTCAATCTCCCTATCGAACCTTCCAGGCCTTCTTAGTGCCGGATCTAAGGCATTAGGTCTATTCGTTGCTGCAATAACTACGACCTTGCCCCTAGCTTCCAGACCGTCCATTAGAGATAGCAATTGGCTAACAACCCTTCGCTCCACCTCGCCGGTAACCTCTTCTCTCTTTGGAGCAATAGAGTCTATTTCATCAATGAATACAATACTCGGAGCCTTCTCCTTGGCTTCCTTGAATATCTCTCTCAACCGAGCTTCGCTCTCTCCATAGAACTTACTCATTATTTCAGGTCCGCTTATGCTGATAAAGTGTGCATTGCTTTCATTTGCAACCGCCTTTGCAAGCAATGTCTTGCCAGTACCAGGAGGACCGTAAAGCAATACACCCTTGGGAGCTTCTATACCCAGTTTTTCAAATATTTCCGGATGCCTTAATGGAAGTTCGATCATTTCCCTAACTTTCTGCATCTCGTCCTTAAGGCCTCCAATATCTTCATAGGTAACTTGCGGAACTCCCCTTAGCGTTTCACCCTTTTCCGCAATGTGGAATATTGTCTTTTGTGTAATCAAAACAGCATCAGCTGCTGGGCTGACACCAATAACTTGGAAGGTTAATCTGCCACCAAAGTAAGGCACCATAACATTATCGCCTTTGATCAGTGGAACACTTTCCAGAGCATCAGCGAGATAACGCTCATCAATTGGCGGTATTGCTTCTAATGGTGCGACTATAACCTTCTCTGCTGGAACAGCTTTGATCTTACGCACTATAACAGCGTCACCAATTGCGACCCCAGCATTGTTTCTAACAAGACCATCGACCCTGATTATTCCCTTACCTTCATCGGACGGGTACAATGGCAAACATTTTGCGACGGTTCTCCTTTTACCCCTGATTTCTATAACGTCGCCGGTTGATGCACCTAAAGAGTCCATAGAATCATAATCAATTCTAGCTACACCTCTACCAACATCTCTGGTGTAAGCTTCTAACACTTTTAGCGAAAGTGTATTCTGACTCACCGGGCTACTCACTCCACACTTATCTTTATACCTTTATTACTATTCCCTTTAACTCTCAGGGTCACAGATAGTATACCATTTCTGTAAGTAGCCTTCGCACTTTTTGGGTCAGCTTGGGCCTTTAATTCAATATCAGCTTTGTACCTTCTTTCTGCCTTTGGTGTAGTAGTTACTATAAGTTTGCTGTGACTCACATTCAACTGTATTTCATCCCTGCTAATACCTGGCATTTCGATCATTACTATAAGTTCGTCTGTATCATTTTTTACGAACTGCTCGTAAACCGGCTCCCTGCACCCTGTTGTGATCTGCTTGTCACCAAATGTCCTTACAACTGGCTCTCCATCAGGGCCGATACTCATTGTAAAACCATACATCAAAGGTCTTGATTCAAGGATGCTATTGTTCTGCAGTTCTTTAAAGGAGTGCTCGACGTCATTCTGCAAGTCTTCAATCATTCTTTCAATGGCTTCGAATATGTTGTCTATTCTTATTTTTCTTCCATTCATAACCTATGGTTAATAACCACTAGTTACATTTATAAATGTTACTTCTTGATTATCCTTGTTGACAGACTTGGAGCAACTTCTGGAAATTATAGGCTCCGGAACAAGATTGCGTTTGCTGGAACTGTTATGTGTACGTGCAAGGAGTCTCAATGAATTGGCATCAAACCTGGGCGTTACACAGCAGGCCGTTCTGAAGCACATAAGCATGTTGAAGCGCAATGGGCTAGTTCGTCAGATCAAAGTTAGTAATAAAAAATCCAAAGTAAAGAATGCTTACACACTCAACAAGCCTTTGAGCATAGGCTATACGTTCAAGAATGAAATCTTATGCCTGTATATTGGCTCCGGAGAACGTGGTGCAAGGCCAGCTAACAAGGATACTTTGGAAATGCTCCGTAGCATAGCGTATGGTAGAAACCTTCTACGGATAAGGACAAAGGTTCTTGCCAACAGACTAAGGACCATGATCGAACAGGACCTCAGGATGCAAGCAGAGGCTGATAGCGCAATCAGGAAGCTTAAACCGTCTCTGATTCAAGCAGTTGCTTTGAATTGTGTTAGTGCTATAGATTCAGAAAAGCAACTTGAAATGGCGTCCAAAGCCTTTGGAATGAACCTCATGGATACAATAAGGCAGTTGAAATCAGAAGCTTAAAATCATCTTATTTTACTAGGTTGCTCATGGGCAAGAGGATCCTTGTTCAGAGAAAGGGAAGGGGTGGAAAGCAGTTCCGAGCTACTATTGTTGGCAAGATCGTGCCCGCGAAGTATCCTAGCTATGCCGTTGAGGAGCAGCATGTTGGAGAGATAGTTGATATAGTGCATGAAACTGGAAGGGATGCACCATTAGCAAAAATCAGATTTGATGATGGCAAGTATTCCTACATCCCAGCAACAGAAAGAATGTATGTTGGCGCAAGGATCGAGCTTAGTCCAAATGCAGGTGCGAACCCCATGAACATTAGTAATCTGAGCAATATACCAGATGGTACAACCGTTTGCAATATTGAAAGAAATTTTGGTGATGGTGGCAAATTAGTTAAAGCTGCGGGTTCATCTGCAATCGTGTTTGCGCATGCCGCAAGCGGTGTAACGGTTAGAATGCCCTCTGGCAAGTTTCTAACATTAAATCCAAACTGCAGGGCTGTTCTAGGCACAGTTGCCGGCGGAGGAAGGATAGAGAAACCTTTCCTAAAAGCTGGTATCAAGCATTATGTTATGAAGGCAAAGGGCAAGGTGTATCCAAGAGTTAGAGGAATTGCAATGGCAGCCGTGTATCATCCACACGGTGGAGGAAGGCATCAGCATGCCGGAACACAGACTTCAGTTGGAAGAACAACTCCTCCTGGCAGAAAAGTTGGTAACATAGCACCGAGAAAGGCTGGCCGAGCTAGAGTTAAGAAAGTTTAGAAAAATTTTTTTGTTCTAAGAATTATAGGGTCAGAAAGTTTAGAAAATTTTTTTTGTTCTAAGAATTATAGGGTCAACCGAAATGTTTTTAAAGCAATATTTTTCAATAAAGATTGCAAAACGATGGGAGAAATCGCACGGACGTTGCAGGTAACGCAATCGGTAAATGTAAACAGGTTCATCAACAATAGAGATCTTAGTAGGCTCATAAAACAATTTGGAACACCAATTTATGTTATAGACGAGCAGACCCTGCACAAGAAAGTAAAAGAGATTCTTGACGCTTATAAAAAATTCAAGGGACCAGTAAAGGTAGCATATTCGATAAAGGCGAACTTTAACCCGACAGTTCTTAAAACTTTCATGAAAGACAATATACTGTTTGATGCAACTTCTACTGGTGAACTTTACTTCTATAATATGTGCAAAGGTAACCCAGAGGATATCATCTACACTAGTGTAACTGAAGAGTTAGAGGAGTATGAATACGCATTGCGGAATGGCGTTAAGAAGATAGTTGTAAGTTCTTACAATGGATTAATGAACCTTGCAGAAGCCGCAAATGCCTTGAATATAAAACCACAAACAATGATCAGAATAAATCCAGAGGTTGGTGTAAAAGCAGAAGTTAGAGCATCTTACAAGAACGGAAAGTTCGGCATTCCATTTAATACTAACACAATTGATAGTGTTACCAACATTCTAAAGAACATACTTGCAAATGATATGCTACAATTCGATGGTTTCCACTTTCATCTTGGTTCACAGATAACAGACTTTGCATGCTTTACGCATGCACTAGACAAGCTAGAAGCCTTCATTTCAAAGATGAAGAAGGAGTACCCAAACTTTACCGCAAACACGATAGACATTGGAGGAGGCACGCCAGTCTTCTATGGCGAAAATGTGCCAAGTCCAAGTGACATTGCTTCTTCTGTAATTGGAAAGTTGAACCAGATAGCAGAAATATGCAACAACTTCTCTCTGATAGTTGAGAGCGGAAGGTTCCTTACAGCGGAGTCATGTATATTGGTGTCTAAGATCGTCAACACGAAAGAGTATGCTGATCACAAATTTGTGATTGTAGATGCAGGTTACCACATTCTGCTTGATGCTGCACTGCTCAAGCAAGAGTATCCGCAAGAGGTAGTGTTTAGTGATAACAAAAACAATAATGTTAATGGCAGCAAAATACACCTAGCAGGAAGACTTTGTGACACATATGACGTATTTCCAGTATCGAAAGTATCGCAGCTGAACAATGCTGACAAGAGCAAGTACATTATGTTCTACAATGTTGGAGCATATTCAATAGTGTTTAACATGCCATTCCACTGCGAGACAAAACCTCCAGTAGTTATGAAGAAGAATAACGGGCAACATACATTGGTTAGAAAACCGACAAGCATTGAACATCTGTTCTTAGAAGAAGGCGGAAACGTGTAGCATAACAACTTATATACATTTTCTTTTTATCCTGTAAATACTTGTCAAAGAAGATCAAAGCTCACGTATTTGTCAAGGGCAGAGTTCAGGGAGTTTACTTCAGGCAGAACCTGAGAGTAGTTGCAAAAAGGCACAAAGTAGATGGATGGGTCAGGAACCTAAAGGATGGAAGAGTAGAAGCTGTTCTTGAGGGCGATGAGCTCAAAGTGAGCGAGGTTATAGAGTGGTGCCATGCAGGCCCAAGGGGAGCAAAGGTAGATGATGTAGATGTCGAGTACGAAATATATACTGGAGGATTCAACTGCTTCAAGGTCTTGTATTAGTACGCAAAATTTATTTCATGAGAACACATTAACGATATTAATGACATATTTGCTGATACTTGCAATTACAACACTTGTGTCTACTTTGTTAATACACCAGGCTATGGCTGAGCATGAGGGAGAGCTGCATATCTTTACAATAGAATCTGGCAAGTTGATTAAGGTGAAATCCGAAGTTACTAACAACACCCCTGATATGCTAAAGCTAGCATACATAGTTCAAATCAAAGATTCCGATGGTGTGACTGTGCAGATATCCTGGATGGACGGAATAAAGATTGCATCCAAAGAAAAGGTGCAGGCAGCACAGAGCTGGATACCAGAAGAAGCTGGTGAATATCTTGTCGAAATATTTGTTTGGGAATCAATTGCCAATCCAGATCCAATGTCTCCTGTACGCAAGGCAGTAGCGATCGTTGAAGCTTAATCAGATGCGTATATAGGCCTGGTGAATCATGTTTCTTAGATTTTGCAGCTGTTCCCGAGAGTTTATCATAAACTTTTTCGGCGTCCCTCTAGTTTCCATCTTTACACTTACTGATAGTACGTTTATCGCTGGTTCGATATCCAAGAACGTTCTAAAATTAAACGATTTAGCATAAACTATCCTGTGCGGTCTAACCTCTTCGATGACATTTGAGCCCAATGATAGCACAAAACTTCTTATTTCCTGCAGCAGGTTCTTTCTAGGTTCGTCAAGTTTTGATAAATGATCTTCAAACGAAAGTTTAGGTCCTTCCGAATACATACCAAACTTGCTCATGTCCCAGCTTAATGTTGCCCCACTATTTTTGTTTTGAAAGATTTAATTTAAAGCGGTAGTAGATCCATCAGTTCCACCCTAGACAACATGCCCAATCTCAGACCCTGCAAGATCCACCACGTAGACGTGACAGCGTGACTACTCCACCTTAGGGCTGCTCCCTCCCGGACCTCGCCCCTTTTGGCGGTTCGATAATCAGCATCATCCCTTCGGATGAGCTGTTACCTGCAACCACCCATCACGGCGTGGATTCATTTCAGCAAGGCCAGCAGGTACACACCATCTAGGGATTTACCCAACGGTTACTGGTCCCCGCATGAAGCCGGTTTCGAGTATAGGGTACGGCTGGCACCCTGACCCTACCTACTACCGCGGTCATAGTTTACACTTCAATTATATTTGCATTTTCGCAAAAATCACTTTTGTTTTAAGGTGATAGTCATACTACAGACAGAGCATACAGCATTTGTCGAGTCTCTCCCGCAGAGAACACACGTGTTATGCTCCTTGCTTGCTGATTCTTTGATCCTCTTGGCAACCTTTATCAGTGTATTATATGCGTTGTACTTTATTCCTGCATGTTCATTTTCAAGCTTATTCAGAAATTCTCTGATATCACTTCTTATACCCTCGTTCATATACGGACATTGTTCTGACTGGAACGGTATCCCATTAACAAATGCGTAGAAGGCAATTTCATGCTCGTAAATTTCCGTCAAGGGTTTGATCTTTCTTAACCCATTAGTATAAGCTACAGGTTCTGGATACGTCCAGCCTATTCTTTCAACATTCCCTGATAAGATATTGATCAAAAATGTTTGCAGGACATCATCGAGATTATGAGCAGTTGCAACAACATTGGCACCAACACTTTCAGCAGCGATATCAATGGCTCTCCTCCGGAAAGTGCCGCAGATCGAGCACGAGCTCATCTTTCTCCCCTTTCTTAACTGCAAACTATCTTCAAGACTAAGATCGTAAAGTTCCTTGTAAGACAGAACCTTATGTTCAATATTCAGTTGCGTTGCGAAGGTGCTAACTATCTCTAGTGACTCATCCCTGTAACCTATTATACCCTCGTCAATTGTTATCGCGCAAATATCCGAAGAATGCTTTTCACCGATAGTACACATCATATGCAGAAGAGATAGACTATCCTTGCCTCCAGATACGGCAACTGCAACTTTGTCACCATGAATTAGCATGCAATACTTTGATATCGTCTTAGCAACCTTTTCCTGCAAAGATCTAGAGAAGCACTTTGCACACAGACATTCACCAGAGTAGGCTCTGTGGTATGCGCTCCTTGCACTGCAACGATCGCAAAAGCTCTTCATCTAAATTACTATAAATCCAGATTTTATTACAGTTGCAGCTATGTTGCCTCCTAGCAGACTAAAGGCGGTAATATTGATACCTATCCTGGTGGCCAATAGCGACCGTTTGGATATCTTCTGCTCAAGTGCAGAACTGACATACTTCTCGCCATCCAGTGGGAACATAGGAAGCATGTTGAATATTCCGATAAAGAATGATAGCATCCAGACCCAGAGTAGAAAAGTAAACACTGGTGCAGGCCATGGTATCCAGTACGGTGACTTTGGAGGCAGGTATGGAAATGCACCCCTCAGTATGCCAAGCAGCCCCTTTTCTGGATTATCTGGCGCGCTGCTAACCAGAACAATAAGGTTCAATGTTTGACCATCCCTTAGTACGGTAACATTGGCTCGTTCACCAGGAGTTAACTGAATCTTGCCCAAGTCATCGGGCGTTTTTATCGGAACACCATTAATGCTTGTGATTATATCATTTGCCTGCATGCCAGCAGCTTCAGCACCACTTCCTTCTGTTATCTGGATGACAGGAACGCCGATTGGGTCATTGTAGAATAAGCTTCTCATATCAGGGCTGATCAATTCCATAATGTTTCCAAACATTGGGTTAAACATCAGCAAGCCTGCTACTACGAAGGAAAACAAAACATTAGATGTTGAACCAGCAGCGATAACACGAACCTTAGATACCTTCTTTGCCTTGCCAAAGTCCTCCTCATCCGGCTCAACGAAGCCTGCAATTATTGCTATTATAATAGCAAACCCTCCAGATTTTACCCTGATCTTCTCCAGCCTAGCAACTATGCCATGCGCTACTTCATGAATAACTAACACAAAGGGGACGGCAAGCAGGAAGTACATCAGGTTTGGTGCGCTTCTAACTGTGACTCCAGGTATGAGCAGTGTAACTTCAGAGAACTTCTCGCTTGCAATAAAGAATTGGCTTAGGTTATTGATGAGGAACCATAGGGCAAATGCCATCATTAATGCACCACCAACTATGCCTACATCTGCAAACAGCTTAATTGCACGCTTGTTCGATAGCATCTTGTCAAGCGTGGGAGATACGTTTCGATTCTTGTATGTAAGCATGAATGGCTTTATCTCGAAACCGTGTTTTTCTAGTCTAAGTGCCTTTGCCCCACCTAGGATAACTAGCCAAGCTATGAGGAGCAGCACTATGCTGTAATTTGGGTCTAGTAAGTCAAATGCCATTTCGTTAACCTTTTATCATTCCGAGGGAGATTTATCGGTTGCTATGCAAGCTGGTATTATAATTCTAAGCACGTATCCTAATGAGAAGATAGCCGCTAAAATATCAAAAAAGATAGTTCAATCGAAACTTGCTGCATGTGTAAGTTTGACAAAGGTTCGCTCATTTTATTGGTGGCATAACAAGGTCGAAGATTCAGAGGAATGTTTGGCAATATACAAAAGTGTCATGGGGGCAGACAAGGAGTTGAAGAAGGCAATAGTCAAGTCACATCCATACAAGGTGCCTGAAATAGTAGAGCTGAAGATGAACAGTGTAAGTAAGGGCTACCTTGACTGGATGACAGAAAGCATCAATTTATCTTAAAAATCTATCTAGCTATTGCATTTCTTGCAAACTGAGTGCCCAATTTACATCCTTGCTATTAATTTTCTTAAAAATTCTCGCGTCCTACGAATTTTGCAGAAGACTCGGTTTCTTGCCCTTATCTTGAGCTCTTAAGAATCATCTTCCCTTGGAAAGAAATACAGCCGTTAATTCACCTTCCCCGCTTTCACCTTGTTATTCTTAAATACGACTTGCTTTAATTGCTATTTATTGAAAGTTCCTAAACTGAAGTCAACGGACGAGCTATTGAAGATGAACAAGGATGAGTTGTTTGAGTATCTTAAGGAATATGAAAGTTCAGTCAAGCCCACAGATTCTATTAAGGTCGTGCCTTTTGAACATGGAACCAAGATACTATACCATCATAAAAATGAGAAGAAACCTTACAAAACACAGGTTTTTCTTAACAAAATGGATGATACTGACCTACTAAAGTGATTTATCGAAGCTTATAACTAAGATGTTGTGAATAAAATGATGGGTAGAAATAATTGAAAAGTAGCGGTAGGCGTAGAGGAGTATTTTTAGATAAAATGGAAGAATGGTTTCGCCAAAGAAGCAAGTTCTGGACTCTTGTCAGTTTTGTGAGCCTCTGTAGCGTGATTACCCTACATGTTTTTCTGATGATACAAAGCACGGTCAATCTTCAGATCATATGGGGTATTGATTCTATTATGCTACTGTTGCTCGCGGTCTTTGTCTTTAGCATCTTCTGGCGAGGCGCAGTACCGTCTTTACTTTCCCTTGCTGGTTCCGGTAGCATTTATGGTGGTATATTGTATGTTTACGCCAAGGTTAAAGGTTTAGCCTTGCAGTATGACTACACCTATAATCTGCCGCAAGTTATGCCAGACAGGCTAGCTATCATGACCGAAGGCGATGCAAGTCTATTAACCGGCCATGTCGCCACTGTAAGTGCTTTCTACTTCATAATTGGATTCTCTGCGATGATTTTATCCCTGGTGATAGCCCTGAAGCCGTCTGTATTCTATGCCAAGGGATCCAGAACTGGACTGGCATACCCTATCTGGAGTAATGCTGCTGATCCAAAGTCAGTATATGGTCCTAATATCCTTCGGATGATCCCAGTTATGGCCTTACTTACTTCTGCAGAGCGTTATCTAGTTGCAAAGTATAGGTACATCCAAGTCGTCATTGGGGGAACAATGTACTTCGCATCTCCAGCTGATTGGGTACCAGAAGGATCCATAGTTATGAGGGATAAAGAATCTGGCTCACTTTTAGGAATTCCAAAATTGTTAGACGGATTCTAACAGATGTCAAGAGAGCAAAAAACCTAAAGAATTGATCTGCTTTTTAGCTCGCGCCATTTTCCGCGAGCCCAGAATCCCGCTTTCTGTTTATCCTCGGAAGGATAGTAACATTTCTCGTTATACGGACAGGTAATACATCTTTCTGAAGGCTCTAAGGCAGGAACTATATTATTTTTCAAAAGCGTATTAAGAATACGAGCTCTTCTTAGAGTCTCATTTAACAGTTTATTACTTTTTGGAACGATGAATTCTACTTCATTTCCTTCCTTGTCAAAATAAACTATCACACCCTCTTCTTTATTAAACATATACAAGTATGCATTTAATTGCATAAAGTGTTCTGCATGGGGCATCTCTGGTAACTCTGATGCGTTTCTAAATATCATCACTACATCATCTTCAACTCTATCAGCGCAACCAAGGAGTTTAATCTTGGAATCGACCTGCATCTCCCCTTCTGCAGGTTTCTCAAGGACACTAAAAGCGCTTTTGTCCATTATGGTTGATATCATCTGCTTGTATGTACGTTCTGCCGGATCTTTTCGATCAAAGTATGCAGCCCTAAGACATCCACTTGCCTCTTCGATGGCGATTTTACTTTCATCACCCAAGTGAGGATTAAGCGTCTCGAATACTTTTTCTATTACATCATAAACATCAACCTTAGCAGGTGCATCACTAGCTGCCCTATAATTATCGATCCCCTTTTTTATTTTATTCAAAACTTTTTCTGGTATTTTTTCTTTCTGCACGTTCTGTAATCAATCCTTACCACGGATTATAAACTTTTACGGCATCTATGAGATGAGATGAGGTCGAACTTAATATGTAACTGAATCACAACCTAATACCGGGAGGAGTCCAAGTTGCCACCTAGACCAACTAAGTTCGAAGGAAGAAAGAAAAGATATGCTATTGCAATAAGCTTAGGAGTGGTTGTTGTATCTATCGCCGCATACCTTGCTGCCGAACCTCCCTATAAAAATTCTCAGACATGGAGTTTTGATCAATATACAATACAAACATACGATACAAACATATCTCCTGATGGATTCCAAGCATTGATAACAGGTTCAGGCGAAAAAGGAGAGTGGATTATTATAAATGAAAAGTCAGCACCATCAGCTCCCAATATTCTTGCTCATTTATCACTTAATGCTTCAGGTTCGGGGTATCCGGTGCTGATAGCTATGGATAAAAAGTACAGTGACTTTAAGGCTACTTTAAAATTTAAGATCGTTGGCGGTGAAGAAAATCAAGTGGCTGGAATCGCATTCCGTGTGCTAGATAAAAAGCATTATTATGCCTTGGCTGTGGATGCACTAAACGATAGGATCACGTTATTCAGGGTTAGTCCCGATATAATACTTGGCATATCAGAAACCAAAGTTGAACTATCAAAAGATGAATGGCACACACTTGTAGTCGAAGTTTTTAAAACAGGAATGTTTGGCTACCTTGACGGTGAGCAGCTTATCAAGAGGCACGATAAGGAATACTCCAATGGATACTTAGGTGTTTGGACAAAAAATGATTCTGAAGTCTACTTTGATGACCTCAAAATCGAATACTAAAGAGTCTTAACGAATTAGCTTCTTCTCAGGATATTTTTGTTCGAATGACTGAGTTTCATCAGAATTTTATCAAGACGCAGATATAACACATAAAACTTTTTATAGTTGCCTCGTTGACTTGTTTGGCATGGCAGGGTTAATGGCTGGGCTGACACTGCCCTCGATAATGAAACATAAATGGCGTTGGGCTTTTGCGTTCACAGCAGTTGTTGTTGGACTATCAGGAGTTGTTGCAGCAAAAAGTGCATTTGGTCAGTTTGGTCCTTTGGGCGATCTTCCTACAATAGATGATGCACCGGAGATTCATTGTGCTGGAATGGACTTGGCATACTGCATGGATACAGGAGATACCGCTTTCATGTATACGGCAGCATCATTTGTCATGATAATGACTCCGGGTGGTGTAGGCTTTCTATACGGTGGTTACACAAGAAGAAGAAATGCTTTAACAGTGATCTTGCAGTGCTTCCTGGTATATGCAATAGTTAGTGTTCAGTGGGTCTTTTGGGGCTACAGCTTGATGTTCGGTCCTGATGCTACAGGACACGGCTTCATCGGTTCACTTGAGTGGGCTGGACTGAATAATGTTCTGCATGATGCGCCAGCTGACGTATACGCACCAACAATTCCACACCAGGCATTCGTGATGTTCCAGCTGATGTTCGCAGCGATCACTCCAGCGTTGGCAATTGCAGGATATGCGGATAGAGTAAAGATGAGTGCGTTCATGATCCACGTAGTGCTATGGACAACATTTGTGTATGACTTCGTAGGACACTGGAACTGGTCACTTGGAAGCCAGGGAACCGCCGGTGGTTGGCTTGGCGAATTGGGCGCTCTTGACTTCGCGGGAGGAACGGTCATCCATATCACATCCGGCTTTGCAGGACTGGCATCTGCTATGTTCCTAGGCAGGAGACTGGGTTATGGAAGGGCACCATTTGAACCACATGCAATTCCGTTAATGATACTTGGTGCTATATTGCTGTGGTTTGGCTGGTTCGGTTTCAATCCGGGCAGTGCTGGAGCTGTAGGCGGACTGTCAACGAGTGCATTTATGGTAACAAACACCGCTACTGCTGTTTCAGCCATGTGGTGGATGTTCCTTAGTTGGGCTCATACAGGAAGAGCAAGTGCTGTAGGTGCTGCTTCAGGTGCAATTGCAGGGCTGGTAGCAATCACACCGGCTTCAGGATTTGTCGGTCCAATGGCCTCGGTAATAATTGGATTTACTTCTGGAACTGTATGCTTTTACGCATTGGTAATAAAGAATAGAGGAAGGGTAGATGATGCATTGGATACATGGCCTGTTCACGGCATCGGTGGGGTAGTCGGCGCGCTTCTAACCGGGGCATTCGCGGAGGAACGCATAGGTGGTGCGGCTGGAGCATTCTTTGGAAACCCGATGCAGTTCGGAATCAATGCTACAGGAGCAGCGGCCGCGATTGCGTGGGCCTTTGGAATAACGCTACTGATCTGGAAGATACAAGATTTGATCTGGCCTGGCGGAGTAAGAGTAACACCGAGAGAAGAAGAAATAGGCTTGGATCTAACACAGGTAGGAGAAAAGGCATACGGTCAGTTTACTGGCGAGTAGTAGACATACGATGTGAAATCAACCTCTTTTTTATTTTTTGATAATTTAGCAAGCAAGTTTTGGGAAGAAAGGGTTAAAAAGCGTGTATTGTGTTCACTGTAAATATTGGTTGATAGGTATGTGATCTTTATTATTACACAGTTCATCAGTGCAGCCATTGGATTTGCCTGGGGCTTTGCTACACACACGATGTTATACACTCTTATCGGTGGGGGCTTCTTCGCAATGGGAGTTTTCGGCGCTACGATGCTTAGGCGTTTAAAGGTCAAAGAGAAGACGAAGCGAAGATCTCGAAAGTAAGTAAGTAAAATTAATATACTTACCTTTATACAACAGAGTCTATGGCAGAAGCGGGTATGGCAATATTCATTGCGGTAGCGGTTTTTCTTGGGATAGTGTCAGCAATAGAATTTGCTGAAAGGGCACACAGATACCGAAGACTATCAGACCAGAAAGAGGCAGGTACTTACGGGTTCAAGTATGAAGGAGCTGCAGAAAAATCAGGTTAGAATAAGTTCATACAATATTTAATTTTTTGACCATCAGGACATCGCACAGATTTTATCATTCTTTTGTGACGTAATAATTTAAGAGTAGGTAAATTACTTAAAGATATTGACGATAAACTTGGAAAGAGACGAACATATCATTGCAGGCCTACCAAAGGTTTGGGTCAATGAACTTGGTTTCATGGGTCTTCTTAAAAAAAGTAGAGAAGGAATTCTGGTTTTAACGAACCAGAAGATCATTTTCGTAGCTAAGTGGTTCAATGTTACACCAAGAGAAAGACCGAAATACTTTGACAAAGGTGAAGTTAGAGTTACACGAATTGATGGTTATTCTGAATCTGAACTGGACGAGGATATATCAGATAATCCGAAGACTACGATCATACCCTTGGAGTCTATAGTCGATGTTGAGAGTGCGGAATTACGTAAGGTAAATTTCTTGAGGATCAAATTTAGGACTGATGGTAAGACAAAGACATATGACTTTGGGCTGGCCAAGACTATGACGAGCTACCCTGTTAGGCAACCCCTACAGTATTTAGATATTAATTGGGGGCCATGGATTAGGCTGATAAACGCTTACATGTAAAATCTTTATCAGAATTGTTTGATATAAATAGATTCCAATAATCTTAATTTTCTCAGTCAAACCCACTGCTAGGCTTTCTCGAGTCGCGGAGAATTTGTCTTGATCGCAAAACTATACTGTCTTGCTCCGCTTCATTTTCTTTCAAGAATTGGACATCGGTGACCTTCTTATGATACTTCTTAAATATTTCAAGTTCATATGAATTAGCCTTTGGTCTGTACAATGCAAGCCCTAAGTAAGCTGCTCCATCATACTCGTCTCTAAACCGCTTATAATATTCCGACATTTGTAGTGCTTTCAAGAATACCCATTTAGTTTCAATTAAAATGCGTGATTCACCGTACAGCACGAATGCATAGGAATCATTTGCTTCCAAAAACCTCATCTTTATCTCGTCATCGGGCCACCATTTTATGACTCTACGCCAAGTATTGAAAAGCGATTTTCTTTCTTTAAAGATTAAAAGCACTTTTGTATGAACATCATAAAAATCGTATCCTACACCTAGAAAATCATCATACCATGTAATGCTACCTTCGCTCAAAACTATCTGTAAAGATTTACAGCCATTGTATTTAACAATTAAGTGATTTTATCAGAAGCATCCTCCTGGTCAGGAATTTGCGAGATCGGTGAATCTTGTGAGACAGAAACGGACGAAGGAGCTTCCTCCTGTTTAGAACCAATTTTGCTCAGATAATCGCTTACCCATTCCCTTGTAATGACCCCAGACTCTACCAAGTTCACCAGAGCGTTCGCAGATGCCTCCCCAATTACCTTGCCTGTCCTTCTTCTGATCTGTCGCCACTTTAACTTGGTATTTCCACTCTTGGAAGAGTAGATAACGCCAAGGACATCCTTAGCATTTACAAAAGTTATCTCTCCAACTTTTTTAAGAGTAACCTTGTCTGCTGCCTCGACATATATAGCACCTGGAGCTTGTTCACGTTCTGGAAATACTTCAGGATCTCTTAGATAACTCTCTGGCATAAATGAACGGCATGTGCTAACTACTAGGAACCTTCTAAAGCTTTCCAAATTAGCAGTCGCGTCTATTGCTACCAATTCATGATCAAAAATGCTGTAGCCACTTATCAAGTTTGTGAGTACCGACCTAATATTCGTATAAAAACTTTAAAGTTGAGCTACTGAAAAGAGAAATTATGATCAAACTGGTGATCTTTGATGCAAGCGGTACGCTTCTTAATGACTTCTCAGTAACATGGAAGGCTGCTTCCAAGATCCTGGCTCATTTTGGCAAACAGACCGACGATCAAATCACATTCAGAAAGAATTTTAGGTTGCCTTACTGGAATTATTATGTTGACAAAGGCATCGCATTTGATACAGTGAAATTCCAGATTCCCGCTTTGTATTCAGAGTTCTATCTAGAGTTAATAGGTGGCGTAGAACTTTTTCCCGATGTTGAAGAAGTTACAGAGAGTCTCAGGAATATATCGGTTCAACTAGCCGTAGCTTCGCAGACGCCAAAAGAAGCGCTTTCAAAGATCCTAGCGGGATCAGCTATACACGACAAATTTAGCATCATACTAGGATTGGGAGATTACCCGGACCCAAAACCGTCACCACAATCTATTCTGATAGTTTTAAAGGAACTGGGGGTCAGTGCTACTGAAACAATCTATGTCGGCGACATGGCAGAGGATATTATTTCTGCCAGAGGAGCCGGTGTGATACCAGTTGCTATTTACAGGCGTGAAGCGGCGTATCACGCTAGATCATATCTTGAAGCAGAACATCCAGCATTTATAATTGATAGCCTTAAGGAATTAATTAAGATCGTTGTAGGTAATATCTAGAATAATGATCAAAAATGCTGAAGCCAGTTATCAAGTTTGTGAAAAATCCAGAACTATTACAAGATGGACAAACTCCGCACTCACGAGCTACTAAAAAATCAAACTCTTACACAAGAATGAATTATTCATAGAATTAAAATCAAATAGTTGATCGAAAGAATACAAATAATGCATGATAGAGTGAAAAAAGTTTATCGTTAAGTCACTGATTTGACATGATTGTTTTATAGCTGTACATAATCATGTGAGCTGTATGAGCGAACTTGCAATAAGACAGCAGATGAAGGAAAATACGGAAAGTCAAGGAAAGCATTGGGAAAATTTGAAGAAGGAAGTACTAAGAGATCTTAGAGTTCATGTCCCATGGCAGAAGATAGCCAAGAAGTATCACATAAGCACCAAGACTATACAGGCCATAAAAGAAGGTGATGAAGGAAGAGTCAGGTCTAAAGGTGAAGTTGCTGCTCAAGCCTTTGAATTATTCGAAAATGGGGAGGACCCCGTAGCGGTGACAATAATACTGAAAGAGCTTCCAGAGCTGGTTCAAGATCTATATGATAAGTGGGTGGAGATGAGGGATGCGCTCCTAATTCCTAAATCTACAAAAGAGGAATTGTTTGAGGCGATAAACCAATCAATAGGCTATAGAGTTTATGATCTCGACAGCCTTACAAACACAATCAAAAACCTTCTTGAAGATATTGTGATAAAATTTCCCTGCTATGTCTGCAGGGTGAACATGGTATGGAACCTCGACAAATCCGAGGACAGAGAGCAGATCGTCCGCATACTTAAGAAGGGAGGTATAGGTGCTTGGCATCATGTAAGGTGCAAGCGACGAGTTTATCACAGGGAGACCTCTAGCAGACCCTTACATGACTCTAGAGCGTCTAGATCACCCTTAGAAGACGCTCTAGAAAGGGATGAAGAATCCAAAGAGAGAGCATCTCAGCTCAAGGAAGAAATGCTTAGACGGTACTACGATAATTGGCGGTGAGCTGTGGGCGGATGCTGCATTAACCTGAATTCATTATTAGCAGGATGCTTTTGACGTATTCTTGCGTATTTTTTGGTGCCAACATGGTTTTTGGCTACGATGGAAAATAAGCTTAAACATCATTCAATTTTATTCTTCTCCACTTTCCATAATTTTCCTTCGCTTTCCTTGATTTTCCTAACTTTCCTTACTTTCCTTAGATCAAGATGTCACATGCAGATGGTATCCTTAGTATTGTTATCCACGATATAGTATATGTCAATATTATATTGCCATCTGACTCCATATTACGACGAAAGCGAAGGGACGGGCGAGGAGCGATCCTAACCATTCATCATATGCTAAAAAAATGAGAGATTAACTACGTACCTCTATCGGTATGGTCTAGGGAGCACTTCT
>JBHICH010000023.1:0-25014 GCA_046759465.1 Nitrososphaerales archaeon
GGTGGGGTGGCAGAGCGGCTATGCGCTCGCCTGCAGAGCGAGTATATATGGGTTCGAATCCCATCCCCACCTTGCAATTAGATTCAAAGCTGTCACTTCCTGTACTAGTACAATGTTGTACTAGTACAACTCCATCAACTATGGCATTGATGAACTCTTGTAATGTATTAGCTCCTACAGATACCATGATGGAATCGAACTTACCTGCTCTATCTTCCTTCAGACTAGCTCCAAATTGTCTGTATCCTGTTCTTACCATCCTTACCACTTTGTACTAGTACAAGATCTTAAACGTTATCCTTTTATTCAGAATAATAATTAGTATCTTTGTACCTTCCAAAAAAAGAAGGGATGGAAGCTCAATCGCTCATCCTGTTACCATTGAGCTTCCTTATGTCTATGCACCATCGACCTGGAGCTTCAACGACCAGCGATGTGTGGTTCTGGTTCCTGTCTACCAATGTTGTCTGCAATGCATCTTTGGATTCATTCTTTGTATCACCATTTCCGATTCTTTGCATCTCTTCACAGACATCCCGGTCATGGTCTTTGCCAGTTTCTGCATCGACAGGCTTCCATCGTATTGAGCCATCAGGCTTGAGACCGTTCTTTGAGAAGATGATCATAGACCCACATTTGTTACATGGTTTCGGTTTCACTTTCACCTCCCTTTCCTTTCGTCATCTGCAGATGACCATGAGCCTGGTTTGCTAGTCTCACTACACCTCTACCATCCTTAATCTTCCACTTCATCTCCACAGTTTGGGCAATTTTTCCAAGATGCGGGGAATATTAGCGGATTCCCTTCATCATCCGCGCAGGCATCGCAGATAGCTCTATCATTCGGATTATAATGTGGGTTGGAATGCATGGTATTACAATCCTTACAGTAATAATTCTTGTAGATAGATGGAACAACGCGCTTCGGTTCTGCAGTTGCCTCTTTCGTTACTGAATTATTATCCTTAAGCTCTTTCCTAACTACATCTGCGACCATCTGCTTAAGGTCTTCAGTCTTCAAAGGTTATCTCATCACCTTCATCTTCTGCAGGGTCTTCGATGTCTTCATCGAATAATTCCTTATCAGCATCGTCAGGAACCGGTTTGTTTTCTGAAGGGTCGTACTGATTAAGGGCTCTCCTAATAACCTCTTGTTTTGATACGTTAAGTTGTTGAGATAGAAGCTCTAGCTTGTTATCCGTGTCTCTGTTAAGGCTGCATGTTATACTTCTTGCCATTTTAATTTCTCCTATTCCCTACTACGCTAAGATAGATATGCAAGAGCTACTAAAAGGAGACAGAAATGACCCGTAAGAAGCCGTATTTCATTGATGAGAATGGTATTCGTAGAAGGGGTCTAATCTTATGGGATCGTTGCAGATGGTGTGGGCAAGACCTAAGAGAAATGCGCAGAATCGGTAATAGGAACGTAAAGTTTTGCTCTCCAAAGTGTAGAGTTGCAGTGGCCAAAGAGATGCGAAAATTGAAGAAACTCCGGGCAGTTAATCCTCGTATCACAGGTATTTTGTATCGGAACTATTCTCCGAGGCCCAAGGAAATAGGATATACCATTGATCCTACTTAATTGTCCACTATAAAAAACTCTCGACGTACTGTTAGTATAATATCACATACTATACTATTACTCCGTGTGTTTTTTATAGTAGCAAATATCAGAATTATGGTAAGCCCAGTCATTTCTGGTGCAGTCCGTGTAGTACGGAATGGGTGATTATGAGGAAGAAGAGATAGGAACTAGGTCGTATGCAAGCGTTATGGCTTATCTGTTAAGTAAATCTTATATCGTTTGGCCACATAAAGTGCGTGTGAAGAAGCTAGAGATAGTATTACCAAGAGATTTTTTGAAAGACATGATTCAGATAATAAAAGAAACTAAAGGAAGTGGATTTAGTTATTACGGTCTGGCTGGAGGGGGAAGTACAAAAGATATGCTCGACAAGGTCAAGCTCGAATTTGTCGTGAAAGATGGTGACGAACGGGATATAATAAGAAAAGCCGTACAAAGAATTGGCAAGGATATTAAAACTGGAGGTATGGTCTTTATATCAGACGTAACGAATGCGGTAGACCTGGTTTCTGCAAAGGAAGGAGAAGCTGCAATTGAAGAGAAAAGGGAAGCGTAGCTGAATAGGTTATCTGTAGCAGTCATATGGGATGCATTGAGCCTGATGGTAGAACATCTGCCATCATAAACACATTATCAAAAAATTAGAATTTTTGTCTTCAAGTCAATTCGTATAAACTTATTCCGAATATTTTTAGTTTTAAATAAAAAAGATGGAAGCTATAACCGTACAGCTTCCTCGAATTTGAATGCCTGCTTATACTGGTCTGAAATCTTATCCAATTCATAGAGCAGATAGTGTCTTGCGTGTATGATATTACATCTTCCCTGGATTACATCCACTTCTGTACTATCCATCACCTTGCTCAACGCAGTGAAATGCACCTTTCTTAACATGCGTAGATCTATTCCCAGCTTTGCTTTCACATACTTCCTTAACAGAACGAGCTTGTTAGTGTCGATGTTTGTATGTAGGAATTGATGGAGTATCTGAGTAGGTACTATCGTGAAGTACGAATGCTTTTGGTATCTGTGGTAATCGGTTATGATGCACGTATATCCGTCGTATTCCTTCTTCTGTAGCTTGTTATAGTTCTGGTGAACGTAGATTATCTCATCCTCTCGCAATCCAGAATACATGAGGAACTTGACTGCTATTCCTAGATCGCGATCAAGCTCAGATATTCCCCTGCATACATTGTTCATGATATTAGTATCCAGCAAGTAGAGCTTGGCATTTGACATGACATCCTTGTTCAGCTTGTAGGCCTCTATAGTGCGCTTTATCCTATTTGCAAGTTCTATGTAGTTGGTGCTGTTGGTATCTAGCGATAGCTTGTTCAGATAGTCACAGAAAGCATACATGGCACAGTTAATCCAGTTCCTCTTCTTAGGTGTGAATGCTATCAATGATTCTGGATTGTCAAGCAATGGTTGCAAATACTTCTGTCCATAGAGCCTGTACATCCTTGCAGTTCTTGTACTAGTACGTTTGTACTTGAGACAGTATTCTTCAAACTTAGTATATATGGGTTCGAATCCCATCCCCACCTTGCATAAAATCTAGTTAGATGGGACGTGTAACTTTAACTTAGATATCAAGAAAACAGCCTAAATATTCAGACATTGTATTAGAGGATAAATGTTCAAACTTGATTCAGTATTTGTAAACATTGTTAGTCACAGCACTTGCATCTATAACAACAAAATGAAGTTCGTTTTTAATAGTACTTTTATATTGAGGCACTATACCGTTATTGATGGGACTCACTAGACAATTGCGCGAAACGCTGGAGCAATTGATAGATGATACGATAAAGCAAGCTAAAATGTTCCGCATATCGGCGCAATCGTTCAAGCCACTAGTTAGTGAAGAGGTTGATTTTGCCTTGGGTATTGCAGTTGGGGAAATACATGGAGGTTTTTACAACTACTTCACGGTAGTTAGCAGAAGAGCTATGAACGATGAGGAACTTGTAGAGATGTATCATGTAATAAGAGTGAGAGCATCAGAAATTCGTAACGCAATCTTGGCGGTGGAGTGATGTGATGAATAGAGAGCGAGAGAATAAATGCAAGTGCAGGTGCCATATGATCGGTGCGATGAGCTGTCCCAGTTGCAAGCAATGTCATGAAGGTCTAAACGCACAGTGCTGTTGCCCATAACTTTATTCGATGCCGTACTTTTGCATGAACTCGTTAACCTTGGAAGCCAGTTTATCCCACTTCCAAAAACCAACATTCCGACTTGCCAATGCAACCTTCCAGCTGTCCTTTCTGAACTCCCATGCATAGAGCCTAAGCTCTCCTTTGTTGCTCACTTCCACAACTACCAACGCGACCCAGCGCTTGCTGTTCTTGTATATCGTGTGCCCATCAAGCACCTTCTGCTCGTATCCTTCGTAACTCTTTACTGGATACTGCTCACTCTGGCTCGTTCGTGTTCTATGAAAAAGTGCTGTATTTGTATCTTATAAATTGTCAAATGAACAGCAACATTGATCAAACGCGCAGTTTGGACATTTAGCGATCGAAGCGGCTTTGCACTTAGCGTACTCCTCTGGATCACAACCACAATCGGCACACGTGATCTTCATTAAAGGACATACTGCCAATCAACTTTTTTAATTGTTTAAATTGCAACCATTTCCTTGTGTATAATATTTCTCAAGTACAAAATATCCATACAAGAAATTGATTAATTGACAAAAATGATCCAATATATATATTTCAACAAGCAGTGCTGGGCTATATTATATATCATGTGTCTCGTGACTTGTTAGAAAAATTACAAAATTTTAAATACAAGTGCGCCTAAGGGCATTGCGAAGGAATATGACAACGGCTTATTGTGTTAAATGCCGAAAGAAAGTAGAAATGAAAAACCCGAAGGCAGTCACGCTCAAGAATAAGAGACCTGCGATGTCAGGTGTTTGTCCGCACTGTGGAACAAAGGTCTTCAAGATAGGCAAAGCATAAACTAAAAACCCTTCTTTTTATGGCAAATATTATATTTGGTACGCATGAAGTAAGACCGACTTGACGAAGACTGACTACGAAAACCTGCTTAAAAAGTTGCAGAGCAAGTCTGTGAGCCAGAGCCAGAAGAGTGCTTCTAGAATAGAGCTGCCTACTCCTCAAATAATGTGGGTGGGAAACAAGACTATTTTCAGGAACTTCATGGACTTTCCGAAGCTGCTAATAAGGGATCCTGAGAAGGTTCTTCTCTACCTTGCTAAAGAGTTTGGTTCAGCTGCTTATATTGCGGGGGAAAAGGGCATATTCGTCGGCAAGAAGGAGCCTTCTGTATTCATGTCACTTTTTGAGAGGTATATGAAAGATTATGTCATGTGCCCTGTGTGTAGTAGCCCAGATACAAAGATTGAAAGGGTGAAGAGACTCAGTTTTCTGGTCTGTGAGGCATGTGGTGCCAGATCCTCTATAAAAGGAGTCTTTGCATGAATGACAGGTTTGCCGTACGCACGATAAAGTACCAGGGCTCTGTTATGGTAAATATCTGTGACCAAGAGCTTATGGGAACTAAGGTAAGTGAAGGAAAGTTAGAGATCAAAATAATGCATGATTATTTTGGGCAACAGATTATTGAGGAAAAAGAAGCTGAAGATTTGTTGAGTTCATGCTCCGTAGCAAACCTTGTGGGCAAAAGGATTGTGGATAAAGCAGTTGGAATGAAACTTGCTTCTGCTTTGAGTGTAAGGAAGATTTCTGGCGTACCGTTCCTTATGATATTTAAGTTCCAGCATGGATGATGAGCGAAATTTAGTTCGAGAGTATGGAGGAATGCTAATATTTGCTTTATTTGTAAGGTCATACAATGGGTAAACGGAAGGTCCTAAGCGAGCAAGAGTTAAAAGAACTTGTATTGCCTGCCGAAGGGGAAGTTCTTGGAAGAGTTATAAAATTACTTGGCAGTGATCACATTCTTGTTAGATGTGTGGATGGTAAAACTAGGTTGGGAAGGATTCGTGGTAAGTTAAAGCGCAGAATATGGGTTAGGGACAATGATATAATACTCATCGCACCATGGGACTTCAAGAGTGACGAAAGAGGAGACATCGTATGGAGATACACTCTAGCGCAGGTGGATTGGCTACAGGCAAATAACTATCTGCCTAAGGATTTTTAACAAATCTGATCAGTTTTCTTAAATATTAAATAACGGATACACAAGTTTTAATGCGAAGTTACTTATGAGAGAAGAAGATATTCCTAAGAGGATAAGCAAGAAGGTTCTACACGATCTCGTTAAGCTTGAGAAGGAGCAAAGAATACTCCGATACCATGAATCAGAATACTCTGTCTTTGAGGAGGTTTTCGACAAGTCTACACTGATGACGCTTTACGATATTATGAATGCAAACGTCTTCAGCTATCTGAATGGTGTAGTCGCTAGCGGCAAGGAATCAAGGGTTTACTGCGGCGTCAAAGATGATAATACAAGTGTTGCAGTGAAGATATATCTGGTTGCAAGTTCAGACTTCAAACATAGATTGCAGTACATTGCTGGAGATCCAAGGTTCGGAAGCATCAAGAAAGGTATGAGAAATATTGTAAACTTGTGGGCTAGGAAGGAGTTCAAGAACCTGCAAACTGCACATGATGCTGAAGTGCCTGTGCCCCAACCTATTTATGTGAAGAGTAACATTCTTGTGATGCAATTTATTGGTGATGATGGAGTTCCTGCTCCAACGCTGAATTTGTGTGAGGTAACCCAAAAACATTACAGAGAAGTTCTCAAGACTGTCTCTCAACTTTACAAGGCTGGTTTGGTACATGCTGACCTTTCTGCATACAATATCTTTCTGCACAAGAAGAACTTGGTGCTGTTCGATTTTGGCTCTGCGGTTGATGTTAGTCATCCAAATACGAAACAGTTCCTGAGCCGTGATATTTCCAACATAAACAAGTTTTTCAGTAAAAATAAAGTTGAGGTGTACGGCCTGGATCGAGCAATAAAGCTGGTGAAGAAAGCTTGAGCTTTGAGCAAACGATCAAGGTTCCAAAAGAACGTATAGGTGTATTGATTGGAAAAAGTGGAAAGACGAAGAGTATGATCGAAGAATCATGCGGGGTTAGGTTGGTAATTGACAGTGGATATGGCGACGTTACGGTCAAGAATGTAGCAAAGCCGAAGGATATGCAGCCATTTAAAGCTGTTGAATTTGTTACCGCAATTGCAAAAGGATTTTCGCCGCAAAGAGCAAACAGATTGCTGGAAGGTGAAACTGTTTTACACATAATTGATCTTAGGGAGTTTGTGGGCAAGGCAGGCAGTGCCTTGGAAAGAATAAAAGGGAGGATAATTGGAGTGGATGGCAAAGCAAGGAAGACCATGGAGCAACTTACAGGTTCATACATATCCATATACGGCCACACTGTAGCCGTCATCGGTAATTCTGATGAGATAAGGCTTGCAAACGAAGCTGTTGCAATGCTTGCCGGAGGAAGTATGCACAAATCGGTTTACAATATGTTGCAAGAAGCAAGGAGAAGAGCAAAGTTGGATAGGATGAAGCTTTGGGAGGATAATTTCTATGAGTGATCAAGCAGCATTCAGTGAGATATCGCCCAGCGAGTTCTTCTATAGAAACAGAGACCTCGCTGGGTTCAGTAATCCTTCCAGAGCATTGTATATGACTGTAAGAGAGTTGGTAGAAAACTCCCTCGATGCGTGTGATCAGAACAAGACTTCGCCAGGCATATCTGTATCGATCAAGGCAATTGACAAAGAAACTGGAGATCCAAAACAGTATAGTGTCACTGTAACAGACAACGGACCGGGTATACCGCCAGACTATATACCGATGGCATTTGGCAAGGTGCTTTACGGTACGAAGTTTACGTTAAGACAAGCAAGGGGAATGTTCGGTCTTGGCGCTACAATGGCAATTCTTTATGGGCAGATAACAACCAACAAGCCAGTTATAATCAAGACATCACAGAACAGCAAGATGTATGAATACATGCTTTTGGTCGATATTCAAAGAAACAGGCCTGTGATCCTGAACAAAACAAGACAGGACGCAAACGGTTTCAAGGGTTTGGAGATAAGTATCACGCTTGAAGGTGATTTTAGCAAATCACAGCAAAAGATACGTGATTACGTTTCAGAAACTGCATTAATAACTCCGTATGCAAATATAACACTGAACGATCCTTCTGGAAACAAACTAAAGTTCAAGAAGATTATACAAACTATTCCAGAGCCACCTATGGAAATCAAACCGCATCCAACAGGTGTTGATGTGGAAACTCTTCGTAGGTTAATAGGTAGAGAATACAATGCACCTCCCTCGTTTGGCGAAGACATAAAAGATAGAATAAAAAAGGAACTTGGCGGGGCCAGAGTGAAGCAGTTAGGCATTGAAAAATTGACAGAAATTGCAAAGGAGCGATGGATAAAATTATCCAAGAACGTAAAGACAGCATTATCACTTGTAGTTTTGCTCGATATAGATTTGCATGACCTTGATAAGATTCGTGTTGATAGCGTTGATATTCCCAACTTAAAGATATCATACGTCACATTACTAGATGAAAACTATCATACAATCAAACTGAAGAAGACGCGCCCATTCTTTAAGCATGTATCATCACTCGTAGAGGGAGATACTGTTGCAAGTTTCATGACAAAGAACTTTCAGAGAGTGGGAAGTGGAACTGCAAAAAGATTCTTGGAGTTCGCAAAGATGGAACGTGATAATAAAATTGGCACGCTTCACAATGAAGAAATTGTGAAGCTCGCAGATGCAATGCAAAGATATCCTGGCTTTCTTGCACCAGATGCTAGTTGCCTATCACCATTAGGTGAGAAACTACTTGAAGCTGGAATGAAGAAGATCTACAAGCCAGAGTTTGTTGCGACTGTGCAAAGACCACCTTCTGCATATTCGGGGTTCCCCTTCATAATTGAGATGGGAATGGCTTATGGTGGAGATATACAGGAAAATACTATAACCCTCCTTAGGTTTGCTAACAGAATTCCGT
The DNA here is from genome assembly GCA_046759465.1 of Nitrososphaerales archaeon. GTDB lineage: Archaea > Thermoproteota > Nitrososphaeria > Nitrososphaerales > UBA213 > JBHICH01. Next base: position 8,594 of record JBHICH010000023.1, read on the forward strand.
TGCTTTACGATGAGGGCAGCGATGTTGCATTGAAGGTCATAGATGAAGTCGATTGGCCCAGATACAAGATCAGCCACGATTCACCTTTGATTATTGTCACGCACATATGCTCAACAAAGGTGCCCTACAAAACGGTTGGCAAGGAGTACATAGCAGACAGACCTGAAATTGAGTATGAGTTGAGGAATGGCATAAGGTTCCTTGCAAGGAAGCTTTCAGCTTTTCTGTCAAGAAAGGGAAGCGCTGAGATGGCTAAGAAGAGGGCGGGTATATACTCGAAGTATATTCCTATGCTTGCGACCTTTTCAACTGAATTGGCAAAGGCAAAAAAGTTACCAAATTATAAAACACTCTTGGAACTAGGTGCAAAGTATGAAGGAGAAGAAGGAAACAACGAGGAAAAGGAAGCAGAAGGTTAAAGATCTTCTCCAGAACTTAGGTAGTAAAGTTTATGGGGACTTGGACAATGCTGTATTCCCAGAAGTATCCATACCTAGCAGATCCGTGAGTAATATTATCTATGATAAAAAATTAAGACAGTATATTCTTGGCAAGGCTTTGATAAAAAGATCTGCTAAGAACATGCGACATCTGCGTTCCTTTACACAGCTTATTTGGCTAGGATTCTTTATTGATAAGCTCACCAATCAAGGCAAGACATCAACATTAAGAGACATCTATTATTCTTCACAAGCCTTCAATATGGACTTCGAAGATCAGCCTGAATCAGATCATATAATTACAGATTTGGAGGCTGTGCTTACAATGGCTAGGGAAGATTTCAATATCTACCCCGAAGAGAGGAGTAGCATATTTGGCGATTTGACTATTGAATACACTGTGCCAGGATATGAAGGGAGAAGGTTGAACTTGTCTGATCATCCTGATGGATATCTTATTGGACCAAGTTTGAGCACCGCAGAGTTTGTCAAAACGACTGCGGATAAGGTGATCGCAGTTGAGAAGGGCGGTATATTCACGAGGTTTGTTGAGGAGAAAGTACATAAAAAGTTCAAAGCAATTGTAGTCGATACAGCTGGACAGCCACCAAGATCAACTAGATATCTGTTGAGAAGGTTGAACGAGGAACTTGATCTTGATGTTTACATCCTTGCTGATGGCGATGTTTATGGTGAGCATATAGCTATGGTTATCAAGTCTGGTTCAGCGAATGCAGCACACTTGCGAGAGTTAACTGTTCCGGATGCGAAGTGGATAGGTGTGTGGGCAAGTGATATACAAAAGTACAAACTGCCAACAGATCCTATGACAGAAGCCGACATCAAACGTTGTCATGAGCTGAAAGAAGATCCAAGGTACCAATCAGATATCTGGCAAAGGGAGTTGGATATATTCCTGAAGGGGAAGAGGAAGAGTGAGCTGGAAGCTTTTGCCAAGTATGGATTGACAAAGATCACTGATGATTATTTGCCAGAAAAACTAGAAATGGCAAAGAGCATTTAAGTTAGATTCTTCTTATCTTTAATGTCAGAACACCGTTTCTATACCTGAATTCTGCAATACCCATATCTTCGGTTACTTCAAGTTGCACATCCCTAGCAAAGTTCTGTCCGCCGCGTATATACAAAATGCCATTGATCAGTCTAACAGTAACCTGATCCTCTGGACCTGGCACCTCTGCTACAAAGACAACTTCGCCATTAGCCTTTATAAGATCGTACACCCAAGTCTTCTGCTCTACTTCTTTTGGCATTGCTCTGGTCTCTTCAGTTCGTGCCATCTTCTTTAGCTCTCTGACCCAGTAGATCATTAAACCTGAAGCGATTGCAAGAAGAATGAAACCGACGTATCCCTGTTGCATGCGTATGACAAGAACATACATCACACCAAGAAAGAATAGTACTAAAAGAGGAATTATAAATTCTATCGATTTGTCATAAGTATAACGTTTCTTGTATCTGGCTAATTTAACCAGCCTCCAATGGCCTTCTTGTGCCCTGTCATATTTATAAACCCTTAGATAATTTTGTTGTAAAAAATTTTTGGGATTCAATCTTGCCCAATTTTCTACACTGCCAACTTACACAGCTTGATAACGGAAATTAGTGATTCAACTACAGCTCAATACCAGCCCATCGTTTAAACACTTCATGCTCAATACCAAATTGATCCAGAACCTTTCCAACTATGTGGTTCAACAGTTCGTTAACAGTTCTTGGCTTGTGATAGAATCCTGGCGTTGCAGGAAGAATAATCGTTCCCATTCTGGCAAGTTTGAGCATGTTTGACAGATGTATTGCTGTAAGCGGCGTCTCTCTAGGGACCAGAACAAGCTTCCGTGATTCCTTTAACATTACAGATGCCGCTCGTGACATCAGTGTATCTTCATAGCCATTTGCTATACTTGCAAGTGTCTTCATACTGCATGGGATAACTACCATGCCATCGATCTTAAATGAGCCGCTTGAAGGTTTTGCAGCAAGATCACCATTGCTGTAAAAATACTTCGCAAGTGACCTAACGTATGATGGTTTTTTATCTGTCTCGATCTTGATGCACTCGTCAGCCCACTTGCTTATCACAAGATGAGTTTCAATCTTTAATGTCTTCAGAACTTCCAGCATCCTTACTCCATAGGCTACGCCAGAACTTCCGCTTACGCCTACCAGGAGTTTCATAAGAACGGAATGTGTAGTTCGGTATTTAATTTAATATGGTCATACTTCATTTAGTCTCAATATTTAATTATCAAAAAGTTTGTGTTAATGCAATGGTCAGTCTTCATGAAGCAGAAGATACGATTGTATACGAATTGCAAATCCCAAGAAACGAAGTTAAACTGTATTTGTTGTTGTTAAACAAAGGCAAAATGTCAAAAGATAAGATTGTAAGTGAACTGAAAAAAAGCCAGAAGGATGTGGAGCAAGCATTAGAAGCTTTGATTGAAAAGGGAGCTAGCATAGAGATTGGTTCTGAGTATGAAGCTCTTAATCCTAGATTTGCTATAACAAACATGTATCGTATGATGTGTCTTGCGAACAAGCAGGAAGTGAAAAGAAACATCCTTGTGGATCAGTTAGCAACTGTGCTCGAGAAACCATATGAAGATGCAAGAACTAAATAGCGTATGATGAAGAGGAACGATATGCAACAGTGCCAACACCAGAACGTTTACTTCGGTGTTGTAAACATAAGGTATCAAAACCGAACAATCGGTGCTTTAGATGTGTGGAGGTGCACCAAGTGCAAGAAAATGTTTACAGAGGAAAAGCAGCTGGGATTCTTAGATATAACATCGGAAATCGGTATGCCCTACATAGAGGCAGATGAAAGATGGGCGGTGTTAGTTTGCAAGTTGAAGAGCCATAAAGAAAGATGGGCGTTGGTCAGGGTCAAGAAGAACTCTGAGATAAAGCATACATGTGTTGATAAGGAAGTTATACTGAACGTTTCTGATTACAAGGTACAAGACGACAGGCACTGGATTTTCATGATTGATGAATCCATTAACAATGAGGTTGAGATAGATTGAGCGATGAAGATGTTACAATATATGTTACAAGTGCAACAGGAAGTGGAATTGCAAATAAAGTTAATGGTTACTTTACTGTAAGAGGAGAGAAGATAAGATTCAAAGCAATTGCATTTGGCAGGATAGGAGGACACAACGTTAACCTGAAGATTGCTAAAAGCAATATGGAGAAGATAAGGAAGATGGGTATTGATCCAGAAGAACTAATAGTAAGAGTTCAGCGCAAGATGGTCGAAGGTGATATAATTATGCCTGACTCTAAAGCTTAGAACCTTCAAGTGCTTTGCTACAGTCACAAAGCTGTTTTTTTAATGGAATCTTTGGTATCAATTCTGCAAGCAATTTTCTTGTGTTCCGTGCATTTTTCTCTGAAGTTTCTATAACATCTTTCGTGCTTACTGGCCTGTCAGCCCACACATCATAATCGGTTATGATTGCAATTGAAAGATAGCAGATTTCAGCTTCCCTTGCTAAAACACATTCGGGTATAAGTGTCATACCAATTATATCTGCTTTGACAAAATCTTTGAAGAAGCGTGATTCAGCCCTCGTTGAATACCTTGGTCCCTCTATGCAGGCGTAAGTTGCTTTATCATGAATAGCTAGCTGCAACTTTTTTGCTGTCTTTATTGCAACAGCTCTTAACTCAGGACAGAACGGATCGGCTGTAGATATATGGCATACTTCACCGCCGTCATAAAATGAGTACTGCCTTGATTTGGTAAAATCTACAAACTGATCCGGTATTGCGATATGACCCGGTTTTAATTTCACCTGCATACTTCCAACCGCAGCTGGTGCCAGTATCCTTGTAACGTCTAACTGCTTTAGTGCCCAGATATTTGCTCTAGAGTTTATTTTATGGGGAGGAATTCTGTGCCCTTTGCCATGTCTTGGTATGAATGCTACATTTCTATCAGAGTACGTTCCTACTGTTATCAGATCTGATGGATCACCATATGGTGTATAAACCTTGATCTCCTTCTTGTTTTTCAGCAATCCTGGGTCGTAAACTCCAGTGCCTCCAATTATTGCGATATCTGCATGCTTGCTCATGGGTATGTCACTAACGAATGAATATCATAACCTTTAAGCAGATCTCTTCCTTTTAGATCGGCAAGTTCTACAACGAATGCGAAACCAATGATGTTGCCTCCTACTTGTTCAATCAATTTTGCTGTTGCCTTTGATGTACCTCCAGTAGCGATCAGATCATCAGCAATCAAAACGTTCTGTCCCGTGTTCACAGCATCTTCTTGTATCTCCATCGTGGCATTGCCGTATTCAATTTCATATGAAAGGTTAAGTGTCTTGCCAGGCAACTTGCCCTGCTTTCTTATCATTACTAAACCCGTGCCAAAACGTATTGCCAACGCGCACGCAAATATGAATCCTCTTGCTTCTATGCCAGCAATAACATCGACTCTTTTGTCTTTGTAATACTCATAGAAACGATCAGCAATGTATTGCACTGCTTTTGGATCTTTAAGAACGGGGCTTATGTCCCTAAAAATTATTCCCTTCTTGGGAAAGTCTGGAAATGAGCGTATTATAGATTTAAGATTCATGCCAATAGCCATAAGATGCAAATGTAAAAAGCTTTGCTGATCAAATGATTTGTATATGAAGAAACTTCCTCGATCTGCCCTGATCTTAATGAGTTTATCGATCTTACTCAACAAGTTTATATTATTATTTTGGCCTCTTTTGCATGGATGCAAGAATATAAAGAGAAGATAAAAGACCTTCAAAACTTCAATGAGGCTTTTGAACTAGTCAAGGTAGCAGTCTATGAAAAGTATAAGATGAGGCGAGCAGGTTTGAGCCTTTTGTTACAGGATATGCCCAACTTTATCGGTGCGTATCATGTCTTGGGTTCAAATGCTATCGTAGTGAACAGGTACGTCCTTGCAGCGGTGAAGACATTAGCGAAGACAAAAGAAGAATACAATTCATACATGTTTGTAGTTTTAACACACGAGTACCTCCATAGTTTAGGGATTGTGGATGAGTTCAGGGTCAGAGAATTAACTCACAATATATGCAACACATTGTTGGGCGAAACACATGTTGCAACAAGGATGGCTAGACAAGATCCAGCTTCACTTTACCCTCAGCTAAGGGATCTCAGCCTTGCCAAGTTCGGCAATGATTTTGAACTGATTAAAGACTTTGATAAATCAAACATGTCGTACATTAGTTAATACTAGATGGAAAATTAAGAGAATACTACAAAAATGGCTTCTGCTATTGTCTCACCCTGCTGAGCTATTAGATGATATTGTCCATTTTTGGCAGTAGCAGGCACTAGCCATAACGCACTATAGCTTCCATTTTCCTTGCTATTTGTTGTCATCTTTATCGAAGTCTTGCCAGGCATCTCTATTGTTATCGACACTTTATCGTTTGCTTTCCCCATACCGCTTATCCTAACCAGTTCGCCATCTTTGTACTCCTGCCGATCCGTTTGAATCGTAAGTGCCACTGAACCACGCACAACTGCGAATGTGATCGCTATCTCTTCATCGCCAACTCTTACAACAGCCGCATATTTGCCCAATACAGATGTGCCAGATACTACCATCGAAACTTCATAATTACCAGAATCGTCTACCTTTACTGTGTTGACAAATACTTCAGAACCATCAGGGGCTAATACCTTGACATTTACATCCTTGTTAGGTGGCGCTTCGCCAGAAATATTTACACTCTCACCCTGTTTGTATTCAAATTTATCTGTAGTAACAGATAATTCAAATCCGGATATTGTTAAAACCTTGAAGGTAGCTTTAACAGTCTTCCCCTCCTGTAGTACAGCTACTTCATAATCTCCAGTTGTGAGATCTTCACTCAAAGGAATGAAGGCAGAGAACTTACCGTCCTTATCCACTGGAACAGCTGAAGAGAATATTTCAATACCAGCAGGATTTATTACAGTGAGTTGAACAGCTGCGCCAGCTTTTCCAGTACCAATTATTTGCACAAGTTCACCCTGCTTGTATGTTGCCTGTTGAGTCATTACTGTTAGAGGGGCTACTCTATCTACCTGCTTCACTGCTACAGAGATATTTGCTGCTCGCCCGGAGGCATCAGAAACTGATATTTGATGAGCTCCACTGACTACATCCTTAGGAATCAGTATCCTGTTCCTGATAGTTCCATCGGAAGCTGTGTCGAGTTTAGTTATCGGCTTTCCATCGAAAAGAACAGTAATTTTAGAGTCCGGCATAAATCCTTCACCTGCAAGCCTAACCACTAAGCCAGCTCTTACAGTATCAGGTATTATTGCAATTGCTGGTTTGATACTTGGAGTGGGTCGTTGTGATTCTTCATTTTTAGCAGTTTCTTCTGTGGTGTTTGAACTGCTAGGGGATTCTTCTTGGGATTGTATTGTCCTGGAAACATCCAAAATACCACTTCCCAATTCATCTCCGTCTTCATCTAGAACTATCCACTTGAAGATCGGACTTGTCTGATCTGACTTTATTCCGAACCTTGTTGATTCTCCTGGGATTGTTGGATTGTTGTCAGTTCTAAACTGTATAGTATCTGGATTTCCAGCTGTTTCTGCGTTCCATCCACTTTGTGCCTTATATGAACGAATAAGACCGTTCTGGAGTGTAAGCCAGACCAGTTTTACATCGTAAATGTTATCCCTGCTATTTTCGACCTTCACGACTGTGATTGTCTTCCAGCTTTTTGCAGTTATCTTAATAAGCCCATTGCTGAATTCGTCACTCAGTTGAGCGTAGCTCAGGGGCAAGACCATGGTTGCAACTAACCCTATGGTTGCTATGGTCAGATAACTTGAATAGCGTAAGCGCATCTTACTACAATACAGCAGGGTTATCCTTTTTATTTCTTGTCATGTGTAATTGACCCAAGCTCATTATGTATAGCGAGAGGCATTTTATTATGAACAGGAAGGGACGATTAGACCAAACTGATTTAATCTCATAAATTTCTGTGAGAATAAAAGTGTAATTGATGGATCTAACTATTGAACTTGAGTAGTTGCTTTACGTAGTCAACACATCTCTTTACGTCATAATCAGTATAGGTCCCAATCATCTGTGCTTCAAGTGAGCCCTCGCCATGTACCGATAATACGTAATTGTATCCTCCGCTGTATGTGCTTGCTGTTAAATCTCTGATGAAGTTGAATAACTTCAATCTATCTCTTGTTGGTACTCCCTTCTTTCCTGCTAGATACTTCTCGATGTACTTCTGGGTTTCTGGATTTTCTAAATCTCTAAATGTTGGTTGAGTAACAGTTAATCCTCCAGCTACATCCTGCAATGTTTTTGCAGCTTCATGGAAATTATTAGCCATATGGAATTTACCGATGTATACAAATACAGGATTTGGAGCTGCTATCTCCATGGCCATCTTCTTGTAGTCAGTTGCTGCTGCCTTGCTGCAGGCTCTAATCATTTCAACATATTGAATCAATTTTACAATCTTGTTTCTGATATGCGGTGCTTTATCAACTCCGTTATATTCTGCTATGAGCTGAGCTGCGCCAACTAATTGATCTCCGATTGGTGGTTTGTATGATATTGCAGTGAATCTGTGCCACAGTGCGAATAGTTTTGCCAGGTCGCCAGCAAATTCAACCTCTCCAGCCATAAAGACTCTATCATTCGGTATGAATACGTTATCGAATACAGTCAATGTTTCCTGTGCAACTGCGGTTGTACTAAGAGGATAATCAAACTCACCCCAGTCTTTTGGAGCTGAAGGTCTGCTAATCATATTCACATTTTTATCATTCGCAGGGATGGAGAATGCAACAGCATAATCTTTCTCTTCTGGTAGCAAGTTTCTCGTCGGTATTACCATTATCTCGTTAACAGCTTGAGGGCCAGTTGTGTGTACTTTAGCACCCCGAACAACTATTCCGTCACTTTTCCTATCTACAATGTGAACATACATATCTGGATCTTCCTGCTCATGAGGCCTTAATCCTCTATCTCCTTTCACATCTGTTTGTGCTACTGCATGACTCAGATCCTCTCTAACACACCTATCATACAGTTTAATTACATTATCGTAATACTTGGTGCCAAGCTTCTTGTCTATTTGGCTGCAGACGCTCATCATTGCAAACATTGCATCCGTTCCAATATTCTTTGCAATATTGAATTGGCCATTACAATATGCAGTTGTTGTTTCTATAACTCGCCTTCTGGCAACTAAATCTTCGGTACCTCTTGGTATGTTATAGAACATGCTCATATCGCCATATTTTGGATCCTTTTTGACAAAGATATCGCGTACATTCAGATCTTCTTGCGCTTTATACACAAGTGACCAGTGGTTCACGAATATACTGAGAATGGGATGTGTTGTTACATCATCAACCTTCTTACCATCGTACCAAACATTTCTATCATCGTTAAGACTTTGTAGAAATTGTGCCTGTGTTTTTAGCCCCATTATAACCTTCTGAATTTTTATGGAGATATTAAAACTTAGCTTTACCGATATGACAAAGTACGAAAAAAATCTTGCACCTAAACAATTATTTACAAGTGTATTGTATTATAGAGAGCGAGGTTTAGCTTTTGGGTGACCAAGAAGATGACTTGGAGTTCGAAGATTTAACATCCAAGGTCTTCCGCATCGTGGCTGAAAATGGCAAAGATGGCATTCTTCAAAGTGAACTCTGGAAGGAGCTAAGTCTAACCAGCAGGGATGGCTCTAGGCTAGCTATCAGACTGGAGCGAAGATCGCTGATTAGGCGTGAGAAGGTTCTTGAAAATGGTCGTTGGACGTACAAGTTGCTGGTGATAAAGTTGCCAGTAGATACTAATTGCATCGAGCAAGCACCTTGCTTGACATGCCCGGTTGAGCATATGTGTGCAGTAGATGGAAGCGTTAGCCCCAATACGTGTACCCTTATAGAGAACTGGGTCTTGGGAGAAATGGTAAGAACAGAACAATTAATTAACATAAATACAATCGGTAAAAAACATGCGACTTCAAGAAGCTAGACGAGATTATTATAGAAAACTAGCAAAAGAACATGGGTTTAGAAGCAGAGCGGTATACAAGCTGTTGGAGATTAATAATTCCTATCGTGTTATACAGAGAGGTATGTATGTTGCTGATCTCGGCTGTGCACCTGGAGGCTGGCTCCAAGTTGCCAACAATTTGGTAGGAAATAATGGTAAAATTTTAGGTGTTGATATACGCCATGTTGATCCGCTACCTAGAGTGCAAATTATCCAAGGCGATGTTTCTGATGATTCGCTGGCAGAAAAGATAATGGATGCCATGGAAAGGAAAGTTGATGTGCTCTTATCCGATCTGGCCCCTAACATTTCTGGTGTCTGGCAGCTGGATCATGCAAGACAGATTTCCTTGACACAAAGCGCTTTGTCAATAGCAGATAAGATACTTGCCAAAAATGGCAATGCTGTGCTAAAGGCATTTGAAGGTGATATGCTCAACGAACTGATGAGTGAGCTTAAGACCAAGTTTAGGGTGGTCCATCTATACAGGCCAAAATCAAGTAGGAAGGCAAGTAGTGAGATCTATCTAATATGCCTAGGCTATAATGCCTCTCAGCACATCTAAAACCTCAACAAGTCTTGCGTTGGTCTTGAAACCAGTAAGTTTCAAACTTGTTCTGGCTGCTACAAAACCAGAATCTTTGAGCCTGATGATCATGTCTGATATACTTGGCGGTGTTACCTTCAACCTTTCAGCAATTCTGTCAACTGAAAAGTAAGTTGGTGGCATACCTACTTCCTCTTTAACTAGCGATAGCAGCCTGCCACATCTTTTGTCAACATTGCAGTCCTCTACACATCCCAACATATTGCCCACAAATTCACTGTCAAAGATATTTTCTATCCATAGGGGGCCAGCAACTTTCATCGGTTTCTTGCATGTATCACAAATTTTATGATCATCATCCTTGGCAGCACGAACCCTGTTGCTACAGGAGAAACAATGATAGATGTGGCCCAATTTTTTTGGCATGGCATCAGCATACTGACTGCCAACATTTACAGAGATATATATACGCAAGTAGTTTCTTGTGCTGTGAACAAATAATGGCTTTACCCCGAGCTCCAATCTTGATGCTACCATAGAGATCAAGCCCAAGAGCAATCGTATGCCAACTTCGTTTCCATATTCCGTGTTTATTGATCTGCCGTAGTATCTTCTGATGCACACATCAGGGTATATTCCACAGAGAACCGGTGTGTCTGTTGCCGTTACACTCAACAACCCTTCGTCGTAAACGGCTCTTAATATGCAATCAATGTAAGGAGCAGGTGTACCAAATGGATCAAGATCTGCTATCCCGAACCTTGATCCTCTTGATGAATGCTCGAGGAGGAATTTACAGACCTCATTTATACTGAATTTACATCTGCTTTCCAGGGAGTTTAACCTGCTTGATTGTTTAGCTATATCCAGAGCAATTGGATTCGCATCATTTATGTAAACCTCATCAAGCTCCTTCACTTCAACAGCAACCCTTATTGCCCTAGCACCCACTCCTGCAAGTGCATCTGCCATGCTTCTGTTGCCTGAATTTCTTGAAAATGCCTTGTAAGCAACTATGGAGAAATCCCTGTTCAGCTTTGCGTTGGGATTAAAGAAAGCTGGACTTTTAGGGGGAACTGCCTTGGTCAAAGAATCGCTGGGCACAAGCAGTTTTGTATCGCCTTCGGTTATCTGCTGAAACTTTTCTTGCATAATACAAAACAGTTCGCCGACAAAATAAGAACCTTTATTGCTAGACTGTAGGCATCAGAGCGAATAGAATATTTCTTAATCCTAAGTACGACTGGTGCATTCTGTTCGGATCAGGATTTACCTTCGTTAACTCGTTCTTGTAGCTCCGTATATGTGCCAGACCGTCGCCAATAAGCATCTCAGTTCCGTATCTCTTGCCTAATTCTAGTATTATTCTGTTGAAGTAATCAAGGTGCAAAAGTATCTCACCTCTCTCTATATTTGACTTGTCATTCAGCTGGATCTCTTTATAGAATGTTCGAAGAGATTTCAGCCTGGACCTTAAACGCTTTTCATTAATAACCAAGATGAAGTCATCGATCATATAATAATTGATCCGCAAAACAACTTAAATGCTTTAGCTCTAAAAATACTCAGGCTTAAATGTGGCTTGAAGTCAGCAAGGCTAAAACATATGATAAGAGCGAAACTATGGCAGGATTAAGGTGCGACAAAGAAACTTCGCACTAACCTTTATGATGTAGTATCTAGTTATAATTAAGAATGAGCAATAATTCCGATACGCTAAAGAAAGTGATGGAGGAGATTAAAGCTATAGTCGAAGATCTTCGAGAATTGGTTTACTCTGCTCCTTCTCAATGGCTATTTGATTCTATCGGTTCGGCTGTAGCGATGGAGCAGATAGGGGAAGCCGTAGGGAAGATCGAGAGCAAGGTGCAAATAGTGCAGCAATACTGCGACGAGGAGTATAGGGAAGCTACTGATACTCTCTTGAGGGTAATGTGGACAGGCTTCGAGACAAAAAATTACGCTGCTATACTACAGGCTGCAAAACAGCTGACCAGCATTAACATCGATTTCAGTAACGAACCCTTTAGGCCAAGACAAGAAAATTTACATTGATCGCTCATTAAATGTGCGTCTACGCATAGTCCTTTCGTCGCCCACTAGTCTGCAGTTAAATACAGGTTATTGCTTTATACGTTTATGCCATGTGACATTATTTTAAGAAGGATTCTTGGATTGCCAGAAAAAGAAGATGTCCCTACTCCTAGTGAGCTTCAAGACATGGTTGGAGCTAAAGATCACGAGGAATTCCACAAGATAATTCAAGAGATGGATAGCAGAGAAATTGATGAGCTACTTAAGAAAATTGGAAGGTGGCGTAAGAAGAAGTCTGTTCATACAGATTACTTAGAGCTCACATCCGTTCGCTAGAATTGAACCCTTTTGGTGCCTCTCCGAACTTACATCTTAGCAATAATCATATCGGCTCCGATACTCCTAGGCATCGCAGTCTTTCTATATTTCAACAATCAGAATGTCTTAGAAAATGAAATTGAACAACAGATAACAGCTCAACCATATTCAATTCTAACTGTGAGAACCCTGCAATATTATGAGACGTGTGAGCCATGCCAAAAGCTTCCAGAAGAAGTTGCTGATCACCTCAAGAGTCGGGGCGTTGATTTTACTTGGCGTAAAATTCCCGGCATACATATGCCCGGAGCATTTCGTCAGTTCAAGGTTGACTTGGATGAAGGCAAGACCCTTTGGTTAATGGACTGGATTAGGTTCAAACAAGGTGATCGTTATATAGCCTACGTAGAGTACGATTCTAAAGAATATTCCTTCAGGCTTGAAATAAACGACTACACCGAACCTTGAGCGATGTGAGCCGTGGTTAAAGTAATAATTTTATGGGAAGGTTGCACGCCTATTTGCGAGCAGCGTAAAGATGAAAAATTTATACAAAATGGGAAGTTAGAGTAACTTATGAATAATCTTCAATATCTAGCAATAATGTCAATATTCCTTCTATCCATAGCTCCGCTTTCTGCAAACTCCCTCTCAAACATAACAACACTGTTGACACTTGATCCAATACCACCTCAAGTTGCAGAAGGTGATGAAGTAAGCTTTACCGGTACTCTCAGAGCCGCTGACGCAGCAAGTTTGCCTAACATGACAGTGAGGATAGTTGAGCAACGGGCTACTGAATCGATAGTATTGGCCACAGTGATGACAGACGAAAAAGGCGCATATAAAGCGACATGGATAGCTCAGCTTGAAGATCCCACAAAAGAAAAAGTTCGCTTAATGACAATCTCAGCCGTCTTTGATGGCGATGATAAGTATTCTGCATCAAAGAGTTCTATAGCGAAATTAAAGATAGCAATAAAGGATTTCATAGTCATTTTTAATGCCGATAAAGAGAGATACAACATCGATGAAGTTGCAAAATTTACAATAAAGTTCTTTGATCGGATTGGCCCTATCGATCCTGATCGCATTATCGCACTCTATGACGGTATCGTGGTCAATATGACAAGAGTCAGTGAAGGCCTTTACATCTACAAAACGCAGGAGTTGAGGCCGAAGGTTCACACGCTAGAAATAACTGCTGAAAAGCATGGATACAAACCATTCGATGGTGCTAACACAATTATCGTGCTGGAAAGACAGCCCGGAGCACGTGTTTCAGACGAGGACTTTATACCGCCAGTTAGCAGTATAGTAATTGACGCTTTATACAACGGTCAAACTAATTGGTATTACGGGAGGTTTCCTGTAGCGATATTTAATGCAACTGATCAGCACTTTGGTAGTCCTTCTGGGATATTCCACATCGTTGTGCAATACATGAGCAAGTTTGGTGATGAACGTTGTGCGAACAATATATGTTATCTGCAGCCAGGCGAGAATATGACTCTATCACGTTATAACAGTGTCAATGACGGACAGATTATGCTGAGATGGTTTGCAAAAGATAGTGCTGGGAATATCGAAAAGCCAAATAAACTGGCCATATATGTTGATACTGTTGCTCCCAAGATATCTGTGTTGAATATACGGACTGAAGCTAATGAGGACATATCGATAGGTAGTCATTGCGATCAATACAAAGTGGAGGAACGGTCTCTTCATTGTGCAATCATACGTGCATACACTATGGAGACTCTTACATTCCAGATTCTTGTAGGTGATCAAATAAGTGGTGTCAAGTCAACATACTACCGAGTAGTGCCTTACTCATCCGTCATTAGCACTGATTGGCAGATATTGGAAACTGATTCTGGGCCCTTTCCTCATAGTATATCTTTCAATATCCAGAATCATGGAACCTATAAGCTGCAGCTGAAAGCAGAAGATGTTGCGGGTAATGAATCGTCTATCAAAGAATTCGTGATACGCATCACCAGGCCATTAAAAACAGAGTTCCCACTATCTATAGCAGATTTTGATGTGGCGCCTCAGATCAGCACATCCGGAAGCTTTTACTACAGTATATCAGCAGTAATCAAGAATAATATGGACGATGCGATCAATGGCAGTGCAATATTGCTTGTGCAACAACAGGATGGAATAACAGAGTATGTTGAAACAACAGAAATTTCTATTGGGCCTAATGGAAAATCCATCGTTAACTTCAAATGGATACCAGAACGAACCTCTCCACACAAAATCAAGATGTTTATCTGGGATAATGGTGCAAAACCCTTAGCAAGTCAAGCTAAGTACATCACTACATGATATCGCAGTAGATCATGATTAATAATTAGCAAGTAGCAAATCTTTTGAGCAAGCTATATTATACTAATTATGATATCCTTTGTTTAGCCACGCAAGTGCGATTTTTGACATCGGGTACTATAAGCTTGGAATGAAGGGAGTTAAGGCAAAATTCGGATTCAAGACTCCTATGTTTGGTGCCGCAGATATAACAAACTACTGCAATCTGCACTGCAAGCACTGCTATTGGTGGGTAAATCGTAAAGATAATCCCAATGAGTTGGATGCGGAAGGCTGGAGGCGTGTTATCAATAATGTGTTCAAAAAACTTGGTGTTTTGCAGGTTTCAGTTCAGGGTGGAGAGCCTTATCTAAGACCTGACATAATAGAAGTCTTCTGCGAAGAGATGCCATACAAAATCGATATCGTTACAAATGGCACCATTCCAATGAATTTCTTCAAGGGTGTAAGCACTTATGTTATATCGATAGATGGACCTGGAGAGATTCATGACATGATCAGAGGTCCAAGTTACGACAAAATCAAAATGCATGTTGAGGACTTTGTAAAAAGAAATGGCAAAAAGGGAAAGAAGTTCTTTACAGCGATAAGCATGACTATAAACTCGTTGAACTACAAACACGTTGAGGATGTTGTTAAAGAATGGCATGATCTGGTTCAGATAATGGTTGTTCAGTTCCATACACCATTTTCAAGTAATGACCCACTCTGGCTTCCGTATGGAAAAACTCGTGATAGAGTTATCGATGATCTGATAAGCTTAAAGAAAGAATATAATGGTTTTATTCCAAGCCCAGTTTTACACCTAAAGACGTACAAGAAATCTTGGGGTTCAAACTGCCCTAGCTGGATAGCTATTGGTGTCGATTCGTTTGGCAGGATAAAGACACCGTGCCCATTGGGCAGTGCGGAAGAAAATATGACACAACCAATATGCGAGGGATGCGGTTGTGTAGCCAATTCAATGCTTTACTCATTTGGTGTTCATGGAAATCCCTCCAAGGATGCTGACATCTATGCAAAGTTTAATATGCAAAAATGAGGATTTTATTATACAATTTTATTGGCTCTGCACAATTGATGCCGCGATCTCTTTCATGCTATGGGAAGATCCTAGCCCATGCCGCCAATCATGCCTGGCATCTTAGGCATCGACCTGAACTCCTTCGTTATATGTATGTCATTATCAGCTGTAACGGTAATGTAATCTAGCGGAGTTCCATCCCTAGGTGAAGCGATCCACTTCTCTCCTGGAGGAAGCTTTGGCAGCGTCTCCTTGTAATCGCCATAGTCAATCACTATGTTCGTGACTGGAGAGTGCCCAATATTGGTAAGGATGACACGGGCAAAGCCCATCAGATCTGCTTGGTCTTTGAAGGCATCTACATCGAGCGCATATTCTTCTGTTGAATACTGGAGAAGCGAAAAAACCATTGCCACAATAGCTATCCCTCCAGCAATGCCACCAATTGCGTAAAGTTGCATTAGATAATAAGACAGAAAACTGTGATTTAACTATTTGTATCGGTTTATGTCCTTTAGAGATACTTCTTGGCATCAAAACTAACAAGAGCAGCCACAGGTAATCCCTGTAAGTTACAATCTAGACCTTCGAACTTTTCCTCTTAATTACAATCTACTATTCTGGTTGAGCCAAGCTAGTGATGTCGATGAACGG
>JBHICH010000024.1:0-24566 GCA_046759465.1 Nitrososphaerales archaeon
CCTTTATTGGCATTCAAGTAATCAGGTCCCTTGTCCTTCATCCTGATATTATAAATCCTCAAATCCCTATGTTCATCAAAGAAGTTTTCAATCAAGATGCTTCCAAAGTCCCTAGGCTCTATCAGTTTAGAAATGAGACCTAATGCACCTTCGAGATCACCTTTTTCTACAACACGCTTTGTCTTCGCAACATGCTCGCTCAATTCCTTTAGTTGTACCATTGGACCAGAAACCTCCTGTGGTCTACCAAACGGTCGTTCCTTCTCTATGCCAATCTTTTCAGCAAGTTCCTTCACAAGTGCATAATAGTCCTCCTTTCCACCAGCCCATCCTGCAATGGTCCTCCTCTCCTTTCTTATTATCAATCCCTTTAGCAGCAGGTTGTTGATCGCTTCCTCGATGTCTTCCCTGTCCGTACCAGTTATCCAAACCATCTTTCCGACAACATCGTAGCCGACTCTAATTGCTTCCAGAACTACAACTTCGATTATCCTCCTAAATGCCACTTCTGCCCTTACATTTTCAAAATCCCTATCCTTTACACCCTTTTTAGCATAGGAGATGTCAATTTCAATTGCTCTTTTTAGTGCGTCAAGTGATTCTTCAACTCTTCCAAGCAAGGAAAGGTAGCATGCTTTGTTGTACCAAGCCATGCCTTCGTTTGGATTTGTATCGATCGCCTTTTCGCAGCAATCAACTGCCTTTTCATAATTCTTCATGCTGTAATATGCCAGGCCCTTCATGTTCCACGCTTCTGCATTGTCCACATCGATTTCTAGAGCTTTATCGTAGCACTTGATTGCTTGGTTGTAATCATCAAGGTGAAAATGGCAATAACCCTTCTTTATCCAAGCATCGACATAATTGGGGTCTATTCTTAATGCCAAATCGAAAGAACGTATACCCTCATCTAGCTTTTCCGAGGCCATCTGGTTAATCCCTTTTTTATAAAGGTCCCTCTTCGCAAACTCGGAACCACTGGCTTCGGTCCCATCTTCTGCCATCTGCTCTTATCGCCTCACTAGCCTAATCTGTAAGTGCATTAACTTACGCAGAAATCTTTCCACAAGTACCTTGAATCAAATTCCGCATAAATAGATTTTGGTTTCTGGTTTCGATTTAACAAGTGTTAATCTCAAATTTTTCAACATAACAAATTTCTACAGGGTATTATCGGCTCACGAGGAATAAAGTATATTTAGAGCAAAACGCTCTTTCAGAACGTGGCAGAGTCAAATATTCCAGAAAAGATAGAATTCAGGATGCTTGATCATGAAAGAGTCGGAGATGACAGTATAACCTTTAAACTCGAAGATGGAACAATAGTTAAGGTGAAGGTAGACTTGGACAGGGCTGGTATAGCGACTAATTATAGAAACCCCGATGGCACGGCACATTATGCCATAAATACATCGGTGAAGGTATTTGTTGTTCCACATGACAGGAAGTTCACCGTGCCCAAGGGCCAAGTCAAGGTGCAGTCAACAAAGCCTCCAGGACATATGATAACTTAACTTTGTAAAAATGATCGTAGCACAAGAAGTAGCAAATTGTTAGAATAATGTTTAAGATGTACTCTTTTAAGAAAAGATATGCCGAAAGACTAGTTAAACTAACCATAACACTTTATTCCCATCAGAAGCTTTTGTTATTATCATGTCACAAGATATGAAAATCAAAGCATTTGCAATTGACATTGACGGCACTTTAACGGAAAACGGTGGCGGCATGATCCACCTAGGTTCTCTTTTCATGTTGAGAAAAATAGAAAAGTTGGGCTACAAGGTGATCTTTGTAACTGGACGCTCATCAATTGAAGCTTATCTTTTATCAGTATTTGCTGGCACTACGAAAGTTGCTGTTGGCGAGAACGGAGGTGTTGTTACAACAAGCCCTCATGATCACAAATTACTTGCTATCAAGTCATACAGCGAGAATGCTTATGAATTGTTAAAGAAGAGGATTAGTGACGTGAAGTTAAAGGCGGTCCTCCCAAGGATGACAGAAGTTGTATTGGAACGCACTTTTGATACGGCATTAGCAACACAAATTCTAAAGGAGAGCAAACTGCCGGTTCTTATTACGGATAGCAAGTATGCTTATCATCTTAATCACGAAAGTATAAACAAGTCTGTCGGCTTCAAGGTTGCATTGGACATACTTGGCATAAATCCTGAATGGGCAGTTGCAATTGGTGATAGTGAAACTGATAAACCATTGTTCGATATTTGTGGTTACAGTATAGCATTGGGCAATGCGCAAGACGATGTAAAGGCAATTGCAAAACATTATGTTAAGAACAAAAATGGCCATGGATTGGTTGAAGCCCTGGAGTATATTGCATACAATTTCCTAGGTGCTAAGAATGACATTCAGACTGCTAATAAATGAAGTTAATTCTTTGTTAAAGGATGCATTAACTAAGCTGAACTATCCCAGTATTGACTTTGCTGTCGCTGAACCTCCTAGAATAGAGTATGGTGATGTATACAGTAACATTGCATTCCAACTTAGCCAGAAGGTAAGGCAGAAACCTTCTGATTTGGCGAAGGAAATTTACGAGAAGATTATCAAACTGTATCTTAATACACACAAGGATTCAATGATAGGCTCAGCAGAGCCACATCCAGCAGGATACTTGAACTTCAAAGTGAACTATACAAAATTAACATATGAAACACTATCAACATCTAAAGATCGAAATTATGGAGCAGTTGATATCGGTAAGAACAAACACGTGTTGATAGAGCATACCAGTGTAAACCCAAACAAGGCATTACATATTGGTCATGTACGCAACGTTGTTCTTGGCGACTCTGTCTATCGAATATTGAAGTATACAAATCATAATGCTTATGTTCTCAACTATGTTGATGAGTCAGGCTTACAGGTAGCAGACATAATAGTTGGATTCAAGTTTGCAAACTTTCCAATCGAGTCAAGTGAAAAGTTCGACCATTACTGTGGTGATGTTGTTTATGTTAAGGTAAATGAAATGTATGAGCAGAACCATAGTCTCGCTGACAAGAGAAGGCATATACTGAGGGAAATTGAAAACTCGGATTCTGAAACAGCAAAGTTTGCCAGAGAAATAACAAGCAGAGTGCTTGACGAACAGCTGAAAACTTGCTGGAGACTAAAGGTTCGATACGACTGCATAAACTTCGAATCGCAGATAATAGAATCAAAGCTCTGGGAAAAGGTGCTCAATGCTATTAAGGAGAAAGATATTGTAAAGGTTGAAGATGATCCAGATTCCAAATATATTGGGTGTTTGATAATCAAAACCGGCGTAGAAGGCGAAGAAAAGGTTCTGCTCAGGAGCGATGGTACTGCAACATACATTGCAAAAGACATTCCTTACGCAGCATGGAAGATAGGTCTCGTTCCAGATCCGTTCAGCTACTACAAGCACTCAACCCAGCCTGATAACACCACGTTGTGGGCAACTAGTCTTGATTCTCATAAAAATGGAAATCCAAAATTGCATGGTGCAGATCTAGCTATAACTGTCATCGATAGTAGGCAGAGCAGGTTGCAGAACATAATTTCAAAGGTACTTGCAATGCTTGAGGCAGGTTCAGAAAGATACTTACATTTAGGCTATGAAGTTGTTACTCTGAGTGCTGATACTGCAAGAACGCTTGGGGTAGAGATTGGCGAAAAACAGTTTGCGCATATGTCTGGCAGAAAGGGCATTTATGTAAATGCAGATGATGTGCTTACTGCGCTGCACAATAAAGCGTATGAAGAAGCCAAGCAGAGAAATGCAGACGCGGATCATGCATGTCTAGACAAGATCGCAGAGAGTATTGCGATAGGTGCGATACGATACAACATGATAAAGCAGGATCTTGACAAGACAATAACATTTGATATCAACGAATCATTAAATCTTGAAGGCGACACAGGTCCTTACCTACAGTATGCACATGCAAGAGCCTGCAGGATACTTGAAAAGGCGCCTGAAGGAAATATCATAGTCAATCCGGATCTAGCAGCGATGCTGAAGAGCGAACATGAAGCTGCATTGATCAAAGAAATATCAAAGTTCGAAATGCACGTTGAAGACGCTGCTGTTAATTTATCACCAAAGTCAATTGCTAGATATGCGTATTCACTGGCAACACAGTTCAATGCATTTTACGAAAAGGTTCCAGTTTTGCACGAGAAGAATGCCAACCTAGTCAAAGCAAGGCTTGAACTCGTTCAGGCATTTGTGGCCACTATAAAAAATGCGTTAAATCTACTTGGAATAGACGGATTAGAGAAGATGTGAAGTCCTTTCTAGGGCGTTTTTAACATTCACTGACAGCAAAAGACTTTAATCGTTGTTTTTGTAATATTAAATAGGTGCTGACTAGAGCATCTGGAAAAGAGTTAGCATGAAGGTAGAGGGTCCAGATAAAGACGGTTTCTGTTGGCCAAAATGTATTTGGTTCAAATGCGCTAAGAATGTTTTACAGCCAAGAGGAAATATTCTTTGGTGTGAATGGTTAGAGCAACCTTGCTTAGGTCCTTCATGTGCTTATGCAGGTTGCCAGCGGAACAAGTTGCTCCCAGGAAATAGGTGTGCCTTGGTGATCAAAAGGATCACAAGAGATACCATTAGACCTGAAGACTTTAAAGTTAACGTGAAGTTAAAGGGAAGGCTGGCCCAAAGACTATCCGAAGACGACGTCGTCTAAAAGCTACATTATTATTTTAAGTGTGTTTTGTTAGCACGTTGAACAGTATAGAGGAGGGCTCTTACGTACTACTATTCCATACAGCTAGGAAGAAGTGGTTAACCAAGGTTGTTAAAGGCAAGAAGATGCACACACACCTTGGCATAATTGATCTTGATGCAATAATCGGTCTGGACTACGGAGAGTGTATAAAGACAACCGAGGACAAGGATGTCTACCTGCTAAAGCCTACAATACACGATTTTATAATGAAGAGCGAAAGAAGGACGCAGATAGTGTATGCAAAGGATTTGGGATACATGGCTGCGAGGACTGGTTTGAGTAGCGGTTCTATTGTTTTAGAGATAGGAACTGGAAGTGGAGCGTTAACAACATTTATGGCAAGTATAGTTAAGCCCCATGGGCATGTTTACTCTTACGATGTCAGATCCGAATTCATCGAAGTTGCTAAGAGGAACATCGAAAAAGTCGGTCTGGCAAAGTTTGTCACCATAAACCAGCACGATATTAGAGATGGTATTGAAGTCAAAGACGCTGATCTTTCAGTCGTTGATCTTGGAGATCCATGGACTGTTGTAAAACTAGTTCACGACTCACTGAAGGGAAGCGGTTGCTTTGTTGCTATATGCCCAACAATGAACCAGATCGAGAAACTGGTGACTGCTTTGAGGGAGAGCAATTATTCAGACATCGAGTGCTCGGAGACAATTATTAGGAATATAGAGGCTAGGGAAGGCATGACCAGACCTTCCTTCAGGATGATCGGACACACAGCTTATCTAGTCTTTGCTAGGAAGGTTTATCCAAAGTGATGGGATGACGCCCTTAGTAACCAGCAGGAGTTTAGTTGCAAAGCTTATACCTGCAAGATCAAGCCAGTCTAAAAAAGGCGATAATGGTATTGTGCTTGTAGTTGGAGGAAGCAAAATCTATCATGGTGCTCCACTACTGGCATCATTGGCTGCAATGAGAAGCGGAGTAGACCTTGCTTACGTTGCAGTTCCCAAATCTATTTCTATAGCATTACGTTCTTACTCGCCTAGCATAATAGTGTTGCCGCTGCCAGATGACAAACTGACAGTTGGAAGCGTGAACAAGCTAAAGGCAATGCTCCCCAAGAACGTTGGTGCGGCTGCGATTGGCATGGGAATGAGCATTGCCAAGATTGGTGCGTTGATCAATTTGATAGGACAATTGAATGAAATGAATACGAAGATCCTACTTGATGCCAGCACAATAGTACCCGATGCCTTACCTTCAATTTCAACAAGGCAGGTTGTGCTCACACCGCATGCTGGAGAATTTAAGCGTGTTTTCAACAATGATGTTGGTAAGAGTGAAAAGGAAAGAATTGAAAACGTAAAGAAGTTTGCTGCTAAGCACAAGGTTACTGTGTTATTGAAGGGTTGGATTGATGTTATATCTGATGGCGACAGAGTTGCAGTTAACAGAACTCACAACAGCGCAATGACTGTTGGAGGAACTGGTGACATTTTATCGGGACTGGTTGCTGGTTTGATGTCAAAGGGAATGAGCCCATTCGATGCCTCAGTAGCTGGGGCATACATAAATGGAACAGCTGGTGATCTTGCATACAGGAAACTTGGTCTGCATATATTGCCTACTGATGTCGTTGATGAGATGACGAATGTTATGAAAAAGTTCGACAGCCTCAAGAAATAATAGAAAGGACTAAATTTGCCACTTTACAGACTTAAGGTATCATGGCATTTGAACAATTCATGCCCGGTGCTACTGCTGTTGGAATCACATTTAACAATGGAGTTGTGCTGGCAGCTGAGAAGAGGATATCGTTTGGAACGTATGTAGTTAGCAAGAGCGGCAAGAAGACCTTTCGCATAACAGATCATGTAGGTGCTGCATGTGCAGGTATGGTGGCTGATATGCAGATTCTCATTAGGCAGATAGAGGCACTTGCGAAGATTAGAGCATTGGAATCTAGGAGACAAATGCCGCCAAATTCCATTGCAAAGTTGGTATCTGTAATGCTGTTCGAAAGGAGATACTTCCCATTCTTGACACAAGTAATAATTGGAGGCGTAAATGGCAAGCCTATTATATACACGCTTGATCCGCTTGGCTCGCTATTACCAGACGATTTTGCTGCTGCAGGGACTGGTGCAGAGATCGCTATTGGCGTAATAGAGACAGCTTTCAAGTCAGGTATGACGGAGAAGGATGCGAAGGAGTTGGCTGTTAAATCAATAAGATCGGCAGTTTCAAGAGATGCTGCAAGTGGAGATGGTGTTGATATTCTGGTCATAACAAGGAACGGCAGCAAGGAAGAATCAATAAAGTTCTAATCTACACATTTATTTGTTTACTTTGTATGCTTCCCAGAACTTGTCACTTATGTAGTGCATGTTATCAACAACAGGACCCTTGCTCATTGCTCGTGCTTCTTTGCTGTCGACTAATGCCACACCAACGGCGAGGTACTTCCCGTGCGTATTGTCTTTGACGATTACTATATCTTCTTTTTTGAACTCATCCATTTGCACTATGCCTGGGCGCATAACCTTTGCTCCATTGCAAACGAACTTTACAGCACCCATATCAACACTTACACTTGGAAATGATTTCAGAATATCTTTATTTGTAAGAAGTGGTAAAACATTGTGATTGATCTTTACGGCAAGGAAGTTTTCTTCAATAAGTATCCTCTTATTATCTTCAATTTCAATAACCTGTATATTCTTCAGTTTCTCAGGAACAACATTCTTGGGCCACTTGTCACTTACAAACTTTGTAATCTCTGATGAATCGCTTTTTGATAACGTATACCTTCTCAAATCTTGCCCATGGCCTCTCTTATTTCTATGAGGTCTCTTAGCACTGCGCTTGCTGTTTCCATTCCCCCCGCTCCCCTACCAATTATCGTCTGCTGCCCTGAGTATTCTGATGAGAATGTTACAGCATTAAGTGTACCATTAACGCATAATGGATCATTCTGCGCGATTTCGGTAGGCTTCACAGTCAATCCTTTATTGCTTGCAGCGATTAGTTTTATCGCATTATGGTTCTTTAACGCATTTTTCATATCATTAGCATTAACCTTTCTTATTCCCGTGAAGTTGACATCCTTCATCGTGACTTTCATTCCCATCACCCAGTTTGCCATAATTACCAATTTTGCTGCAGCATCGTAACCATCGATGTCAAGCGATGGATCAGCTTCCGCGTAACCATTTTTCATTGCATCCTTTAATGCATCATTAAAGCTCAATCCTTCTTCCATTTTACTGAGTACGTAGTTCGTTGTTCCGTTAAGTATTCCTCTGAATGATAATATCCTGTCACCCTTCAAGCATCTTTTTGCAAATTCAAGTATAGGAGTGCCACCTCCGACTGTTGCACTAAATCTTAACATTATATTATTATATTCTGCCAATTCGATCAATGATGGCAGCGCAAGTGCTAATGGTCCTTTGTTAGTTGTGATCACATTTCTACCATTCTTTATCGCAGTTGTAATATTCGACATTCCAGGTTCACCAGTCTTCAGGTTTGTTTGGGTTGCTTCTACAACAACTTCCGCGTCAACAGATTCTATTATTGCTGTCACATCTTTCTTTGCGCTATTGTCATACTTTGCTACAGTTCCTTTGGTCTTCTTAACATCAAGCAACTTTTGCAGTTCCAAACCAGAGTTTGATTGCGCTGAACCTTTGCTATCTACTGCTGCGACTATTCTGGGCTTCATGCCGTAAAGAGCATAAAGATCTTCGTTTCTTGACAGTAGCAACTTGGCAAGGTTCTGTCCCACAACACCAAATCCGATTAGCACTATTCTCAATGCTTCTCTTGACTACACAATTCATCGTTCTATAAAATCTTTGACTGATCTCAGTTGAACTGAAACTTGGTTGATTTAGTTTGCAATGATTAAGTTTGTAGCAATAAAACAGTAACTACTGTTGATAGAATACTTTGCAAAACGCACTATTTGTAGTAGCTGCCAGATTCATAATTGATTTGCTTACTGATTAACCTTCGCTTCATCTGGGTAATAGATAACTTGAGTATGTTCAGTCTCGCTAGCGGCTAGATAGGAAATATATTCACCAAGGCGTTTCGTATCAACATCTCCTCCCTCAACACTTCCTGGAAGCAGAAGATAAACTCTAAGAGATGAGCTCAGTATCTCATCAAGTTCTGCATTCACAGTTGCAGTAAAGGGCCTTAAGGCGCCTCTAAATACCTCAGCTCGTGCCTTTATTTCACCTGGAGCTTTTCTATCTGTTGGTGCATCAGGCCCAACAATAACTATCCTTCCTTTAGCTGTCTTGAACCTTTCAGGCTCCTCAACTGCATTTGGTGCCATGACATTTATAGATTCCTTCGCTACCAATGCTGGGATGTTTATGAACTGATCAACAAGCGCATCCCATTCCGTTCTAGACAAGTTTGACAACTTCTTGTTAAGATCCATGCCGCCAGTAAAGTGCACAACGCAATCTATCTTTCCATGATTATCTGCTATCCTCCTAAACGATTCTCTAACCTTGCCTTCATTCATAAAATCTACTTCAAACTTTTCCTTTATACTGATTGGTTTAGATTGGTCCAAATCTTTTGCGAACATAAAAGAAACTTTTGCACCTGAAGCTGCAAGCGAACCGCAAATTTCACTCGCTCTTGAAATTGCATCACCAGTCATCCCCGTGAATACTACACACTTCCCAGCTAGTTCTCTTTTACCATTCGTGTAAGGTAAATACATGCCAACCAATGGTTTGACAGGATAAAATACCCTATCAGCAGGCACGATCTTTCCATGCAGTGTTTTGCTAACATGATCGTCAGAAAAATCAAGTATGAGCTCTGCCAAATCTTCCTGCGACAGAAATTCACCATCAACTATCATACTCTTTGTATTGTTACGGATCTTTTCCGCTACGTTCTGCACTTTTGAAAGCATATCTTTAACTGTTTTTACCAATTCGCTAGTGTCGCCCTTTTCTCTAGATTTCAGAATTTCTTGAGTAACCATGTTTATTCCATTGTTAACAACATCATCTGCTTCACCAAGCAATGGCAAAATTGCAGTGTTGACCATATCAATCTCAGTTGGCGTGAGATTGGGGAAACCCCCTATCCTAACGTATTCTGCCGCAGCTTTTGGATAGACAGTTTTGTATATTCTGTCTGAATGCACTGGACCGGGGTTGGTGCATAGAACCCGTATGCCTCGATCTGTTAACTCCCATGCAAGAGCTTCTGAAAGCCTATTCTTGGCTCCCTGTGCCAATGTATACGGCGTCCTGAACCTATAGGGTCTTTGCTCAAATGGTCTTTCTTCAGCAAAGAAGGTTGCTATTGTGATCACTTTGCTGCCCTTCTGCATCAGCCCTAATGCTTGAACTGTGGTCCAGAATGTTCCTGTAAGATGTATTGCAACTGTATTCTTGAAATCTTCAAACTTTGCATTTGGAAACACCTTTACTGGACCAGAAACCCCAGCATTGTTGATCAGTATATCGACCTTGCCAAACTCTTTCTTTACATCCTCAAACATCTGCTTTATGCCTTCTTCATCACTTACATCAACGCCAGGACAAGATCTAACCCTTCCTGAACTACCAACACTCTTGATTATTCTGTTCAAAATATTAGTAGTTTCATCCAACGGGTCCTTCCTTCTTCCCATTATGATTATACTTGCACCATGCTCAGCAAACTTTTTCGCAATTGCTTGACCGATACCAGTACCACTACCAGTGATAGCTACAACCCGTTCGTCGAAGGATAACGATGTGCGGAAAGACTGTTCAACCATTAAGATTTGCACCTTTCTACGATTAATAAATGTTAACGGGTTGAAATTTGAAATCTTTATTTGTCGGAGTAATATGCCTATTGAACATGGAAGCAGAGGAAGATTATCTAGAAACTGAAGATGTGCGAAAGGTGTTTTTTGGGCATCTGAAGAGTTTGGGCAAAGATGTTGAGCTAATTGATTTAGGAAAGTTGGATATTGAAAAGAAACCTTACTACAGCTTTTGCTTTAGTGGGAGATCAAGCATGGTTGATAATGTTGGTTGTATTAACGTGAAGGGCCAGTATTTTGATCACATTCATCTCCTGAGGTTAGGCTAATGCCCGAATTTGTTCCTCTATATGGTGCACTTCCGTATTACCAGATACATTTTGTTATTTCTGGCAACGGAAGAGCTTTTGAAAACCAACTTATAGCCAGAACAATAAAGAGGAGCAAAGGGATAATCAAAAAGCAAGTAATTGACGCATGGTGGGAAGGAGGAATTATTGCCGACAAGTTGAACCAAGATACAAACCTAAGGGCATTATTGATAGAAATTTTGTTGCAAGAAGGTGACATATACATAGATCCGACTGAAAATGGTATAAGGATCTACAGCGACTGGAAACCTGAATACAAGATCAAGATTAGCAAAAAAGCTCTAGAGGCCTACAACATAATTGCAGGTCATGTGAAGAATTATTTGTCAGAATTAACTGTTTCTACACAATAATTTTGTAAATTAAGCTCTCCACCAATCAAACGATACAAATTCTACTTTTTTCTCTCTTAATCTTGGCACAGCAAGTATGAACTGCTTTCGAACAGTGGTTGCTAACCTCCCGGCAAGAATTATTGCCGTTGCAGTTAACATATCATCTGACTTCACAACCTGCACAAGATACGGCGCATGATCTATCCCAGGTCCGTGCTCGTAAACAGCAAAATCACAGCCGAACTTTATGCCTGGAGTAACCACATAACCATTTCTTCTCAATTCTGTAAAGACCAAATATTTGTTCGCAAAATCTACATATTCAGTTTTGCATATACTATCCATCTTTTTAATTGAAACTGTATTGTGTTCATTTCTTTTATAGATAGTTAATTTATCGTTGTTTGCTAGATAGTAACCCTCAATCAAATCAAGAATTAATGGAGAGTTGAAATCTGTACCCTTTGGTTTTGGCACACCCAACGGCTTGCCATAAAATCCTTGCTTGAATAGATTTCTTGATTGTTCTAGATCCCAAATAACTATTCTGTTCTCTACAAGTTCCCCTTTTATTTTATTCATATAACTACATGCTTAATGCAAGAATTGTAAAAGAATCAGAAGCTTCCAGACATTTGTCCGACATATCTTCTATTCCTTCGATAACGTCCTTGAGCAACAACATATCCTTCACGCTATTAACGTCATTTAGTGTTTTTACAATCAAAGCTCTGTACTTGTCATCTACCTGCCTTTCCAACTTTTGCACAGCAGGTGCAATTTCAATTGCGGCGAGAGGATTTATGCTAAGAGCTCTAGCCATTTCGTTTAACTTGAACAATTCCTCAACAACCATATCTATCAAAGACTGAATTTCAGTATCAAACTCCTTCTTCAAAACAGATGGTCTAATGGTAGATAGCCGGAACGCAATACCACTTATGTGACCAGCAATTTCATCCATCAAGTAGGCTGTTCTAAGAATATCTTCTCTGTTCACCATCAGGCTTCCAATTTCAGAAACATCCCTTGTGATCTTTCTCCTAAGATTTTCAACATCCTCTTCAGTATTTCTCATTCTATCCAGGTAAACTTGCAGACCCCTAGAATCAGCTTTTATCAAAAGAGAATAAACTGACGAAAGATCCCTTGCAGAGCTTAGAAGTTTTGTGATTTCATCCTGCAGAACAGCCAAAGCCTTGCGTTTAGCCTGGACTTCTAACTCCCCACTATACATAATGTACACCTACGTGTTAATCTATTTAATAATCGTTCCTGTGTTTTCTGCAAAATATTTTGTTATATCTATCGCTCTTCTGCAACAGCATCTTCCTTTGCCACTTTCAGTTGTTTCTTGTAAAGATTTACTACCTCGTCAACAGTCGTAGCATCATCTGAACTTTTTTCACCTCTTACTATTCCGGTGAATTTTGGAAACCTTAGCGCAAGACCACTACTCTCTCTTATCGCATTCATTCCACATGTGTGCAACGGGCTCAGCGTTATTTCGGACCCTATAATTTCAATAACAACATTGGGCTCGAACCAGACGTCTGCTTCTAGTTTAGAGTCAACCCTGGCATGTCTGTGTGCGATCATATGCTGCTTGAGCATCGAGTAAAAGTTTGCAAGGTCTTCATCTGTAAATCCAGTTCCGACCTTGCACACACTTCTGAACATACCGTTTTCTCTATCATATGCCGCAAGCAGATACGCGCCGTACTTGCCAACCCTCCTGCCCTTGCCATGGAACGCGCCAACGACTACCAAATCCAAAGTATCCACAAGCTCGCCTTTGTATTCTCTCTTAAGCTTGACCCATGCAAATTCTCTTGCACCTGCTCTGTAGTTGCTCTTCAAGTGCTTTAACATCAAGCCCTCACATCCTTCGCTGATCGCTTCTTCCATAAATTTTTCAATCTTCCTCTTATCACTCGTCGTTATCATTGGAACAACTTTGACGTTTGAATCACCTTTTATCACTTTCTCGAGCAAGTTCCTCCTCTCTGTGTATGACAGTTTGGTGCAGTCTTTTTTATTCAGATACAGAACATCAAAAAAATTTAACGATACAGGATAATCCTTTACAGCTTCCTCGATTGCATACTTTCTCCTTCTGTGCATCAGATCTTGAAAAGGCAAGCACTCCCCAGTGTCTTGGTTAATTGCAACAGCTTCGGCTTCAAGTATAGCATCTTTGGCACTCACGAATTCGTTTATCGCTTGAATTGCATCTGGGTAATGGTTTGTTATATTTTCCAGTCTTCTTGAAAAGAGCATTACCTCATCTCCAGATTTGTGAATCTGCAACCTCTCGCCATCAAGCTTGTATTCTGCAGCACATTTACCCTCGGTTCGCTGAAGTGCCTCCTCAGCAGTTGAAACCCTTTCTGCCAGCATAGGTCTTATAGGCTTGAAAATTTCGATCTTCATCGCACTGACAGCATTAAATCCTTTTGTTGCAATCATTTTTGCAACTGAGCCAAGGTCGCTCGTTATGTTGTAAGCCCTTTCCAGCACGACCCTATTTTCTTTTTCTCTGGTAAACGCAATAGCTAACGCATCTAAAACAGTATAATCTGCAATTCCAAGTCTTAACTTTCCAGTTATTATCTTCAGTATGTATCTAGCTTCTCTTGGCTTTGAATCATTTAGCAAGCTTCCGATATACTTGAGTTTCATATCTTGAGAGCCCTCTCCACTAAGACCTGCGATCTTGTCCAATGTTGAGTAAACTCTTTCTAATGTGATCGGCTCTGAAAACAATGTCGTTTGAGCCTTTGTTTTTAATGCAAGCTCAGCAGCACCACCTATGTCTCCAGTATCCTTATACATCTGTTCGATCTTGTCCCTGCTCAACCCAGATGAAACTGAAACCGCCCTTAAAGCTAGCTTATCAGCAACACCAAGCTCAATACCCATGTAATCTGGATACAACTTGCCCTGCATCAGATAGATGACTTTATCGATCAATTGAGATGGCGTGGATTTCAAAAGTTTAGCCAGATAATCGGTCAACTCTAACCTTTTTGTTGTTTTTTCCATCATTTCGAAGGTATCAACAATTACGGAGTAATCCATTCATTAGTGATCATATCGTTCCCAAATAAAAGTATGAACTCAGCAAAAGATGATAATCATTGTTAGGTTAATAAGTTGGTTCTGTAAGGTTTAAGCTATGGGTGGAACAAAGAAAAAATCACTTTCAGCATCTTCAAAAGCTCAGGAAACCTCATCCCCTCAAATTCAAACAGAAAAGAAGGAAGAGAAAAAGGTTAAGGGTGGACCAAAGCAGCAAAGGGCCAAGATATCAGTTATAATAGATGAAAAGGAAGGGCTCAAAGCACTTTCAGGTTTGAAGGCAATTACACCACATGCACTTGCAAGAAACCTTGGTGTGAAAATATCTATTGCAAATGCCTTCATAAGATCATTAGAGTCAGAGGGTTCTGTTAGGTGTGTTGGCGGTTACAGTGGTCACAAGGTTTACGAATTGCTGCAACAACCACAACAGGAACCACAGAAGTAATAAGCAAGTTAAGCCTGCCTTAACAGTAAAACATCTCCAAGAGAAGAGTTTTCTATCAATTCTAGATTTGATGTTACATTGCCGATGGGGTTCAGACCAGAACTTGCTGAACTATCTCTGACAAATACACATATGGAGCCGTTTGTTATCATAAACGCAAGATCTCCTCTTTTGAAATATCGCCTTTGTTTTTCCATACCAATAGTTAACCCAGTTTCAAAATAAACAAATTTGTCTTCAAATCTATGAGCTCTCCCCTCTACTGGTATTGCTCTTAACAAACTGCCAACTGTTAAAGGTGCAAGATGCCTCGCCAATTCGCATTCACAATCGCCCTTTCCTTTTAGCTCTAAAAGCAATTTCGTTCTGGATACAGAACCTGCTGGCATGAGTACTCATTCTTTTTAGGCGTATTTAAGACTCTTACTTATGAAAAATGAGAAGTACATTTATTTCGCAACATTTATTTAGATTATAATTACTTCAGCAAATATTCTTGGCAGCTAAGGGCAAGTCTTCTAAAAAAGTTGTAAAGGAAAAAGAACCTAATACAGAAGGTATAGAGAAGACTGAATCAGAGACAAAAACTGACTCTAGCAAGAGATCAAAGGGTAAGAAGGAAAAAATCCCTAAACCAGTAACAGTAACAGAAGTTGCCGAAGTTACAGAACCTCTAGAGGTTATAGAAACAGAAGAACTGGAAAGAACTACAGAGCCAGTGGAAGAGGTGAGATCTGGGGAGATCGAGCAGGAGTTGAGGGAACTGAAGCCAAAGGAGGCAATGAAGGTTATTGTGGGTCCCCCAAGACTTACAAAATTTGAAAAGGCAAGAATAATCGGCGCAAGAGCCTTGCAGCTTTCGCTTGGGGCACCACCATTTTTGCCAGTTTCAGAAGGCGTAAGGGATTCGCTTACAATGGCTGATACTGAGCTTGAGCAGAAAGCTTTACCAATTTCCTTAAGAAGGATTTTGCCAAATGGTCACTATCAGGATATTCCGCTCAAATGGTTCCTGGAAGATTAATCGATTTTAAATTTATTTTGTTGCTAACAATTTCATCAGCCATACTTTAAATACGATAAAACGGGGTTATAATTTATTATGAATGAAGAAGAGAGGATCAAGAAAGAAAAAGATGGACTCCAGGTAATCAATGATATTCCCAGATATGCACAAGAGGGTTTTCAAATCATCACTAAGGATGATATAAAGCGACTAAAGTGGTATGGACTTTATCATGATGACAAGAAGCGCAACCCAAATGCAGGATATTTCATGATGCGAATAAAGATACCTGGAGGGATTTTGAACACACAAAAATTACGTACAATTGCTGAGGTTTCCAAAAAGTTTGGTAAAAACTTCGATGGAGAAATAACTACAAGACAAGATATTCAACTGCATTATATGCAGATTCAATATATACCTCAAATTTTTGAAATGTTCAAGCTGATTGGTCTGACTACAACTGGTGCCTGTGGAGATGGTGCTAGAAATGTAACGACTTGTCCTGTTTCTGGTTTTAATGAGGACGAATTATTTGATACAGAAGATACGATGCGCAAGATAACTCGTATATTCTTAGGCAATCCTAAATATTCCAATCTGCCTAGGAAGTATAAGATCTGTGTGACTTCTTGCAAGGGAAGATGTATACGACCTGAAGTTAATTGTGTTGGATTTTTAGGTGTCAATAGACAGAGTAACGGTTCAGAAGAACTAGGATTCTCCTTGTGGGTCGGTGGAAGTCTTGGAGTGCCTCCGATGCTCTCTAAGCCGGCTAATGTATTTGTTAAAATGGATGAGGTAGAAGAAGTAGCAAGAGCAATTACCGAGATTTGGCGTGATGCACCAAAGTATAGAGAGAGCAGGACGAGATCAAGGTTGAAATGGATGGTGAAAGATATGGGTATGCCAAAGTTTAGAGAGGCTATTGAAACCAAACTTGGAAGAAAGCTAGAAGATTACAATGATGTTAATGATGCTCCTAAGGTCTTGAACGACCATACTGGAATACACAAACAGAAACAGGAAGAATTTTACTTCATGGGTGTTCCTGTTCCATCAGGACGATTAAGTCCAGATAAACTATTTGCAATTGCAGATCTAGTTGACAAGTACGGAAGTGGGGAGTTGAGATTAACTGTTCAACAGAACTTCATAATACCTAATGTTAGGAAGGAGAACATAGACAGTGCTAGTGAAAGATTATCATCGCTCAGTCTGCCAGTCACTGCTTCACCATTTAAATCCAACTTTATAGCCTGCACAGGTCTGCCTTTCTGCAACTTTGCAGTGACAGAAACAAAGTTCAGTATGAAAAAACT
Source organism: Nitrososphaerales archaeon (assembly GCA_046759465.1). GTDB lineage: Archaea > Thermoproteota > Nitrososphaeria > Nitrososphaerales > UBA213 > JBHICH01. The sequence continues at coordinate 17,043 of JBHICH010000024.1, forward strand.
AACAGATTATCTAGAATCAAAGTTCAAAGATAGAATTGAAGAATTGAAAGATGTAAGAATACATGCGTCAGGATGTCCGCACTCTTGTGCCCAGCACTGGATAGCTGATATAGGTCTGCAAGGCTCAAGTACAAAGGTTGACGGAAAGATGGAGGAAGCTTTTGATCTTATGATAGGTGGTTCAACAGGCAAATATTCAACAGTAGCTGAACGAGTAAGACCTAGGATACCAAGTAGATACATTAATTATGTAATAGAATCACTACTAAGGACTTACCTTGATGGGCATAGTGATGGAGAGACATTTAAAGAATTTTCAATGAGGTATGGTTTGCAGCAGATAGGTATTGTAATTGATAATACGTTGGCAAGATTCTCAAAGCAGGGTTAGATCATTATGGAATTAACGGATGAGGAGAAAGACCTTATTTTAAGTGAGGTGAAGAGCAACTCAAAGATCAACCAGAAAATGATCGCAAAGATAGAAAATGGTACGATAGACGATGAAGATGTTAACGTAATTGACGAAGTAATCAAAAGTGGGCTTGAAAGCGGTAGCATATACAACAGGCACGGTTTCGGTGTTGAAAGCATTGCAATTAGCCTTTTCAAAAGACTTCCTTCAGGCTCTTCGATGCTTGAATCTATTGACCAGGTGAACAAAGCATTGCAGAGCCTGAAAGACATGAAGATAAATAAAATATCATGCTCGATGTCGCGTTATGGTGTATACCGAGTCACACTTGATTTGGATAGCTGTAGCTTGACACTGGAAGCAAGTAAAGATGGGTTAAGAATTTCCAGTTTAGAACTTTAAATAACAAGAAATTTAGTTAGCAGTTATATCTGCAGACGATTTTATTGGCAAGATCCAATAACAAACTACGCAATAGATGCGATTAACACATTCACAAAGGACAAATTGCCGTAAAGGCGAAAGGTATAGCAATTTAGAAGGCAATAACGGACGAAGAATAACTCTATGAAATATCTATTTTTTAATTTCCTTTCAAAAGGTCACTTTCACATGTTTTGCAGACGCCTTTATCGATTTCCTTTTCTAAAGCATGATGGACATCACAGATAAGCAAACTTTGTCTAATATAATTAAATAACTCGATATACTTTGCCATGCTAGATGCTCCAAAGGTATTATGAGTTGCTATGTCCTTTGTAATATCATCTATCATCCTCATAACTTCACGAACACCACTTAATTTCTCGACCAGTTGAGTATCGCCGCGCGTACCTCTAACATAATTGCTTACCGCAGCTTGAGTGACTCCCAGCATTTTTGCTATCTCATCTTCCTTTAGATAATGCTCATTAGATAGCTTCTTAGCTATGATAGCACGAACCGTAGGTATCAATGTCTTGGATTCAATTTCTGATGGTAACAGCATGTTATAAATCGAAACTGCAATTTATATAAACGTTATTTCCTGTTCACTAATTACTCAGCCTCAATTTCTTTTAAAATAACACTCAATTGTTCAACATTTTCCTGATAATTTGTACACCGGAACTTGTCAACAGGAATGCCTTTATGCATTGCTCTAAAGCCATCAAGACCAACTTCCTTCAGTTCGGCAAGCGAGTATCCCCTTCCCTCTCTTACCCTGATCATCCCTCCTGTTTTTCTCTTTACAATCGCTTTCTTCATACACTAAAATTGTTATACGTGAATTATAAAAATTTGATGTAACTAAAACGTAAGGAGTATAACCTGGATTCATTCCATTTTACCATTACCGTAAAATAACACGCTGTGCCCATCTAGGTTACAATGCTTGAGCATAAATGCGATGATCTTAGAGAAGCACTTACCGGTAGTGTCATAAGGAACTTGTCCAATGCTGTATTGTTATCCGGAGGATTGGATAGCAGCATAATAGCCAGTATAGCAGCAGGAATGACCGATCTGCATGGAATAACAGTAACCCATGACAATGCACCTGATCTGAAGTATGCCAAACTTATAGCTGAAAAGCACTCAATTAAGCATCTAGTAAAGGAACTCACCCTAGCCGATATGGAAGGTGCGACGGAGAATGTTGTTAGAATAATGCGATCTTTCGATCCAATGGAGGTGAGGAATACTCTTGTTCTTTATGCTTCAATTGAAGCATTGAAGCAGAATGGCTTTAATGCTGTGATGACTGGTGATGGTGGCGACGAACTTTTCGTTGGCTACGACTACCTGCTAAGGCTTGAAGCAAAGAAACTAGAGGATGAATTGAAAAAGCTCTGGGATATAATGCACTTTTCCTCTGTCGCTGTAGGGAAGGAGTTAAGTGTTAGTGTGAAGATACCTTTTCTTGATCAGAAGTTCGTTGAATTTGCAAAGAGAATTCCAGTTGCTGTTAAGGTCAAGCAGCAAAATAGTGTCAAGTGGGGCAAGTGGATCCTTCGATCCTGTTTTGAGGATCTTATAACAAAAGATGTTGCATGGAGGATCAAGATGCCTCTGGAACAGGGAGCTGGGACAAGTGCAGTGAAAGAACACTTTAGCTCAAGCATAAATGATGATGACTATAACGACAAAGTTAGAGACTATGCGTCAATAGATTCAGTGAAGATACGCGATAAGGAGCATCTGCAATACTACGAATTTTACAGGAAGTTTTTTGACGCACCTAAGGAAAGCGATTGTGACGCTAGATGTCCTGACTGTCAAGGATGTGTTAGGAAGGATTCTAGGTTCTGTAGGACTTGCGGGGCATTTCCAATAAAACCTGTTTAACAACAAAAAAGTTGTGAGTTACTTGTACTTCCTAGGGTTCTTCATAAATATTCTCTTACATCCATCGCAGCAGAACCAGTATGTCCTACCCTCATGAGACAGTACAACAGCGTCATCCTCTTCCAATTCAATGCCACAGACGGGGTCTATTGGCATAATTGGCACTGCTTGAATTTTCTATTTAAGCTTTAGCAAAGCTAGAATCAAATAGAATTTTATAACTAGATATTATAAGGAAGATATGGTGGAACAGGAAGGACAGGAGGCTGAGGGGCGGCAAGACGAACAAGATCCAGTTCAGAGATTTGAAAGTCTGGTTGCAAAATACGGCAACACAGAACCGTTAAAGATGTTCAGGCATTTTCACAGCTCAGGCTTTACGGTTAAGCATCCTCCAGAAGTTACAAACAACATCGAGTATGTGCTTGATGGCAACAAGGTCAAGGTTCGTTGCAAGTGTGGTGCTGCTTTGGACTTGACGGATTATAGCAAACTAGATAAAGTTTAACATAGCAACATGTCTTTATGTCCCATCACAAAATAGAAATATTTTCTGCGGATTGTCCTGTGTGCAAACATGTTATAGATATAGTTTCGGTAGGAAAGTGCGCAGATTGTAATCTGATCATCCATGATACAAACAAGATGCATGACGAGTTAAAGCAAGCTATGAAACACTATGGTGTAACATCAGTTCCCACAGTTGTAATTGATGGAAGCATAAAGGTAGTTGGAATACCAGACTTTCCGTGGATATGTGGCAACGATCTATTCAAGTTCTTAAAGCAAAGGTACAAGATAAAAACAGATTAATCCAAACTGCTTGATTTTATATTTGGAAAGTTCAAATTCATAAATGATGTATAGCAACCACTGCAGCAGAAGTATAATGTTCTGCTTTTGAGAGCTAGTTGCCTGGGGTTTCGCGTTATCTCGCCCTTGCACCACTCGCAAGTAGCTTTCAATGTCATGCCCTGCTTAACATTTATCCCAAGATCGTTCTTGATCACCTTGGTAACTATCTGGCTTGATACTAGACTTGCGCCTTCGATCTGCCGTGTAACTCCGTTAATGAACTCCTGTAATTCATTCGCGTCGTCGACCATTACCCTGAGCATGACATTTCCCTCACCAGTTATTGAAAACACATCCTTTACATACTCAAACGTGATTAGTTTGTTTATGACCTCATCAACATTTTTGCCAGAAACTTTTAGGGTTATAATAGCAACCAAACTTTTGGCAAGTTTTGTAACATCAAAGATTGGTGCAAACTTTGTGATCAGGCCCAACTCAACCATTCGCTGTACTCTAGCCTTAACAGTTGGTACACTCAACGTTGTTTCGTTGGCAATTTGTCGATAGGATAGTCTAGCATCCTTCATTAAAACATTAAGGATTGCAACGTCATGCTTATCAAGTGTAACTGGCACAAAGATTGGTTAACTATGCAGTTAAAAAATGCTTTCATTTTTCACAAACTTTATACCAAGCTTTTTCACTGCTTAATATGTGCGTAAAAATAAACAGGCGACAATATTTCCGTTAGTTTTTGTAGCACTTGCTTCACTTGTCGTTTTAAGCATAGCGATCGTCCCTACAAAAACATATGCTGATGTTATTATTGAAGGGATAATAGTGTATGAGCAACCAACGGATATAGCGCAACTGGGCAAGATACCATTACAGGTCGTTATCGGATTAGGCGTAGTTTTGGCTGCAATAGCAATCTTTGTGTTGTATAAAGTTAGAAAATGAATTTTCTAATGAACTTTTGTTAGTTTTGAGAGCAACTCCTTGAATTCGCTTTCAGTGAAAGGTGGTATTTTAGCCACTTCTAGGTTCTCGCGCACATGGTTTAGTCGTTTGTGCCCAACTAGCGGAGTTACACCTGCAGACCTTACAAACTGTAGACATCTTACTGCAACTGAATCTATGTTTCCAAATTTTTGCACAGCACTCTCATGAAGCAGTCTTCCCTGCAGCAGTGGCACGCTTGTGAATATACCTAGCTTTAATCTTGCAGTCGCTTCTATAAGCGAAAGCATCTCTCCATTGTTTTTATGGTTCTTTAGCATCAGGGCTTCATCCATTGCCAGGTTAAATGGTAGTTGAACATACCTGAAACCATTATTTTCCCCTCCAACTTCTTTTGCCAAACTCGTAACATCAAAGATATTGAGGTATTCCATGTTACCAGGAGGCACCCTGAAGCAGTTCCAAGTTGCCATTCCATAGTGTCTTATCTTTCCTTCTTTTCTTATCTGCTCATAAAATTCAAAAACTTCTTTGAGGTTCTTCATGAACTGCTGCATGCCAATGTCTTGAACCTGACCTTCAACAGCATTGTGCAAATACATTAAATCGATGCAGTCAAGTCCAAGATTCTTTCTACTGCGTTCCAGTTGGTCATTTAGGTAAGAGATCTTCATGCAATGATAACCTGATGAGATATCATCAGCCTGTATTAGTCCAGTTCTGACTAGTGTGTTATGAATGTAGGTCCAGAACTCCATGTTAACATCTCCGTCATTAGTTATGTAGCCATTCTTCGTGCTTACAAAAACCTCATCACGTTTGATCGCATCTTGATCAATAGACCTCTTTAATGCCTTGCCAATTGCTCGCTCTGACTTTTGTGATCTGTAATTAATTGCGGTATCTATAACATTGATGGCACCTGATTCTATTGACAGATTCACGGCATCACTAACCAACTGATCTGTAGTGGAGTCTGGCTCACCGAGATAGCTTCCCATTCCCAAACTCGAAAGATAAAGTTCGTTCACAGATCTGAAGTGTCCTTGTGCAACTGACTTCCCCTCATGTTTTTCTTTAAATCTTGACGTACCATCTTTTGTGGCAAATCCTTCTATCAATTTGTTATATTGCCTGTAGTGATGTCTTAAATACTTACAGGATAAAGCTTAATGCAAGTAAAGCGCCGGCCAACCTTGAAAATTTAACAGTCGAACTCATTGCAGGAATAAGCGTACTAACATCATCATGATTTTGTTTCAGTTTTCTATCAGCATTGATTGCAAGTGGAATGGCTGCGAGACAAATTAAAGAATAAATAGTTGTCATGTTAAGCAGTATACCGATTCCAATTAAGGAGTATGCAACAGAAGGAAAGAATGCGAAGAAATTCGATGCTTTTTTCTTTCCCATTATTATTACCAAAGTTCGTCTACCCTTTGCCCTATCGGCGTCGTAATCTGGAAATGAATTGACAAACAGAACAGAAGCAGATAACAGTCCGACTATTGCACCCACATACAGAGGTTCTAATGTAATTTGTGTTGCTTGCACAAACAGTGTGCCTAGAACGATCATCACTCCCTTGATAGCAATGAACAGTTCACCCAATCCAGCATTGACTATACTTGTTGAGTAAAAGTAGATTGATAAAATTGCAAATGCAAGTATTATTGCAATTGTGATGCCTCTTACAGCAACAAAGTAGATTCCGATCGATGTCCCAATTGCCAAAAATACCAAACCAGCAGCGTAAACGCTAGATGGCTTTAGCAAATTTTCTGGCAAAACTCCAGTGCCCCCGCTGAACGGAGTTCTCTTTGTTAACTTGTCTATTCCACGTTTATAGTCCCAGTAATCGTTCAGTAGATCAACACTTGCATGCAAGCAAAGAACTCCAGCGTAGGTTAGCAGGGCATAAAAAAGATCGAATTGCTGGAACTTCCACCATGATAGTGCTAAACCTACACTAACTGCTATTACGGAAGCGAGAAGAAACCTTATCCTTATTGACCTTAACCAACTTGATAGCATCAAACTAAAGATTCATCACTTATAGTTTATGTTAAAGTTTTTGACAAATTTAAGTTATGTATCATTACCTGAATGGTATGAATCATTCGTTAGTGAATTATGGCACTAAACCTTCTTTGCGGCATAATTTAGTAACACTAAGAATCGTGTGCTTATATAGTTACGAAGGAATTCCTTTGTAATCTTCACTTCTGGAATCTGCTTACTGCTATAGCAGTAGTAATTGTCACACCCATTACCGCCATGACTGTAACTGGAAATTCTGGTATCACTTGAGTACCTAGTATTTCTATATGCATAGTTTTACTTGGCACAACTATTCGCAACGTTCTTTCTGTAGGTGTAGAAGATATTTCATCAAAGAATCCTTCACCTTCCTTAAATAGAACTACAAAACGATCGTCCTTGCCATTACTTGTAGCGTCGATCAAGTTTCTGTCCAATGTTATCTCTATTGCTGTTCGAACTTCTACATTTTCTAAAGTTATTATTAAGCTGAGAGAGCCAGGATCGATCTCCATGCTCTTTATGCTACCATTTGATAACGAAACCTTCTTGACACCTGATTGGGGATCAGTGAAATCTATCTTTGTAGTATTACGTTTAGGTATCTCTTCCGTCTTTACTAGCTCAGGTTCCACTATTATTTCTCCACGCTTATGTTTTATGACCTGATCAAAGTACTTGTAGCTACCTTGGAATAAGCCAGCAAGATGGAAGGTGAACTCATAGGTATCACCCTTCTCGAGAAGTACGGATTTCAATGGTGCAGTTACCTCTCCTGGTGAACCGCTAGTCACCGTATGTCCACGATCGTCAGTATTTGTCCAAACTATGGTCGTACCTACTTTCACTATTAGCCTTTTTGGTACAAACCCATCTTTTGTTATCTTTACATGGCATATCGCTTCATCACATCCTGCACTTGTCTGTGCTTCTGCAAACTGAGGAATATTGTATGCTAGCAATACAGACACAAAGAAAGTTAC
>JBHICH010000025.1:0-23835 GCA_046759465.1 Nitrososphaerales archaeon
ATATTCCAGAAGTACAGCAGCATAATCGTAACATTGTTGCTTGTATCTCCAATACTTTACACATTTGCATTAGCACCAGATACTTTCAGCATGAGCTGGAATCAGGGGCGTGGGGGATTTCTCTTTGCACTTGCGTTTATTGGTGCAGAACTTATCGGAACAAAGTTCGATGTCAGCAGAAAACGTATGTATGCAGTTTTGCCGTTGACAGCAGCAACTATAACCTACTTTACGCTTCTTGAGTTTGGTTTACGGACTGCAATAAGCGATGCTGCTACAACATACGGTATTAGGTTACCAGAGAGCTGGCTGTGGATGTGGGACTTCATTGTTATGGCTGCGTATGTTGCAGCAGCGCTTGTAATACTTTACGATAAAAAAGCTATTAGAATCGCACCAGCAGGTCCGATCTACCTTACTGGCAGTGCAATAATACTTTCACTAGACGCATTCTTTCCGTACGACACATTAGGACCGTTGCAATATGTCGTTCCTCACATGTTACAGGTCAATGCCTGGTTCGTAAACATATTTGGAATTGGTGAAGCAGTTGCCAGAGCGAATTTGCTTTTGCTTCAGGGAGAGCATGGTTCAATGGCATTGCAAGTGTTCTGGCCGTCAGCTGGTGTGCATAGTATGGTCATCTACAGTCTCGTAATGCTGGCATTTCTTTTCAAGATGAATATAGAGCCAAAGAGGAAGCTGATGTACTTTGCAATCGGCGCAACCGGCACGGTTATAGTTAACATGATAAGGATATTTTCACTATCACTCTTTGCTTTGCTGATAAGCACAAATACTGCCGAGTTTGAGGAATTCCACTCAATTGCTGGCGAGATAATGTTCTTGCCATGGTTGGCTGGTTATCTGTTCCTTGTCATGTATGTAGAGGGCAAAAAAGCAAGCTTAAAGCTATCAGCGAATAAGTAAGGTAGTTGGCTTGGGCTTTCAAATAAACCGCAACCTAGGCGAGGGATTTTATGATATAAACAAAGTGTTCAGCGGACTTGAAGATGTAAAAGTTCTGCAGAAAGTTTATGGTGATAAAAGTTCGCTGACTTCTGTTCTTAACAAGGTGAGGCTGAAACTTGTCACCAATGATTGCTATATGTTTGTGGATGATTCGGATGGCTGTGTAGTTGTTGGTTTGAAGCATCTGAACAGTGCTGATGAAAGAACTTTGTATCTTGACATAATACACGAATTGGTTCATGTCAAGCAGTTCGTGGATGGCAGGGACATCTATGACAAGCGCTACAGCTACGTCGAAAGACAAACGGAGATAGAAGCTTATCAGGTTGTGGTTGATGAAGCAAGAAAATTAGGAATGAGCAATGACGAAATAATGGAATATCTTACTGTTGACTGGATCAGCGAAGATGGATTGAAACACCTTGCTAATAGACTGGGCATTACTAGAAAATAAAATTATGTTTTTTTGTCCATGAACTTGGACAATGTATCCTGACCTTTGCTGCTTACCAGTTCTGAAACCTTAACACCAAGCCTTCTCACCATCAGCTGACTTTCGTCAAGAGCTTCTTCGAGTAGGGCTTTAGAAACCTTTAGCAACTCGTCAAGACTTGTCGAAGGTGATTTTAAACTCATAGATTTCGTTTTTATGCTTAAATCATCAAGTACGAGCGTAATGCCTACAGACCTGAATGATAAACATTGTTCAATAGCAGACTCGTGAACATCTTTGCAGAGTGTTTCCAGATCACGAAGCATTTCTTCCAAAATGTTCGAATTTTTCTTCAATGTTGTTATCCTGCTTATCTGAGTTATTGCTTCACTTTCTAGGACAGGTTCTTCATCGATACCCCTTGCTGCGTTGTATAGGTAAGTTCCTATCTTCTTTCCAAATTCCTTAGTAAGTTTGTAAATGTCTAGATTTTCGAGTTCGCTAATGGTTTCCGCTCCCATCCCATTCAATCTCTCTTTCGTCTTCTTGCCAACTCCTATGATTTTCCCGACATCTAGATTTGCTAGGAATGCTTGTACATCTTTAGGCTTGACTACTGTTAAACCATCAGGCTTTCTAAAGTCGGAAGCGATCTTTGCGACTAGTTTGTTTGGTGCTACACCGATTGAACACGTGAGACGCAACTGATCCTTCAACTCTTTTTTTATTGTTTTTATCAGCTCTCCCACATTCTTAAAGTCGAGTTTTTCACATGCTTCAAAAAATGCTTCGTCAATTCCAACGAGTTCGAACCTATCTGCATATTTTCTTATTATGGCCATTGCTTTATCGGACATTTCTGTGTAATATTCATGATCAACCGAAAGGAACTTTGCATCAGAAACATCCTTTAACCTGTTTTTAGCTAACTTAATTGGTATGCCAGAACTAACGCCATACTCTCTGGCTCTATAATTTGACGTACTAACGGCACCGCTGTCACCACCTCTTGCTGAATAAACACATACAACGACTGGCTTGCCCTTTAGTGAAGGATTCCTTAACTCCTCACATTGCGCAAAAAAGTAATCAAAGTCTACATGAAAAATTATTCTCTGTTTGTTCTTTTCTTTAGAATTAGTATCCCATGACATTATCTATGCTTAATGACATAGTACTTATTATTCTAGCGGAGTCTACAGGCTAAATATCGGTATTCTGTTTATTCTATCGATGAGTGATGATTATCCTGTAATTGCAAAGAAGGACGGAATTGTAATCAAGACAGAAAAGATGGAGGTCGATAAAATTTATCCCTGCATCTACCAGAACAAGGTCTTTCTTTTTTTTAAGGATGAACAAGGATTGTTAAGTTGTTATGAAGTTGAGGACAAGGAAGCTGCAGAAGCTATCAAAGCGAATCCAGATTCCGATTCAATCAAGGCTGTTCTTGAGAGGCAGGCAAAAAAGCAGCAGCGACAGCAATGAAACATTATTTTGAAACATATTGGTAAACTATTATATAATACCTGTCTGGATAAAGTGGGCATGGAAAAGACTTCAAACGAGATCTTCGTAGGAAAAAAACCTCTGATGACCTATGTCACAGCGACTTTGGTCCAATTGGCAAATGAACCAAATGTGACCATAAAGGCGAGGGGCAAAAGCATAACGAGGGCAGTCGACGTCTCACAAATAATCGTCAAGAGAATGGACACACTCGACTACAAAATCGCAAATGTAAAGATTGGTTCTGAACAAATGCAGTCCCAAGATGGAAGGACAAGAAACGTGTCTACGATCGAAATCGAAGTTTCAAGAGGGAAATAAACCAAAAATATATTTTCACTCTTTCATTTTTCTTCTTTCTCCATCGTTTCAACATATTTATTACTATTTGTTATTTTCAAAAGGTAGATGAACCTTCACTTTATCTACGTAACAAAAAACGATGAATGGAAAGAGAGGCTGAAGGATGACTGGTCTTACATTTATCACATGTCAAAATTTTACCAATGGTGGTTACGAAAGAACTTTGGCTTGTACTACAAAGTCAACACAGATGTTCTTGTTCTCGTGAAGGGTGTGCTTATGCGATTAAGATTTGGCATGACTGATCTAATGAAACATCATAAAGAAAAAGGAGCACAAAATTACCACTTTTATCTCTCTTATTTCAGGCCTAGGTGGTCAGACTGTGACTGTGGTTTCTTTACAGATAACTTTGGTCTGGTATTGTGGAAGAACTACGATGGTAAAGGAGAAAAGAACAGGTTCTTTGCACTTGAAAACTGCACAAAGGTTTCACATGTATTAATGCATGAAGTCGGAAGGCAGAAGAACTTTGGCAAGGGATACAAGGATGAGATACACACGCAATGGGACAAGCATCTTTATGGCGTCGACGAGTTCGAGTTTTATGATAAGAAGTTCAGAAAGGTATCAGATGAAGATGATTTCATCTTCGTCACGATGAAGATTCCTAGGCCCGAAAAAGCCTAAATTGTCTTCCATGTGCAAAAATGTGTCCATAATGAGGATAGATGCAACTCGCACATACGACTAAACTGCTAAAACTTAAACCTCTGCATGAAAAGTATAAGGCATGAGTTATATTACAAACGAGAAAATCGAGCAATACATCTACAACCTCCTGCCAGAAAGTCCACGCATACTGAAGGAGCTGGAGCAGGTAGCAAAGTCAAGGCATGTACCAATAATAGGTCCTCTAGTTGGTAGGCTACTGCATATACTTGCAAGAACATCAAGGGCTAAGCATATTTTAGAGATTGGAACCGCAATAGGATACTCTGCAATCTGGTTTGGTTTGGGTGTAAAGCAACAAAAAGGTAGGGTCATAACGATAGAGATAGACCAGAATACAGCACAAGAGGCTAGAAAGAACATCGCAAGAGCTGGTCTTCAAAAGACTGTGGAGGTTATCAACGGTGACGGCATGAAAGTGATACCCAAGCTGAAAGGCAAGTTTGATATCGTATTCATTGATGACAGCAAGGAGAACTATCCGAAGTATCTTGAGATGTGCATTAATAGATTGAACAAGAATGGCTTGTTAATTGCTGATAATGCACTGTGGCGCGGCGAGGTACTTCTAGAAAGTAGGTCCGCGGATGCAGATGCACTCGCTAAGTTTAATGAACTATTGATGAAGAAGATGCAGTCGGTAATAATTCCTGCCAGAGATGGAGTCGCAATTGCCATCAAGTAAACTTATTAAAAATACCATAATTATAATACATCGAGATTGGTTGTATGTCATTCCAGAAAGGCAAGAGTAGATCCGTTCAGTTCATTCTCTCTCTTTTTGGAGGAATTATAATCTTAGTAGGAGGCATTGTATCATTAGTCTGGTTCTTTACAGGCTTTCCTTTCGAAGCGGATTTTCTTCCTAACTCAAGGGAGGCAGTTGGTAAGTTCCAATCATTTCAACTAAATTACGCAGTTGTCGGCATATCCAGTGGTACTGCTGTGATAACGACTTCTATAATGTTGAAAGTAAGTCCGCAAGAATCAAGAAGATGGGGTATGATGATAATCGCACTCTCTGCTGTAAGCATTCTTGGTATGGGTGGTTTTATCTTTGGAATGGTGCTGGGAATAATTGGTGGGACGATAGCAATTATTCGTAGTAAATCTATATTGCGCGTAGAAGAAAGGAAACAGACGGAGGTTCCAAAGAGCATGACGGAAACAAAAATGCCAGAGGAAAAAAGTATGGTCTACAAATGCTCTTCATGTGGTATATTATTCAAGAGTGATGAAGAGTTAATGCACCACGTTATCAGAATACATGCGAAACAATGAATACTATAAATTATATCGTTCCATCAAGCAGACCACGTACAAGATCCTTTCTAACCAGTTCAAACCTAGCTGCGTTTTCTACCATTTCCAGTGCCGTCTCCAAGGCTTCGCCATGTGGCAGTTCTTTCACCTGAATTGCAATATTGTTTAGTTCTTTTTGGTAGTAAGCATCAAAATCTTCTGGATTTCTTTTAGCACCCTTTATAACGGAGTCAAAGCGTTCTCTAAGTTCATGCAAATCTTCAGTCTTCAGACCTCCTTCTACACCAAAAACCGGCATCTTACTAAATTATTGCATGAACATATTATAAAACTATACTCCAGTTCGTTCGATTATGAAATTAGATCCAAGATAGATAAGAGCTTAATTTCTCTCGGTAGCAAAATAAAGTAGAATTTGCTACCAGTTATCTTAACTAAGATTCAAGAGAAATAACGATAATGGTACATTATATATTACTGAATGAATGCTTCTAATACGAAGTTAGCACCTAAATAAATTAAAGCACCACTCAATGCCAAGAGCAAAATTGAATAATACTTGCTACCAATTACTTTGACACCTTTCTTTGCCAAGTGAGCAATAGTAGTTAACCACGCATAATCCATCCATATATGAGTCATGAACATGAATGCCAAACCGAACATAGATGCAAGTATCAAGGCATCAGTTATCATCTTCATTCCAATAGTTAACCACCAGATTATGAAGAATGGATTTAGCGCAGAAAATATTATTCCTATGAGTAGCGGGCCATAACGAGTTTGCACAGTGTGTTGTTTTTTCTTGAGCGTAAAAATTACTTGAATAATTGAAAATGCTATTAGCGTTATACCACCAACTATGCTTATTGTAGGTTTAAAGGCTGGAAATGCTTCCAAACTCAAAACACCAAATGCTAGCAGCAAGATCAAAGGCAGTTCAACTATAGTATGACCGTACGAGCACTTCAAGCCAGCTTTGTATCCGTGCTTGCTTCCATAGATCAGATTTGCAAAAAATAATGGTCCAGGAGATAAAACACCGGAAGTTGAAATGAGAACTACAGTTAATCCAAATTCAAGGAAGCCCATTATATTTCTGCGCTAATCAATACTTATTATATTTGCTGAGATAGTATCAGCATGAAAGTTATTTTCGACATGGATCCTGGAATAGACGATGCTATAGCACTCTTAATCGCACTTAACAATCCAAAACTGAATGTATTAGCTGTTACTACAGTTAGCGGCAATGTAGATGTTGACAAATCAACTCGCAACGCTTTGCGTATTATCGATGCAATGGGAAAGAACACTGTTGTGGCAAGAGGAGCAAGCAAGCCTTTGTTCAAGAGAGCGATTCATGCAGAGCATGTACATGGCAGAGATGGACTGGGTAACTCGAATATACCAAGACCAAAAAGTAACCCAAGTAAATTAGGCGCACAAAAACTTTTTCAGGATTTGATCAAAACACACAAGAAGAAAGAGTTGAGCATTATTGCCACTGCTCCGTTAACGAACATTGCATTGTTACTTGATACAGAACCATCAGTTGCAAACAGACTAGACAAGATTGTGTTGATGGGAGGTGTTTATGGTGTAGCAAAGAATGCCAGAGGAAATATTACACCATTTGCTGAATTCAACTTTTACTGCGATCCGGAGGCAGCTAACATGGTTCTTAGTTCAGGCGCAAAAATCGAAGCATCGGGTCTCGATGTGACGATGAATCCAAAATGTGCTGTTGATAAGGGAGCGTTAGATACAATACGCAAGTTGAAGGGCAAGGCCGCTAGTATAACAAGTAGGATCTTGACATATCCGATATCAAGATACAAAATCTTTCATCTTCTTGACGTTTTTGCCGTAGCGTGTTTACTACAGCCTAAAATGTTCAAAATAATAGACTGCATGGTCAGGGTTGATAGGTTTGGAAAATTTAGAGGCAGATGTGTTACTACCCTGAAGAAGGGTAATGTCAAGGTGTGTTCAGGAGTAGATCAGCAGAAATTCGTACAATTTGTTTTACAAGGAGTCAGACAACATTAATTTTAGCGAACAATGATTGAACACGTTTGTCATCAAAATACTTACGCAGTTCGACATAACGCATACTAGCTCTAGTTTCTTCTTTTGTTGTCTTTAATGAACCTGCAATGTTAGCCATAAACAGAGCTTCCATATCCCCAAATCCCTTTGCAATTAAAGCCGAAAATGTGCCTACAAATGCATCACCTGCACCAACCGTATTTATAACTCTCAAACCAAGCTCAGCAAGGTTTAGTGCTGGTATTGTTGCCGTTTTAGTTTGCCAGCAAAAAGCACAACCTTCTTTACCAAGCGTTGTTATAATTCTGTTCCCTTCAATCTTATTTGATAGCGTACTACATGCTTTCTTTGTGTCATTGATACCACTAAGTATTGATGACTCGGATTCATTTAGAATAATATAATCTGCTTTGATGAGTAGTTCTTTAATTGTCTCAAATCCTTGTCTTACAAGTAAGCTGGGAGACCAAATTACCATTTTATCAAAATTCTTTGCTTTCGTGATCAAAGCATCTGCGACTTCCAACGGTGGATCTATAACTGTAATTAGTTTGGAATTTTTTATTGCGGTGACAGTTGCATCGTCATTAACCATATCTGCTGTTATCATATTGTTTGCAGCCTTGTATGTTAGGATGAAATTCTCTCCCTTCGACTCGACCACTGTGTAGGCCTGCCCAGAAGTTGCACCTTGAATACGTTTTATGCATGATGCATCCACATCTTCTTCGTGCAGTATCTTGATCTGTTTGTCACCAATATCGTCATCTCCTAATGCCCCTATTATTCCGACTTGATTTGCACCTAAAATTTTTGCAGATGCAACTGCAACATTTGCACCTTTTCCTCCTGGTACAGTTATGACCTTTTTTGCCTTTAGCTCTTCACCTGCATGTGGAAAATTTTCAATGAAGACACTTGTATCCCAGTTTATTGCCCCACTTACCATTTCAACAGGCAGATGCTAACCCCTCCACAAAATGATCCAAGGTAGTTGCAAGATCAGTATAACCATATCCTGAACGGTTCCTTGAGATTTTTATTCAAGATGTTATATGCCTCTTCAGCTCTGCTGGCATAGAGCCATTTTTCATCACTTCCTTTGCAGATATTAAGACAAAACTCACTGGCAATTCTGGTAACAAATGTTATGCAGTCTGTACTGTCATGAATCCTTATTCCTTCATCAAGATCTAAATTTGCTAAAGCATCAAGAAGATTTGAAGGTAGCACCTCTCTTTCCTCATACATAATTATTTAATGTTCGCAGTGTTATATCAATTATACTTCATCTAACTGCAGAGGATATTCCAGACGGTTCTACTTTAGGGCAATCCCTTGAGTCAATGTTTTCTGTGTAAATAAGTACGATTTTATGAAATCATTTGCAAAAGTATCGGCATTTTTTTCTGTTCCTCTATGCTTGCGAGATTTAGTTCTGATATGATGATAGAACTCATGTAATATGACAAAGGGATTGTATAGCATATCAGAATTCGATGCATAGATGGTATTGTCTTTATGAACATAAACTGCAAGTGCTGTTTTCCTGCGCTTTTTAACTGTACCAACACGCAATTTTGGATTTTTGACTTTGTACAAAGCAGCTAAGAGCTCCAAGGCTTGTTCTGGTTGCTTTTCTAAAATGAGATGTACCACCTTTGCTTTAATATTGTCATCTAGACTCTCATTTACCATGGCTTTATGTTTGCCTTGCAACTGTTATTAATAAATTGTACAATTTATTAGTAAAGCGTAGAATGCCTGATATTCTACCTTCACCGATACATGGGCTGGGTCTTTTCGCTAACAGAGACTTACAAGTTAGTCAGATAGTTCTCCCCTTGCACGGCAGAGTAAAAAATATGCCAGATGAATTGGCGTCTAAATGGGCATTAAAGCTTGGTGAAAACCTCTATTTGGATGACGAGCAGTGGCAGATAGAGGACTTTCTAAACCATAGCGAGGTCCCGAATTGTCGAGTTGACAAGCTTATTCTAGCTGTTGTGGTTATAAAACAGATTTCATATGGAGAAGAGCTCACGATTGACTATCGTGCGACCGAAGATATGCAATATGTCCCTACTCCTTTATAGAGCATTGAAGCATATACCCCAGATTTGATCGGTGTATTCAACACCATGAGCATGCAGAAAGAAAATCTCGAGCCTTTTGATTACCCAAAGGTGAACATGTTCATCTGCGGGCCAACAGTATATGATTACACACACATAGGTCACGCAAGAATCTTCATAGTGTACGATGTTATAGCAAGACATCTTAAGTTTAGCGCCTACGAACCATTCGTTCTTTTGAACTTGACAGATCTTGATGTAAAGATCTTTGATAGAGCAAAGAAGGATAATGCTGATTACAGGAATATAATCAGCAGGTACAGGAGCGAGCTGCAAAAAGACCTTGGCCTGCTTAATGTAAGAAGCATAAGCTCGTTTGCAATGGTATCAGATTATGTAAATCAAACGAAGACCAACATAAGCAAGCTACTGCGTGAGGGTTATGCATACACAGCTAATGGCAATGTTTACTTCGATGCGTTAAAGACAGAGGGCTATGGTGCACTTTCTCACCAAACGATAGATGATATGTTGATGCGTAGAATTGATCTAGCGCCTAATAAGAAAAACCAATTCGACTTTCTTGTATGGAATAGCAGGGACAAGTTTGATGTACAATGGGAAAGTGAGTTCGGTTCAGGCATACCTTGGTGGCACATGCAGGACAGTTCAGTCGCTATAGCAAACTTTCGTTCAAGGTATGATATTCATGGAGGTGCGAGAGAGTTGCTGTATCCACACCATGAAGCACATCTAGCACAGATGAAGGCATTAACAAAGAATGATAGGCCGATAAAGTACTGGACACACACCGGGATAATCAAGGTGAATGACCAGAAGATGTCAAAATCGCTTGGAAATTCCGTAAGAATAAGAGATGCAGTCTTGAAGTACGGACGTGATGCTTTGCGCCTCTATATCCTGTCAAAGCATTACAGAGAAGATATTGTATTTGATGAGAACGAACTTGCTAGCTACCGAGATACTGCAACACTTTTGCAGAGCACCGCTCAACATCTTAAAGATGGGAAAGATAATTCTGTCGATTCAAATGCCAAGGCCTTGATAGATGATTATTACAGAGCAATGGATGATGATTTTAATACAGAGCAAGCGTTAACAGATTTAATAGATTTAAGCAAAAACATCTTGAAGGGTAAAACAATTGTTGGCAAAACTCTCAAAGCTAACATTGATAAAATGCTTGATATTCTTGGCTTAACGTTAGCATGATAGAGCAAATGGAAGACAATGAGAATGGCTTCGTCGCACTCTGGAGCGATAGAGTACAACTTGATTGTGCCGTTCTATACGCAAATTCGGTGATGTTTGACGATCCGTTCTTTAACAGAGTAACCGATATTGACTGTAAAGCGTTTGATGCAGTCCTGCAGTCAGCGGAAAGAGAGTTTGCAAAAAGAGAAGTCAAACCCTTCCTGCACTGTTTGTCAAATGACAGGTTGAAGGTAGAGCTTCGCAAAAGAGGATTTGTGATACATGACACAATGTCTGTTTTGCTATATGAGGGTCAATACAAGTTAAAGTATGCCCCAAGCATCTCCATTCAGGAGACATCTAGAGACAGGTTAGATGTTTGGTTCGATTTGTTTTGCCAATCATTCAGCACAGAGAACTGGAGGGAAGAGATCACAGGAAGGGTACGTAACTCATTAGAGAAAATGCAGCTTTACATTGCATATGATAGCAACTCACCTGC
This sequence comes from Nitrososphaerales archaeon, assembly GCA_046759465.1. GTDB lineage: Archaea > Thermoproteota > Nitrososphaeria > Nitrososphaerales > UBA213 > JBHICH01. Next base: position 11,057 of record JBHICH010000025.1, read on the forward strand.
AGGGTGCGTTGCACTATTCAAAAAACAAACATTCCTAGGTCTTTACTGTTTAGGAACGGTGGCACAATACAGAGGCAAGGGAATTGCAACGGCTCTGATTTCAAAGTCCGTAGATATTGCAAGGGAAAATAATTTGAAACTGTTCCTTCAAACATTTAAAGCAGATGATCTGATCAGTTACTACATAAAACGTGGATTTACACAGATTTATACAAAAGTAGTTTATACTAAAAATTAAGCGCGCATTTTAAGCTTCTTAAGCATGGCAGCAAATAGAAATGGCAAAAGTGTTGTTGCTTCTCCATGTATTGTTGTCTGTTTCGCTCTTCTCTTGACTTTGCCCCAAGATATCGCTTCTTTGACAAGTGCACCGCTAAGGCTGCCATCGTACTCTGCTGCTGTTGTTATGTAAACAGCATAATCTAATCCACCACTGAACTGATTCCACCACAATGTATGATGCTTCGAAATCCCTCCTCCGATCATCAGTGCTCCAGTTCTCTTTGCATCAAAGATGAGTTCCGACAACTTATCTGAATCCTTTACAAGGTTTATTCTAAAGTCTCTATGCTTTTGAGCAAATAGCCAAATCTGGCTTCCAACTGCACCATCCATTATCCCCGGCACAAAGACCGGTATCTTATTCTTGCCTGCCCAGTGCAAGAATGATGACTTGTTGAGAGACTTGCCAAGCATTTCACAGATCTCATATGTCGCGAGTTCGTTCTTCCCATACTTGTAGACATTACGTAGAAACTTTTGCAACTCATTCTCTATCGATGGACCATAACTTTGCATTGGGACAAGGACATTGCCGAGCCTGTGTATTTTGTTATCTGCAAGTTTCTTGTCATCAAGCCTGAAATCTCCTTCATAGTAATTGGAATAATTTCTTGCTATATCGTGGTCTAATGCACCGCAAGTTGTTATCACAGCATCAAAGACCTTTAGCCTCAACAGATCCTTGATGACTCCTCTCAAACCTGTAGAAACTACTGCTCCAACAAAAGATACGAACTTGAAACACTGCTTGTCATTGACCATATCACACATTATCTGCAGACCCTCTGCTAGATCTTTGGAGACAAAACCTCCAGAATCTGACATCTGTTCAAATATCGCGTTGACATCGGAATCATTCCTTATATTGATATCCTTTACACGTTTGTTAAGATACTTATTCACGCGCTTGCTAGTATCTGCAGATATAAATTGTTTGATTGCATAGTAAAGATTATTTTATGCTCTGCATGGCTTTACTGCGTGGGTGGGAAGGTAAAGGTCGCAATTGCTGGTGTGGGCAATTGTGCTTCTGCATTGATTCAGGGAACTAGATATTATTCAAGCAATAAGGAAGACGCTATCGGACTTGCAGCCTACGACTTGGCAGGTATAGAGCCAAGAGATATAGAATTTGTTGCCGCTTTCGATGTTGCAGATACAAAAGTGGGAAAGGATCTTTCTGAAGCAATATTTGCAAAACCAAACAACACAATAAAGATCTGTGATCTTGAAAAGATGGGAGTCAAGGTAGAGAAGGGACAGGTTCTTGATGGTATTGGCAGACATCTCAGCGATGTTGTGAAGGTAGCTGATTCATCTGTAGTCAACGTTGTAAAAAGATTGAAGGAAACGGGTGCAGAAGTGCTGATTAGTTACCTACCAGTTGGAAGCACAAATGCAACAAGATTTTATGCAGAATGTGCACTTGAAGCCAGCACATGCTTCATAAATGCAATACCAGTTTTTATTGCTTCAAACACCAAATGGCAGCAGGCATTTGCTGCTAGGAATCTTCCAGTCGCTGGTGATGATGTCATGAGCCAGTTGGGTGCAACAGTTCTTCACAAAAGCATAGTTAAATTGTTAGTTGACAGAGGCGTCAAGGTGGATGAAACTTATCAGTTGAACGTTGGCGGTGACACCGATTTTTATAACATGTTGGATGAGGATAGGCTTGAGGACAAGCGGGAAAGCAAGTCAAGCGCTGTTAAGGCTATGGTTCCATATGAAATACCGATGCGTATAGGTCCAAGTGACTTTGTGCACTTCCTTGACAATGAAAAGGTATGCTATGTACATGTGAGGGGGAGGTACTTTGGCAACACCCCTGTTGAGATAAATGTAAAGTTGAACGTTATAGACGCTTACAACAGCGCAGGTGTTATGATAGATGCTGTAAGGGGAGCAAAGATCGCTTTAGACCGCTCAGTATCTGGGCCTTTAACAAGCATATCTGCGTACTGCTTCAAGCATCCTCCAAAGCAGATGTCATACGTTGATGCAAAGAATGCGTTTATTGAATTTGTAGAGGGCAAGCGGGAACGCTAATTACTTCTGTAAAGCCATCCTGTCTATAAGTTTGGTTAGAAGCGCAGCATGCTTTTCTGCATCCTTTTCATTCTCATCCAATACCTTCTTCAGGTCTTCATTCGTAGTTTCGCTAAGGTGCTTTTTGTATGATACAATCATCCTGAGCTCTGTTTCAAGTATGTTCAGCAAGGCATCAACTGGTACACCTTCCTTTTTTGTCTGCACCGCCACATCCTTAAAACATAAAAAGTGTGCAGCACCTTTAGAATAAAATGTAAACAGTTCGCTCCACATTATCTGCTTGGAGCATATGGCACAGTTCCACTTACTTGCCATTCTTTATAGTGAATAGTTATGAAGGATAAACTTTGCTAGAGTGATTCATAAACGTCTCTCTTCACATCTTCAAACCTTATCTTGCGTATCTTTCTCGCATAATCCAAGTCCATATCAACTACAAGCAACTGCTCGTTTACCGATGCCAATATTGCTTTGGGAACTGCAATATTGCTCTTCTTGTCATACTCTAGGTCCGCAGCTATGCTCTTTCCTCCATATCCCTTACCACAAGCATTGGGAGCAGCTGTAGGTACTCTATTCTCAAGAGCCCTGACCTGCACATACATCTGCCATGGCTTTATACCATCTTCTGTTATTCGTGAAGGGTAGAAGATTATATCGGCACCCTTGAATGTTAGTGCTCTTGAGACCTCTGGGAACACAACATCATGACATATCGCTATTCCAAACTTGAAGCTGCCAGAATCGAAGATCTCAGCCTTGATGCCTGCCTTTATAGCCTTCTTCTCGTCACCATACGGATGTATCTTGAACTGCCTGCCCCTTATGCTGCCATCATTTGCGATAACAGGGCATGAGATATGCAGGTTGCCTTTAATCTCTTCAAGCAATCCTCCTGCTATAATTGTCATGCTATGCTCTTTTGCTATTTCTATTACCTGCTTTAGCCCTCGCTCTAAATTAACTACATGCTTAGGATACCATTGCTCTGGTAAGCAAACTATATTGGACTCGGCTGCAGCAGCATTCTTCAGTAGCCTAACAACATGCTCAACTGCCTTCGCTTCTGTATTTTGCAGCTGTAACTGCAAGAGTGCTAATCTGACCATAGTACTAGTAGAAATTACTCTGTAATTATTGTTTTTATTGTCAACCGATATTGTCAATCAATTATTATCGTCATGCAAGCGAGGATAGAGGAGATGGTTCACATAAAGAAGGTTGAAATCTACGGATTCAAGTCCTTCGGCTATAAAAATATCATTGTAAATATGGAGAATGGTCTTGTCTGTATTACTGGGCCAAATGGCTCTGGCAAGAGCAACATTCTTGATGCCGTTATGTTTGCTTTAGGAGAAAACAGTCCCAAGTCGTTAAGGGTTGACAAATTGCAATCATTGTTTCATGACACAGGTGTAGAAGGAAGGGTTCACAGACTTGTTAGAGCCAGTGTCAGTTTTGATAACAACGACAGGAGTATTCCTATGGATTCTAACACTGTAACAATAACGCGCGAAATGCCGCCGGAAGGCGAAAGCAGGTACTATCTTAACGGCAAGAAGGTAACAAAGACAACCATAACCGATATGTTAGAAGTGGTTCTTGCTGCTCCAAACAGATTGAACGTTGTGCAACAAGGTATGATCATGAGGATAGCTGAACTTAACGCTGAGGACAGAAGGAAGATAATTGAAGACATAATTGGTCTCTCCTACTTCGATGAGAAGAAGGAAGAAGCGATGAAGCAGCTGGATGAGGCAGATAGGAGGCTAGAGGTAGCGATGGCACGAATGGGCGAGATAAGGAAGCGTATCGACGAGTTGGAGGGGGAGAGGAATGACCAGCTGAGGTTCCAGCACCTCGACCGGGACATAAGGCACTTCAAGGCAGTCAGGGTCTCGAACTCGGTCAAGGATATAAGGGACAGACTTGGTTCCCAAAAGATTATCGTTCAGCAGAACCTTACTGAAGCGGAAAGAATAGGCAAGGAGCTGGAAGAGGTAAAGTCACAACTAGCACAAGTGGAAGCAGAAAAGAATAAGTTTCTGCAAGATGTTGACGTATCCTCACATGCTAAAGCAGAAGTTGACACAAGAATTTCTAACGTAATACTTACTTTTGAGCAACTGAAGGCTAGCGTAGCCGCAAATGAGCAGAGGTTAAAGCGCATAGGCGAAACTATACCATCCTCGACGAAAGAAAAACAGTTGTTGAACGAAAAAGTGTTTGAAGTTAATGTCAAGATCGACGAACTCAATTCGCAAATTAAGGTAAAGGAAGAAGAGAAATGCGATGTTGCTTCGAGACGGGATAAAATTAATGCAGAGATCAGCGAACTGATCAATAAGCAATCGATTGTTACCGATCAAAAGTTGCACCTTGAGCAAGATTTGAAGGAGTTTGAAGAGGCTAGGGCAGAGATAAGTCTAGAACTTACATTAAAGAATGAAGGTGTAAAGCTCCTTGTTGAAAAGATCGATGCGAATACACGCAGACTGAACAGTATGTTATCTGAGCAGAAAACCTTAGAGGTAATTCTTCATCAGCTGCAAATTCTAAGGCAGGAGGAACAAAATAAGATAAACTCTTGCAATGAGTCGATAAGCAAACTTGTTAACAACAAGACCAGAATAGAACAGCAGATAGAGAGCACATTGCTAATGCTTGAGAGGGGAGGCTTGGTAGCCGTTGAGTATGAGACGAAGATCAAGATGGCAAAGGACTTGCGGCAAGAGGATTATGCTATAGCAACACTTCTTGAGAGAGCAAAAGAGTTTGGAATTCTTGGCACATTCCAGCAACTCATACAGTGGAATACCGAGCATGAAAGAGCTGTGCTGGCAGTTGCAGCTTCATGGATGAAGGCATTGGTAGTAAAAGATGTAAACAAGATGCTTCAGCTAATTGAACGAGCAAAAGAGCTTAAGCTTCCAAGACTGCGGATGATACCATTGGATATTGCCATTGGTCAAAACGAAAGGAACGTTCCACCTTCTAATGGAGTTATAGGATCACTTTCCAGTTTTATAACTTCGCAGAAGGGACAAAACCTGGTCGACTTTATCTTTGGTGACACCATACTTGTAGAATCATCTGATCGTGCATATGAACTTGCAAAGCAAGGATACAAGGCAGCAACACTCGCAGGAGAACTTTTTGAACCAAAGGCAAGTGCAGCTGTGCTCGATCTAAACTCAAAGATTACAGATTTAACCAAAACGCTTTTGCTAGGTGAGTCAATTGAAGGTCTAAAGAATTGCCTTGAGCAGCTCAAGAAGCTGATCAGCAAAAAGAAAGATGAACTGACGGAACTTGTAGCAAAGATAAAGCAGGCTGAATCAAGTAATGTAGAGTCACAGACATCTTTCGCGGCAATAGATTCGCAGACAGAAAATGTGCAGGCGTCTTTGCAGCGCTATACTAAGACGATCAGTGAAATAAGGACAAGAATAGCTTCGCTGACTAGCACACAAAATAGTATCACAGAAAAGACGAAGGAGATCAGGTTGCAGCGATCGTCAACTGAAACTAAGATAACTGAGATAAATGAAAAGATAAGTGTAATTGACCAACAGGCTGTTTCAAAGAGTATAAGTGAGGCAAATCTGAAAAAGGAGAACGTTACTCTCACACTAGAAGGCATTGAGAACGAAATAAGGGAACGTTTTACTTTGATATCAGCTCAAAAAGCAGAACTCGATAGTCTGATAAAAATGATAAAAGAAATTGACGATGAGTTGTTGCGATTAAAGGCAGAGGCAGGGGAGAAAGACCATGCAATAAAGGAAGCAACTAAAAATTTGAAGGATGTAGAATTTGAACTGAAAGAGTCTAGAGACAAGGAACAGCAGATCATAGACACATCTGGAAATGCCGTTGGCATTTTGCAGGAATACGATTCGAAGATAAAGTTCCTCGGAGATTCTGAACGCAGACTCTCCAAGCAGTTGAGCAATCTGGAGAAGGAGATTGCATTGAGCAGAAAAGAGATCAGTGACTTGACAGCAAGTGAAACAAAACTTGTTGCCGAACTGTCAGAATATGGTTACAGTGAACTTCTTGAAGGATTCGATGTAGATATCGCGCTTGCTGAACTTACCAAGGAGTATAATTCTATCATGGGTTCTATAAATCAACTAGCTGACAAGAGCTATGTGCAGATAATTGAAGGCTATAGAGGAATGTCGGCGAGGAAGAACCAACTCGAATCGGAACGCACTTCCGTAGTAAGATTTATCGAGGATATCGAAAAGGAGAAAAAGCAAGTCTTCATGGAAGCATTTCAGAAGGTGGACAAGGATGTCAGACAGATCTTCTCTACAATGACTGGAGGGACAGGCTCTGCGTGGCTCGAGATAGAGAATCCTGACGATGTATTTGTAAGCGGGTTGATGTTCTTAGCACAGTTCCCAAACAAAGCACCAAGGGAATCAACTTCGTTAAGTGGGGGCGAGAAGACGATAGCAGCTATCACATTCCTACTTGCATTACAGTCACTGAAACCGTCACCATTCTATCTGTTCGATGAGGTCGACGCACATCTTGATGCTCAGAATACTGAGCGATTGTCAAAGATACTTGTGGAAAAATCAAAAATTAGCCAGATGGTAGTTGTAACCCTGAAGGATACAATAGTTGCAAACGCTCTGATGATTCATGGAGTTTATCCAAGAAGTGGCGTTTCCCAGCTGGTAAGATACAAACAATCAAAAGTTCCAGTAGTAAGCAGCTAATCATTTTACATACAGAAAGCAGAACACTACGACTCCGCATCCAGCATAAAAATTGCAACTAGAATGCATGATTTATGTACGAGTCTCAAACATCTTAACAATCTTTTCCTTGAACCTGTTGTCCGGATCTGGTTCAGATATGGCATCTATAAGTGCTTGAGTGTATGGATGCTGTGGGTTCAAAAGCACCTTATCGATTGGACCCATTTCTACTATCTTTCCAAGATACATTATTGCGATATCTTTACCAATGTACCTAGCTGTAGATAGGTCGTGCGTTATGTAGAGATAAGTTATGTCATGCTTCTTCCGCAAGTTCTGCATCAATTCCAGTATTTCAGCTCGAACGGATATGTCAAGCATAGAAACTGGCTCGTCGGCAACTATGAACTTTGGTTTCAAAACTAAAGCTCTTGCAATTGCAACCCTCTGTCTCTGCCCTCCAGAAAGCATATGTGGATGCCTGTATGCAATATCAGCTGGAGGTTCGAGCCTTACCTCTTCAAGTGCTTTTAATAGTATCTGCTCCTGCTCTTTCCTAGAAGAACCTATATTATGCACGATCAACGGTTCCATCACAGCTTCCCTCACCCTCATTCTAGGATCTATGGAAGCGTACGGATCTTGGTGAACCATCTGTGCATTTATCCTGAACTTCTTTAACTCCCTCTCATTGAGTTTTGTTATATCCAAACCATCGAAGAACACATTGCCTTCATCAGGTTCTATGGCACGCAAGATGAGCCTTGCTACGGTTGTCTTGCCAGAACCAGACTCTCCTGCCAACACAAATACACTTCCCTTTTCTATTTTGAAGCTTACATCATCTACAGCTCTAACAAAATTTTCAGCCCTGGCATGCATAATCTCAGATAATGTGCGTTTTACTAGGAACTTTTTTTTCAGAGATCTGACATCAACAAGTACGCTATTCGCACCAGACATAATTTACTAACACAAAGTTACTATTTCTCGAATATATCTATTCCGTGGATTCTATACTGTCCTCATAAAGCCAGCACCTAACATAACCATCCTTGATTTTTATCACTGGAGGATCTTGCTTGCAAACATCCATCGCATGCGAGCATCTTTCGTAGAATCTACAACCAGTTGGAGGATTAATCAGGTTTGGAGGATTCCCCTTGATGTACGAGATCGTCTTATCCCCCTTCAATCTAGGTATTGCAGCCATAAGCGCTTGAGTGTAAGGATGTTTTGGCTCACGATAGATCTGCTCGGCGCTTCCAAATTCTATTATCTCACCAGCATACATTACTGCAATCTTGTCAGCGATTTCAGAGGTTATTGCGAGGTCGTGCGTTATCAGCATGATCGTCATCCCTTCTTTCTTCAGTTTTTTTAGCAAGTTCATTATCTGTGCCTGTACAAGAACATCCAATGCAGTTGTTGGCTCATCTGCAATAACAAATTCTGGCTTCAGGATAAGTGCCATCGCAATAACTATTCTCTGCTTCATACCTCCACTTAATTCATGAGGATGCTTCTTGATTACAGAAGGATCCAAACCTACCTGCCTCACAGACTCGATTATCAGTTCACCCATCTTTTCCTTTGGAATACCATGATGTGTCAAGACTTCCTTCAACTGATCCTTAACACTATAAACAGGGTCAAGCGCATTCATTGCTCCTTGAAAGACCATCGCAACACGCTTCCACCTAACTTTTTCGTTAAATTCATGCTCCTTCATGGCGAGGATATCGCTACCGTGCACTACTATCTTCCCACCAACGATCTTTCCTGGTGGTTGCAACATTCGCATGATTGACAATCCTAGTGTGCTTTTACCGCTAGCAGATTCACCCGCAATACCTATCGACTCGCCATCTTTTAGCGAGAAACTTGCATTGTCTACTGCCTTTACAACACCACTGGTTGTGAAATAATATGTCTTCAGATTTTCTATGTTAAAGATCTCTTCCAACTCGTATAGATTTGTCTATGCCGTATATTACCTATGCTCCTCGTAAAACTACTGCAAGGAATATTACCACAAATGACATGGCAAAGACAGCGCCCATCAGCATCCTAGTTTGTTTCAGCATTGAGGCGCATACGGCACATGATTGCTGCATCTGTTCTTCCTGAATGTGTATATTTAAATGCGAAACTATCTTGGGTGTAAGTCTTACCGTAACTATAGCGACAAGTACTATCATGGCCACAGCGATTGACATCTTTGCTACTAAGGACAAACCATAACTTGTGCCTGTAAAATCTGAGAGCTCTGTCATATTGTTTACAAATGCAACCCTGTAAAGACCAGTTGCGACTATGATCGCTATGCTTATCCATACAAGTCTCAAAAAATTTGGCATAACCTGAGTGACAAGCTTGCTTCTGTTTGTTAGATCAACTCTCTTCAGGTTTGGCATTAGCAACATAAGATTAAATCCCAAGCCTCCTATCCAGAGCACTACTGCGATTAGATGAAGCCAGTGTGAAACTAAATTTAGTACCACATCACAATTTACAGTACCTAAAAGTTAAAGCTTGGCATGTAAAGAATGAATATTGATAGAGCAGTTGTCAATACAAAAGTTAAAAAGGTTGAAATGACAGCGAAGGCAGTTAGAGGTGTAGATCTGCTAGTTGCATTGGAAAATGCAAAATACCGAAATGGTGTTGGTATATGGTGGATATTCGTAGGACACATTACGCTAATCAGCTAAACGAATCATTGGTAGGAAGCAACGTAAGAATAGCAGGCTGGGTTGAAGATCTGCGAGATTTGGGCTCATTACTCTTTCTTACGGTACGTGATGCTAGTGGCACTACACAGATAGTAGTTAGCGATCAACAGAAATTGAATTCAGCAAAAAACATAACAAGGCAGAGCGTAGTTGCAATTTCTGGCTCGGTTCAAAAGAGCAAGGCGAAAGCATTTCCTGTTGAAGTAAAGGCTGGCGAAGTTACTGTTCTGACAAATGCGGTGCATCCGTTACCAGTCGATCCAACTGGAAGGGTAGGTGCATCAATAGATCTTAGATTAGATTCTAGAGCGCTTGACTTGAGGAATCCAAGAGTCCTATCATTATTCAGAATTAGGCATGAAGCTTCGCAATCAATTAGGAAGACACTGGTAGCAAACCAGTTCATCGAAGTTAATACACCCAAAATAATTGGCAGTGCAAGTGAAGGTGGCGCAAATCTTTTTTCATTGGAATATTTTGGGAAGAAAGCCTATCTAGCACAAAGCCCACAGCTCTACAAGGAACAGTTAACGATGGCTCTAGATAGGGTTTTTGAAATCGCTCCTTACTACAGGGCAGAAAAGTCCCATACAGTTAGACACTTGAATGAATTCATTAGTGTAGACATTGAAGCTGCATTCATGGATGCAGAAGACGTGATGAAGGTTGCCGAGCACGTTGTCAGAAATGTCCTTGCAGATGTAGAGGAGAAGTCTGTTGATGATTTGAAGCAGCTCGACTCCAAAATAACTGTGCCATCATTACCATTTGAGAAGTTGAGATACTTGCAAGTGTTGGATGAGCTCAAAAAAGAAGGCATCGATTTAGAGTTTGGTGAGGACTTGCCAGATCAGGCTTTAAGAGTTTTGGGAGAAAAACGCAAGGGTTACTATTGGATAGTAGATTGGCCATTGAAGCTCAAGCCATTTTATATACACGAAAAAGAGAGCAGTCCAGAACTTTCATGCTCATTTGATCTGCAGTACGGATATCTGGAATTAGCATCAGGGGGAAGAAGACAGCACGATGTGAAAAAACTAAAAGCTAGACTGCAGGAGCAAGGACTTGATCCAAGGGACTTTGAAGATCATGTGAAGGTCTTTGAATGGGGCATGCCTCCGCATAGTGGCTGGGGATTAGGTTTCGACAGACTGATGATGGTATTGTGTAACACAAATAACATCAGAGAAGTTGTGCTTTACCCTAGAGATACCGAAAGACTGAAACCATAGTTTGGCAGAAAAGGTCACCTAGATAGATTTCAGCTCAGATATTACTGCACTGGTAACATCGTCCGTCTTATTATTTCCACCAATATCTGGCGTCTTTATTCCCTTCGCAAGAACTCGCATGACTGCACCTTCGATGATATTAGATACTTCGCTACATTTCTTGTCATTACTATTCATCGATAGCCAATCAAGCATCATCCTTGCCGATAAGATCATGGATAACGGATTTGCTATTCCCTTGCCAGCAATGTCTGGTGCAGAACCATGCACTGGTTCAAATATTGCAAAGCTATCGCCAATGTTTGCTGCTGGTGCTATGCCAAGACTTCCGACGACTTGGGCAGCTTCATCTGACAATATATCACCAAACAGGTTGGTTGTTACAATTACATCAAAATCTTCTGGGTTTCTGATAAGGTTCATCGAACATGCATCTACATACATTTCACTAAATTTTATGTCAGAATACTTCTTTGCTACTTCTCTGCATGAACTTGCAAAAAGACCATCTGTTTTTCTTAAAAGATTTGCCTTATGCACAGCCACGACACTCTTTTGCTTACTTCTAAATCTTGCAAGCTTGAATGCATGCTCTGTAATTCTGGTCGAAGCTTTCTTTGTTATCAAGCGTATAGCTATACTGGCAGTTTGGAAATCATATTCCAGACCTGCATAAACATCCTCAGTATTCTCTCTTACGATCACCAAATCTATATTATCCTTGAGTGCGGGTATGTTTGGATAGCATTTTGCGGGTCTAACATTCGCATAGAGGTCAAGTGTTTTTCTCAGAAACACGATAACATCAGCAGCACTCTCTCCAACTGGTGCCTTCATGCACACATCAGAATTCTTTATCGCTTGAAAGCTATGATCTGGTAATGCTTTACCATTCCTTTTTACGCTCGAGTCTCCCGCTTCGATATCAATTATCTCAAACTTCACACCGAACTTATCATGAATTAAATTTAGAATAGATTTTGTTGCTTTGGATATTTCTGGCCCTATGCCATCTCCAGAAATCATTGCTAATTTATACATCCTAAAAGCTCAGTATCGTATCAGTTTATAACGCTTTTTGTAGTCGAGTCTTCGTACTGTGGCAGATGGAGGAGCTTACAACCATCAATGACAGATCTATCCTTGTCCTCTTGACTTACTGGAACGTAGTTTCTGCTTATTTCTTTTTGAGTCATTAAAGCAGTTTTGGGCAAGGGCGTGAATTACATGTCTGAAATTGTTATCATCTGAGTTTTATCTTTGCAACAGGGACAGCCTTCTGTTCTCCTACCATCGAATATGCAACTACAGTTGCCACAGACGCAAAACATCACATCGTTTTTTCTAACCATAAACTTCAATTTATGCTGAGATACTTAATAGTGTTAAGGTTGCAATGGGCTAGGGCCTGAAAAAGCACAGACAACACACTCTCAAGGGAAACATGATTAGTACTATTGTTTACAGTGTGTGGACACATGAGATAGTCCGATTTCATCTATTAGGAGGGTTCTTTGGTAGCTTAATTACATAAGTTTTTATCATTCTTACTCATCATTAGGTGTGTTGAAAGCAAAACATCTTGAAGATCAGGTTATAGGTGACAAGACGGAGAAAATTATCGTTTCAATTGAATCTGAGCACTGCCCACGCTGTGCCAAGGGTACAATCGTTACTGATAACTCGAGTGGAGAATTTCTTTGTAGTTCTTGTGGATTCGTAGTTACAGAAAGGACACAGGCTGCAGGTTCAGAGTGGAGAGC
>JBHICH010000026.1:0-23567 GCA_046759465.1 Nitrososphaerales archaeon
TCTGCAAAATTTATGGAGTCGGACAAGGGGCAGTTTGAGACTAAAAATGGTGGGGCCGGCCGGATTTGAACCGGCGACCTACGGGTCACTGCAGCTCCAAACTGCACATCATCCTTTCGTCAGTTGACCGATTTTACAACTAGCTTCTGGAGCCCCTAGCGGTTCCCACTGTCGCCATGCCTTGCTAGGCTACGACCCCTACGTCTCTCAAGATATGCAAGGGGCTCTTAAATCTTTAGACATTTTGCATTTAATGAGTGCAGAACTAAACAAATTTTTACGGCATGATTTTAATCAATCCAGATGCGTTTACCAAACAACTTAACAGATAATTTTTTCATCAGGTTAAACAATATCTACGGCAATTTAAGTCAGCTCTATCTTAAAGTTATCATGAATCAGGTGCAAACACAGAAGGTCAATGTCATGCTTGCCGATGCGAGTGTTACTCAGCAGGATACATTTGAACCACAAAAGGTTGCATTATTTTTTGGAATGTTGGGCAGGAAGTTAAGAAGCTGGTCATGGCAAGGAATAGAAAAAACTGATATGGATGATCTGAATAGGCTTCATGCCCAGTTCACTACTTCCATTGACAAGTACCATCTATCCTGCTATCTCGGAATACAGTATCACGCTCTACCATTTTACAAGTTCGATAAGACGATAATGGATATACAGAAGGAAATAATGGAACTTGATGAAAAAGCTGCAAAGATCAGAGAGAGTACTGATAGTAGAGAGAATCTTGCGTTAGCAGAAGAGTTAAAGAAAAGACGAATCAGCGATCTGCGTTTCGACGAGATGCTTGAAAGAATGTATAACGACCAAGAGCTTACCTCGGAATTAACGCAGAAGGTCACTGAAATAGAGAAACTTTATCCCGAGTATGGACAGATAACAAAGCGGAGAGATGAACTTGTGTCTGAACTGAAGAACATGATCATAGAACTCTATACGATAAAACCTGTTTTGATCGACCATAACAAACTAGCGCAGGGAGAAGAAGGTGCTACTATCTACTTTGATCTTGAGATGGATAATAAAGGTGAGAGAAGTGGAAATATTTCTATTGAAAAAATTCCTACAATAACAAGAAAAGCAATAGTTGACAGGATGAAGGAAGTGGAGCAGGCATTAGCAAATATGCGAGAATAGCCGAGGATAAATGCAAAAACTATCTACTATTTCAATTAAGATTTGATCGATGGAAGACTTCGATACAAGGAGACTCTAGCTGATTAGTGTGTAAAATATATCTAGCACAAACAGGTTTCTACACACATTGATAGTATCTAAGAAAGCGTTGATACTTGCTGCAGCCATACCGATAGCAATTACATTGGTAATTGCAATACCTAAAATATCGCCTGGGTCGGAACAGACAGCAGTAAGTGCAGCTCCACAGTTGAGAATAGAGTTTGTGAAAGAAGATATGAAAAGAATAATTTTTGGTGTGACGGAAACAATTGGAGCCCAGAAAAGTGAGATGCTGGTTATCAACAACGACGGAGATGCAATATACAATTTATTGATTGAGGGAGAGAAAGGATTGCAAACAAGGTTCAAAGTAAGTTCGTTAGAGGTAAAGCGACTGAAGGCATTGATAGTTGATACGGGGTTTATGCAGATTCCGAAGTCTGAATTTTCCGTTAAGGATGATGCAAATCAATTTACAAGATATACCCTTACGGTAAGCTTGGATAGTAACACAAAATCGATCCGTTGGTTCAATGAAGAAGCATCAAAAGAATTTGTGCCAGCGTTGTTGGTAATGCTTGCAGACGAAATGCAAAAAATAATCAAGGCCACGGAATAGCACAATCGCTTAAATATGGCATTTCAGGATTGTAGGATTGTGATATCTCTCGTTTCAACGGAGCTTCAACCAAAGGGAGTTAAATTAGAAAGACTGGAGAGTTTGCCGATTGTGAAGGGCACAACTATGGTCAAGCGCGGTTTTGCCCATATGCAGAAACATGGTGTAATAATGGATGTTACGAATGTTGAGCAGGCACGCATAGCTGAAGACGCTGGCGCCGTTGCAGTCATGGTTCTTGACAAGCTGCCATTTGATGTTAGAAAAGCAGGTGGAGTTGCAAGAACTGCTAGTGTTAAGGTGATCGAAGAAATAAAGGATCATGTAACTATACCGATAATGGCCAAGTGCAGAATTGGTCATGTTTACGAGGCTAGAGTTCTTGAAGCTACTGGTGTTGATATGATCGATGAATCTGAAGTATTAACTCCAGCAGATGAAGAGCGGCACGTCTGGAAGTGGGACTTTACTACACCATTTGTTAACGGAGCGAGAGATCTAGGTGAAGCCTTGAGGCGTATCGAAGAAGGGGCCTCGATGATAAGAACGAAGGGAGAGCCTGGAACTGGCAACGTAGCTGAAGCTGTTCGGCACATAAGGCTTGTTAATAATGAAATCAGAAGGATTAAGTCAATTTACGAGTCTGGAGACGAGCAGGAACTTGTAAAAGCATCTAGGGAATTAAAAGTATCATATGCTTATGTTGAAGAAACGGCGAGGCTTGTAAGGTTGCCTGTAGTTAACTTTGCTGCTGGTGGTATAGCAACTCCTGCAGATGCAGCTTTTCTTATGAATCTGGGCTGTGATGGTGTATTCGTTGGCTCTGGAATATTCAAGGCTGAAGATCCTGCAGAAAGAGCTAGAGCGGTTGTTATTGCGACTACTTATCATGACGATCCCAAGAGGGTCATGGAAGCACAGAAGATGGTTGATGAGAGGAAGTCGATGCTTGGAATGGATGACAAAAATTTGGATTTGCGAATGCAGGAAAGAGGTGGCAAAGCATGAAGCAACTACAAATTGGAATACTTGCCTTACAGGGAGATGTCGAGGAAAATATTTCTGCTACAAATTTGGCGTTAAAGGAAGTGGGAATAGAGGGTAAAGCTGTTCCCGTAAAGTATGCTGATGAAATAGCAAAGATCGATGGGTTAATTTTACCAGGAGGAGAAAGCACGGTTATTGGTACGCTTGCAAAGTTAAGTGGTGCAACGCAGGTGATAAAGGATAGAATAAGCGATGGCATGCCGGTTCTTGGCAGTTGTGCTGGTATGATAATGCTTTCGAAGCGTGCTTACGATAAAGTCGTTGGAGAAACAAAACAACAGTTGCTTAATGTGTTAGACATCGTCGTTGAGAGGAATGCGTTTGGAAGGCAGAACTACTCATTCGAAGCTCATCTGAACATTCCATTAATAGGGACTGAGAAATTCATGGGTGTGTTCATAAGAGCACCTATAGTTACTGAAACAAAAGATGGAGTAGACATCCTTACAACTCTAAACAACAGGATAGTTGCAGTCAAGCAGGGCACTGTTATTGGAACGTCATTTCATCCTGAACTTTCAGGAGATATAAGAGTGCACGGATATTTTGTACATCTGGTAGAAGGATACACTAAATCAACTTAGTTCTGTAAAACTAATTTGCCGAAGTGCTCACTATTCTCCATTCTTGTCTGTGCCTTTGCTACGTCGCTTAACGTGAAAGTAGAATCGATTAAAGGTCTTATCTTCTTTAATTTCATGAATTCAAGTAAACCAATCAATTGGGACTTTGTTCCCAGATAAGCCCCAGTAATTGAAGCTTGCTTGTTATACACGGTTCTGATGTCTATGCTTGTAGTTTCTCCAGTAGTGGCACCGCATACAAGCATTTTGCCTCCTTGCTTTAAACAGCTCAAACTTGTGTTCCATGTTTGTGTACCAACATGATCGAATACAACCTCAACACCGTTTGTTAACTTCAAAACTTCGGTAGCTATATCATTTTGTTTTCTGTTGATAACATGATTTGCGCCAAGTCTCTTTGCTGAACCGATTTTTGTTTGATCGCCAACTGTAGTTATCACTTTTGCACCTTTTGCCTTTGCAAGGAGAATTGTAGCTGAACCGACGCCACTGCCAGCGCCATAAACTAGGAGGTTCTTTCCTTTACTTACATCTGCTCTATTAAGCATATTCCACACAGTTAGGTAAGATACGCTTAAACAGGCAGCTTGTTCGAATGTTAACCAGTTTGGCATATGCACGAGATTTCTCATCGGGACCTTGACATATTCTGCATAACCACCCTGCACATCACTAAAGCCACCAATTATAGCGAACCTGCTGCAAAGGTTCTCCTTTCCAGCTTTGCAGTATGAGCATGCGCCGCAATGCAAGCCAGGATACACCATGACCTTGCTTCCAGTAGAAAATTTCTTGTTCGCACTGACAATTTCGCCAACAATATCGCTGCCACAAATATGTGGAAACTGAAGCTTCCTTCCAAGCAATCCTTGCCTGACCCAAATATCCAGATGGTTAACGCCACAAGCTCTTACCCTTACCAAAACCTCGCCTTTTGATGGCTTGGGATCTTCGATCTCCTGATATCTTAGCTTGTCAACCGAACCATGCTCATGCAGCAGTGCAGCCTTCATGCGGTTAGGTATAGATAACGCGCTTAAATGCTTAAGCATCATTGTGCACAGGTCAGAACTGACAATGCATCTAGCTCATAAGACGCTTTTCCAATTTTTGTGAATTACAGTTACTGTATGTTGTGCATCGACACCAGGTCTTTCTTGAACTGTTCTAGCTCACTAGGTATGGTTATCTTTATAGATTCTTTTAGTGAAATTCCTTGCTCTTTCTTCTTGTTCCATACAAGTGAGTTGAAATCTGTAATTTGTTTGGTGTAACTTGTCATTTCGGTACTCCATGATGATTCCGGGAACTTTTGCGTGTGAATGCTCTTATCAGAATACAATGAACGCCAAAGATGATCTGTTATGAACGGAACAATTGGCGACAAAAGAAGCAGTATCGTAGAGAAGCACTTGTGCAACGTATACCACGCCGCTTCCTGCTCAGACTTTTCATAGCCAAGCCCGTATGCTCTTGGCTTGACCATTTCGATGTGATGTGCAGCAAAAATATTCCAAGTGAATTCTCTAATCGCAGTTGCAGGAACGAAGAAGTTGAAGTCAGTGTAGCCCTTGCTGCACTGTTCAATTAGCAATGATAGTTCACTGAGAATCCATTTGTCGCTAGCACTTAGATTTGTAATATCATGCACTGGAAAGCTTGAGATGAATCTAGCAATATTCCAAAGCTTTGTGAGAAACTTTTGTGTGCCTGCGATCTTTTGCTCAGAGCATCGAAAGTCATATCCCAGATTAACCTCGCTTGCACTCCAGAACCTGAATGTATCAGCGCCATACTTCTTTATTATTGGAAAAGGATCCATCACATTGCCCTTACTCTTGCTCATCCTCTCACCCCTTTCATCAACACCATAACCCATTATCCAGGCATCTCCAAAAGGTCCCTTATCCGTTAGTTGGTAGCATATTAACATTGTGTAGTGTAACCAAGTTCTAACAATATCCTTTGCCTGCGGTCTTACTGCAGTTGGATACGTGCAATCGAAGAATTTCTCATCAATTTTGTATTTTGTTACAAAGAGTGGTGATAGGCTTGAATCCATCCATGTATCAAATGTTCTATCTTCGCCAACAAATTCACTTGCATTACAATACTTGCAGTTCTTGAACGGCGGAACTTCTTTCCATGGCCTGTAGTACTTGCCAGGTTCAGGAAGATTTGGCTTGCTGCACTTCTTGCAGTACCATATTGGAATCTCTGTTGCGTAAAACCTTCTTCTAGATACGGGCCAGTCTATTGTTATTGAACTTAACCAGTTAAGCAAGATATGCTTGTGTATATCAGGATGGAATTTCATTTTGGTTGCAATTTCCTGCAAAGTTGGAATGAAATCCATCTGCTTGAGATAATATTCACCCATAGGAATAATCTCGATCGGAGTTTTGCTTCTCTCACAAATTGGTGTTCGGTGCATTATCTTTTCTTCCTTTACAATGAAACCCTTGCGAGCGAGATCTTCGATTATCTTCTGTCTTGCCTTTGATATTGTCAAGCCTGTATACGGTTCGGCATTTTCCGTCATTAAGCCTTGCTCATTCAATGCAACGATTTCCTGCAAAGCAAATTCTCTAAAAAGTTGAACATCGGTATGATCACCATAACTACAGATCATAACTACGCCAGTACCAAATTCTGGTTTTGCTGCTGGATGAGCTTTTATCTCAACCTCCCTATTGAATAATGGTAGCACTGCATGAATACCATGCGTGTCCTTGTATCTTTCGTCATCTGGGTTTACGATTATTGCTTGGCAGGAGCAAATAAGTTCTGGTCTTGTGCTTGCTATAATTAGATCATTACCCTTTTCCTTAAGCCTAAACTTCACGTGAACTAGCCTTGAAGGTATCTCTTCGTAAACAACTTCTGCATCTGCAATTGTTGTGCCACAATCAGGACAGTAGTTATTTGGTCTGTTTGACTCGTATACTAATCCTTTGTTCCATAACTCAATGAATGTGGCCTGTGTTAATGCTCTAAACTCTTCTGAATCGGTTCGATAGTATCTGCTGAAATCACTGCTCAATCCCATGTTCTTCATTATCTGGATCATTTCAGCTTCGAGATCGTCAAGTGCAACTCTGCAGAGCTCAAGGAACTTTTCTCTCGGAGTATTTTTCATGCTTATCTTGTATTTTCTTTCAGTGTAAAGTTCAACAGGCAAACCATTTCTATCTATCCCAATTGGAAACAAAACGTTATTTCCTAACATCTTGGCTGCCCTCGCAATCATGTCTATCTGTGCATAGTGTGCGGCGGCACCTATATGCCATGGTCTTCCAGAAGGATAGGGAGGAGGAGTATCGATTACAAATGGTTTACCAGCATTTATATCGAATCTATGTAACTTTTCATCTTCCCATCTCTTCAGTATATTCTGCTCAATCTTGTGGTCCCAAGCTTTTTCTCTTATCTTTAGTTCCATACGATACAATTCCAAAGCGCATAGTCTAGTTATTAATATGTATTCACCAATATTTGGTTAAAAGAACGAAATTAGGTAAAACCTTTGCAAGGCAATTTCATCTTAGAGGAATATATTTATTGGATGTATTCTGCAGGATCTTCTATACCCAATGTATTGAATGCTTGGTTTCGAGAAGCGCACCCATAACACTCACCGCAATGTTTCTCAGTTTTAACATGGCAACTCCAAGTAAGTTCTAATGGTACTTTTAACTTCAGCGCTAGTTCGATCACTTCAAGTCTGTCCATATCAACCAAGGGAAGAATAATTTCGTAATTTACTCCATCACAAAACATACATCCTTCTCTCAATAACCTGTTAAGAGTACCAAGGTAATCACTAGTAGCATCGGCAAAAAATTCAACGTCATGCTTGTTGTGCCCCCCAACTATCCACTTTGCATTCATGTATTCTGCGTGATGTGCAGCCATCGAGTAAAACATCAAGTTTTTTGCTGGAATGTAGAATGGCCATCTTTTGTCGTTATCCTTGATATACTCACCTTCATAGCCCAGAACATTGAAGGCTTCCTTGATGAACCGAACGTCGATCTCTATAAGTTGCTTGACATTTGCCCTCTCACAAAGTTCTTTGGTTGCTTCAATCTCTTTTCGCCATCTGTCGTAATAGTTGAAGGTTAGAGCATAAAGATCATAATTCATGCTTTTTGTCCAATACAAGCAAGTAGCAGAATCTATGCCTCCGGATAACAGAATGATTGCTTTATCACTCATTGTTAGAAACCCTTGATATTATGTGTGAGCCCTTGTTAACGCCTTCATAGATATATACACCAAGAGCTTCAACATTGTTTGGCATGTTGGGCACAAGCAATCTTATGACCTCAGTGGCAAGGTTTTCTACCGTAGCTTCACCGTTCAACATATAAGTTGTACTCTTTGGAAGTTTCAGATCGAACATTCCCTTCGGTCCCTCGAATGATACCCTGTAATGCTCATAATCTTCACCAACAAGATATTTTCTGTTTATGAAGAACTTGTGATCTAATGCGATCAATGCTTCTTTGATTATCCTCTTAGCATCTCCAAAGTCGATGACCATATCGTTCTTCATACTGCCAATTATCTCAACCATTATGCTCGATGTGTGACCGTGCAACACTGAACACTTTTCTACCAATGGCAGTATGTGTGCATAATCAAATGATAACGATGGATCTTCGATGAATATAGAACCAGTTTGCATTTTTGCTGAATCATAATAGAACAATGAATCCAATTCACCAACCTTGCTTGCAAACTTTGACTGGCCTATTGAAATTATTCTTTCGTTGCTATTCTTCTTTATCTTCAACAATTTATCAGTATCGTCTTCGCTATCTACAACTTCGATCAATCCCATGTTCGTCCTGAAATCAACATTAACTATTGAATCATCATGCAACTTTAACTTGCTATCGTATTCGTAATCAACTTCAAGAAATTGCAACATCTTTGCGATAGAGAGTTCTGCTCTGGATCGCAAAAGATTTCCCTTTCCATCAATGTATCTCAGATCGCTATCACTGATGATCTTGCCCTTACTCACAGCCCAGCATATACGAGGTTCTATTTATATAAGTTCAGATTTAGGTGTAAAATCAGATCATCTTGCTTACTATCTTGAATACACCACTGCTAAACTGCATCGCCTTCTTTTCTCTATTGACAAGTTCATCTGGAAGACCTAGTACTTCTGCAACTTCTCGCAATACTATCTTTCTTCCACCAGTTCTATGGTTTAACTTCAAATTAACAGGTAATATGACGGCATACTTCACAAGGTCAAGTGAAGCATAAGGCAGCAATAATTTGGTGTATGGTGCAGATGCAAGTTCGTCCCTGTAAAAGTTGTCAATATGTGCATTCTTGATATCTTTAAAGAGCGCGTTTATCACCTTCCTTTCCGATTGTTTGAGAAACTTGAGGTATCTAGCATAACCACCAAACAACTCATCAGCTAGCTGTCCAAGCATAAGCGCATCGAAGTTATTCTCCCTGGCATATTTTGCTAGAATATGTACAACACATGCTATGCTCATCTGCATCGAACCCTTTAGATGTGCAATTTTTCGTATTGCACGCATAGCGCTTTTGACCTGTTTTTCATTGATTCTTACGGTGATTGATTGCATTCCCAGCATGTCTGCTGCCCTGCTGCTTAACTTGTAGTCAAGAGAATCTTTGGTGCAGGCATTTACCAATGTTATCTTGTTATTTTTTGATGCTAAATGTGCTAGTATGGCACTGTCAATACCTCCGGAAAAGCCCAGCATGACTTTCTTATTTGCAACTCTTCTCTGAACAGATTGTGACAATAGTTTTGTTACGTTTTCAACAGCTTCATCTATCCCACATGCTTCAGTTGAATAAGTTATTGGGTTTAACGATATCTTCTTGAATGAATCCAACGTTGCCTTATATAGAACTCCTGGCTCTGCCGCATCGATGTTCCTGAAACCAACTTTCTCCAGAACCCGAGCATCGGATGCAATGCCAACTTCTCCATCTCGTAGTGCATAGTAAAGTGGTTTCGTGCCTAGAGCATCTCTAGCAAAAATTACTTCGTCAGAAGACGGCATGATTAATGAATAGCTGCCATCGCTACTCGTAAGAAAAGTTGTTAAATGATCAATTTCAGCATACTTTTTCTCATGATTGTAAAATTCGCCATGAATGGCTGAACTTTCATAGCTATCTTTGTTCATCAAACAGAAGCCAACGGTTACATTTCTTGTCCTCTTAATACTAAAACCTTTCCAAGCCCTATACTTCATTGGTATTAGTGCATATTCGATATTAAACCGTTTGGATTTGGTTAGAAAAGCAGCGAAGCCATTTACTTCTTGCATAGCAATGAATTTTACATTCACATTATTGACTGTTGCTAGGTAGTTTTTCTCAAACCTATCTGCAGTTCATACTTGTTCCAAAGTGCACCAAATACAACTCCCAAGATCACCCAGAATATGGCTGCAGTTATCACACTTACAATGCGGAAGTTAGTGATCAGATCCATTGGCAGTGTAATGGCATCTGGATTTGGAGGCATTGCCAAGTAAAAGCCAGCTATGTATGCTGTATATAGTGCTGGAATGATAAACTTCCTAGCACTTATACTTGCTAACTTTTTGTATAGAAATGCAAAACCAAGTGCGCCGAGGCCAGATATTGCGATAAATGTAACGTAAAGTCCCTCCCTATAGTATATTGTTTCTGGGTCTCCAATGGCAGGAGGATTTGCTGGATATTTGATGAAAGGTATCATGAATATTGTTAGCCAAATTATCATTGCCAGAAACAGGCTCTTCTTTACCTCACTCGAACCTGGTAACGATTTCCTCGCGTAGCCGTAAACTATTGCATAGAACGCACCAAATGAGATTCCCAAAATGGCACCTGCAACCACTTCACCGCCTTTTTGCCAAAGCCTATAGGATGCTACCTCATTAATGTCAACTTGCCCACCTTCACTGAGCGCATTTTGAATTTCAATTTCAATCGCTTGGTCGATGAATGGTTCAACTGCAAGTAAGTTCATGCCACCATAGGCAAGACCGCTTATCATTCCAGCTAGTAATGTAATTCCAATGAATAATGCTACTTTCATCCAAGATCACTAGTGGCAAGGGAATCCTGCGGTATGGCGCATATCATGGAATGCCTCATGGAGGAAGTTTTCCTCGTATGCCTTCTGTCCAAAGACAGTTCCAAGCAAATGACCCTGATCGTAGCCAACTATGAACATACCAAAGAAAAGTATTGTAAGAAGGATACCAACAGCAAGAATTGGAATGCGAAATTCCTCAACAGTTATCTGTTTGTTGGACAATTCAACATGCAGTTAATGTGACGATATTTAAGGTTTAGGATAGTTTGTCCAATATATAAACAACAAAAATTCTATTTCTGTTCAGTTATTAGGATTTTCAATAGTTATGCTTTTCATGACTTGTGATAGTAAATAGTGCAGCGCTCTTAGCAGCAAGTTCCGCAGTTATTTCATCTGAGGCACTTCCAATAATTATTACGTCATCTTCTTGTGGTTTCAGTTTAGATACCAGTAAATTTCTCATTTCAGGTTCTTTGCCCAAGCAATCGTAATCCGTCCTTGGCATGATGAACTTGCCATCCTTGAACTGCAGAGTTGTAGCACCCTCTCCGCCAAACTTTATTGCGGCATCTCTTTGTTCTATACCAGTGGCAACGGCGAAGGTATAGCCACAAAGAAGTACTGCATGATTGCACTTCCCTATTGTGATAGAATTCGTAGGAATAATGACTTCAGCTGGAATTGCTGATAATAGGTTTGAAGATAATTTCTTTCCTTTGCCACTTAGATAGCAACCGGCCTTTCCAGTTTGTATGATGTTGTTTGCCTTGAGATGCTTGATCAGCGTCTTGATAGAACCTTCACCCAACCCAAGTTCCTTTGATAATCTGGTACGACTAACATAATCGTTCTGTTGCATCAATTGAAGACTCTTTAGAACATGGACAGCATTAAAAGAAAGAACTCTGCTAGGACTAGATCGTGATGCTATTCTTTCTAATAACTTAACGTACATGTGCATTGGATTGTAATGGAAGCTCCAGAGTTTAATCTTTTTTGCTGCGGCTAAAGTCTTATTTCGCCACCATCGACAACTATTGTCTGACCATTTATGTAACTAGAATCATCGGAGGCCAGAAATACAGCAACCTTGGCAATTTCCTCTGGTTCGCCAAATCTTCCCAATGGAACTGTTTTGATGAGGTCTCTTATCTGCTCCCTGGTGTAATTTTTTAGGTTTGTCTCTGTGCTAATGCTCCCAGGAGCTATAGCATTGATATAAATATGTGGCGCCAAAACAGGAGCTAACGACCTTACCAAGGCTCTTACTGCAGATTTAGCTAAAGTGAAGCCTACACCGACTGAGTCGCCAGCAACACCAGGGGTTGAGCTGATCAAAATTATCTTGCCATACTTCTGCTCTTTCATATGAGGCACAACTGCTCTTATGCAATGATAAGAACCTTTTAGGTCAATGTTCCAGGGTTTATCCAACAGGTCATCAGATAGATTTAGAGGATCCGCGAACCAGTCCTCATTCTTTACTGCATAGCCTGCATAACCAATGACCACATCCAACCGACCAAATCTTTGTAGAACTAGATCAACCATCGATCTCACTTCTTCATATTTTGAAACATCTGCTCTCACAGTTATTCCACTTGAACCAAGTTTCTTGATATCTTCAAGTGTTTGCAATGCCTTTCCTTCAGAACTTGAATAGTGCACTGCTATGAACTTGGCACCTTCCTTTGCAAACTTCAGAGCAGTTACCTTGCCCAGGCCCCCACTCGCACCGGTAATCAGTGTTGCTTTTCCATCCAGCCTACCCATGTTTGCGTTTATTAGATCTGCATAATATTATACCTTTATGAAACATAATTAGGTTGAAATTTTCATCATCTGTTTAGCTTGTTTTACACCAATCAACTCATTTGAATCACCGTTGATCAGCATGTTGTAGAATAGTTCTGCATTTCCACGCATAACGTTAAGAAAGGCTGGCCATGTAATTACATGCCTAGCTCTATAGTGGGTATTATCTCTCACAGCAAGCAATACCTTGCCCCTGCTGCAAAACTTTGCTACTTTTTCATCTACCAGCATCTTTCCGAAATGTGTAGCTTTCACGACATTTGCATTGTTTGCCTTTATCCTTGCTCTAGTTAATGCAACAACGTAAACAGCACCCTTGTATTTCGGCGACGCATTCCAGTACTTGTTATCCTTTATTGCATTTACAAGATCCATTATCTCTTTGTTGGTGCAGCCAGGGTGAATTCTCTTAAAACGCTTAAGCAGGTCTGCCAATGAACAATGAAAATAATTGATATAATAATAACCTTAGGCCTTGACGAAAAATGTGTCGAGCCTACCGGATGATATCTCCTGAGTTGCGAGCAGATCTAGCTCCTTAACAAACTCCCCTTCCTTGCCCTTGAGGATGACGCCAGACGCGGCAACGGAGTGGCCGTCTCCAAATCCATCAAACTTGCTACATGCTTCTGGTAAAATTTTTGATAATGCTGGCCTATTCTTTCTGTTTATTAATTGTGCTAATCTTTCTGAGACCCTGGATGATATCTTCATGTACTGTTTGTTCAAGTTTCCATAGCCGGGTATTTCCTGTGGCATGTTCATCATTCCAATCAGGTATTTCATAGGGTTTACAATTCTCTGAAATCTAAGGTAAGAGCAGAAGCTGCCGATCACCTTGCCGCTCATGCCGTTGTAATTATCACCAGCATGGAACCATTGGATACCTTTAAGTTGATTCAATCCGTTAAGCCTTAGTTCTTCTAGCAATCGCTGGTTTGCCTGTTTACGTTCTTTTTCGAACTTTTCTACAGAACTTTCAATTTCGCTGTCAAAGCTCTCCAAGCATGCCTTCATTCCCATACTCGGTCCATCTCTGTAATAGCCGACTGAACCCAAAACGGATAGCATCGTTGAAATTCTTTTGTATGATCTTCCCACTGATAATATCTTAACATCTTCACCTGATTTTGTTTTCTTTATTTCAACCTGTCTGTTTTTGATAGCATCGTCCAAAACATACTTGTTCAATCCTTTTATTGGTCCGGGTATCTCTGCAGTACCGATAATGGCAAGATGTGCCAAATCTTCATTAATATTGTTCAATTTTTTTGCAAAGAAGTAGGCAACACTTGATGCAGAGGCATCACTTTCGCCGCTCATTCCCTGAAACTCTGGATTTATATTGTACACCAGTGGATCTTCTGATTTGGCAGGATCGTGATGGTCAAGTATAAGTGTGAAATTTCTTGATTTGTTGTATGACGATATAAGTGGTGCATGTGCAGAGCCCATGTCTGCATATACGTACAAATTGTGTTCTTTAGCATGCAGATTTTTGATTACTTCAGGAAATAGTTTGTCCAAACAAAGATTACTTACAGAGTAACCGAGCTTCTCCAGCATCCTCTTGCATATGGCGCCAGAGCACAGACCATCAGCTTCATCATGGTGGATAACCATAGCTTCTTTAGCTTCGTAATCCTCCAATTGCTGCGCTACGCCCTGCAGTGTGTTGGAGAATCTTGTTATAATTGACTGCATTTCATCACCTTCGTTTCATGGCCTCATTCATTATAGCAACAGCATGGCTTGTGCCTATTATGTCTGCACCAGCATTTATCATGTGCAGTGCTTTTTCATAAGTATCTATTCCTCCTGCCGCCTTTATACCAACTGTATTTCCAACAATCTTGCGAATGAGCTTAATATCGTCTACTGTTGCACCAGAAGTGCCTATGCCAGTAGAAGTCTTTATGAAATCTACTTTTGCTTCCTTCGCTATAATACTTGCATTGAACTTTTCGTCATCGCTAAGGTAACCAGTTTCAATTATTATTTTGATAGTTATATCATCAAAACTCTTTACCATTTCTACCAACGATATGAGTTCCTTCCTGATATAATCGAGATCTCCAGACTTCAGGTAACCTATGTTGATCACAGTATCGAGTTCATTTGCGCCTAGATGTATTGCCTCCTTGCTTTCAGAAACCTTTGTTTTCGTGGATGTCATGCCAAATGGAAAACCTATTGTCGTTCCAATCTTAACGTTTGAATTTTTTAACATATCATAAACTAACGGAAGATAGGAAAGATTTATCGATACTGCCCGAAAATTGTACTGCTTGGCCTCTTCACATAATTTTTTAATTTCGTCCTTTATTACAGTAGGTCTTATCAAAGTATGGTCGATTCTTTTTGCAAGGCCATCCGCTGTGAGCGCCATATGAATATATCATCATCG
This sequence comes from Nitrososphaerales archaeon, assembly GCA_046759465.1. GTDB lineage: Archaea > Thermoproteota > Nitrososphaeria > Nitrososphaerales > UBA213 > JBHICH01. The sequence continues at coordinate 14,769 of JBHICH010000026.1, forward strand.
TGCAGATTTATGTCTTACAAAAATTAGCAGACGTAATGATCTTCGTGGCGATCAGATCAGCAGCTGTGACTAATGAAAGGCTGAGATGCTTTACCAGCAAAACAAAGGTAACTCATCTTGCTACCTTCCTTTTCTGCATCCGTGAGCCATGAAATCTGCTTTATACTTTGAAGATCGGGCAATTTTATATTTGGGCACTAACGAAAGTACCATCTTGAATGAACAGTTCGACCCTGTTAAGTACAAAGAAGACCTGAGAAAAGATTGGGATGAAAAGATAGAGATCTATTATGAAAGATATGTAAGCAAAAGGATCGGACCTTTCAAAAGTGTGGAGAAACTAATTGAGGGAACAAGTTTACTAGAGCGAGATAGAGTTCTCGATGTTGCAACCGGAACTGGTGTAGTTGCACTGGAAGCCCTAAAGAAAGTTGGAAGTAATGGCAGGGTAGTTGGTATAGATATATCTACTGGTGCACTCGCTATTGCCAGAAAATTGTCAAGTAATTTCAGAAACCTTGAGTTTCTGGAAATGGATGCCGAGGACCTAAAGTTCCCAGATAGATCATTCGATGTTGTTACTAGTGAATTTGCGCTGATGTTCTTTCCAAATGTTCAAAAAGCTTTAAAGGAGATTAAAAGGGTCCTTGTTGAGAATGGCAGGATCGCTGTATCTGTTCATGGTTCGGCAGAAAATGCGCCGTTCTTTAGTGTTATAACGAGTTCCATCTTAGATTACATTCCTCACATTGTACCTGCAGGAAGACCAAGTCCGCATAGATTTGGTGATCCAGAAATTTTGAGCAATGAATTTGCGATGGCAGGATTCAAGAACATCCATGTTGAAAGTTATACCTATGCTTATAATGCTGGTACATTCGAAGATTATTGGCAGGACTATATGGAGAGCACAGCATTCTCATTGCGAGCTAAGATGGAGGAGCTTGATCCAGAATCGCATGAGAAAATAAAGGCGGAGTCAAGAGAAAAGGCAAAAAGATTCCTGAAAGATGATATGATTGTATTCCCTTGGCAAGTTTTGATAGCTTCAGCAAAATCATAAGAAAAATAAAAAGACCTATTTAATCCTACGAAGTAAAGTTCCTTGATTCCACTTGAAAAATGCTAGGAGAAACCCTTTAGTTTTATCGTTACTAGCTGTAATTGTTCCACTGTTTATTGGCTATAGTCCGGTATCAGCCGCCCAGACATCATTTTGGGATGCTAATATTCATGTTGATGTGACCCATCCAAATACGGTAACATATGAAAGCAGGTTCAGCCTTTCCAGCGTACTCAGGGGAAAAACTGCTGATAATGTCAATGTAACAGTGTCACTCACCCCTTCTGCCGCGTTCAAGATCCTTGATAATAATTCATTTTACATTCCTAAACTTCAACAAGACAGCACGTTGGGATTTACATTTGAACTAGAGACAACTACTGACGTAACTGAAGGGACTCATGCGATCAATTTCTTTGTAACTTATGAGCATAAAGAATTGCTTGGTGATTACACTAAGCAATCATTTTCAAAAGCGATTGAAATACAATTGAAATCTTTACCAGAGATTGTATATTCCATTCAAGCCGCTGATTCATTATTTGTGGGTGATAAATTCACTGTCAAAGTGGTGCTTCAAAATATTGGGACCGATGCACATGATGTTAAAGTGAATATAATACCACCTAATGATTTGGCAATTATAGGTCAAAATACACATACATTGAGTAAACTCGAAGCAGGCGATAAGTTCGACTTTGAGTTTGAACTAGAAGTTGCTGAGGGTGTCGATAAAGCAGAAAACAAACTACTTCAGGTGAAAGCTTCTTATCTAGATGCCGGAAAGGATCAACACGAATCGACAGAAACATTTCCATTATTCGTTAGACCAAGAGGCTTTCTTGAGGTAGGTGCTGCTGGAGGGGTTTGGATCGGGCCTGTATTCATCTCATTAATTACGGGTATAGGGAGTATAGTCTCTGCGTCTGTCGGTTTTATGTATTTTATATATCGTGTAAAACAGAAAAGAAGAACTGCAGATCGGAAAATAAAAAGACAGAAATCATAGTAAGATGATAATACTTATGCAATAAAGTTTGAAGAAAAATAATAGGCTTACATGAATTAAGCCTTCTGAAGTCAAGACGGCAATTAAACTATCTCAGCAGTAGCGAATCTATTGCCAACTTGTGTGATTTTGATTTTGACATTCTGACCTACCTGCCCGTTCTTCACGAATATAACGAAGCCCTGAATTCTTGCTATGCCGTCACCCTTTCTGCTTCTTTCGGTTATGCTAACATCGTATTCTTTGCCTTGTTCAACAGGTTTTGGACCAGAACTGAAACCACGATTAAAACTCGTACGTTACACCTCCATCTGTCAATGCGTAACTTATCTCCTAATATAAATGCTCAAAATTTTTGACTTCTCATAATAATGTATAATTTGATTAATGATCGGGTTAATTATTTATATTACGATTGATGGCAGACGGTGTGATGTCGAAACCTTCAAACGAGATCTATATAGGCAAAAAACCACTCATGACCTATGTTACAGCATCTCTGGTGCAGCTAGCGAATGAGCCCATAATAATCCTCAAGGCAAGGGGCATGAGCATAACAAGAGCAGTAGATGTTGCTCAGATAATTGTCAAACGAATGGCAAATATAGGATACAACTTGGGCGATGTTAGAATAGGTTCAGAGATGATGCAGACACAAGATGGTAGAGAAAGAAACGTGTCAACGATAGAAATAGAAGTCAAGAGACCATAGGTCTCTCTTATTTTTCTCAGAATAGATGTTAAAAATTATGAGTGTTCCCCGCATCTGACCCACAAGGGATCATAGGAAGCATTACGCTTTACCTCCTCCCGCACTCTCTGCGGGGCGCCCGCTGTTGCACGTCTGGGTGAAGCTGAGAATCATTATTGTCATCCCAGCCCGTCTACGCGCGGTTATGCGGGCAAGAATACTATCGCTTTGCTGTTTTATTAAATTTTCAATCAAGTATCTTTGAAATGTCAAGTTCAAAGACAGAGACTGGCACACGTAACTTGAAGCTATCAATTACCTGGTGGCTAACATCGCCAATAATACCAACATTTTTATTGTTAGCAATTACTTCCGCTGCTTTGCCATCTACAAGCATTGAATTACTTGTATCCTTTGTTGCCACTTCAAGCTTAAGTAAAGACTTGAGTACTGCTTGCAGATTCGATTTTGCTTCTGTATAGCCAACATCCTTGTGTGCTATTGCAGCAGCGATACTCCAATGTTCCTCAGCGCTAGATTTTCCATTAGCAAAGAATACCTTGCCAATTTCAAAGATCTTCTGTGGATAAGTTTCATGAATATTCTTTGATAATGTTAGCATCAGTGATGGTATTAGAGAGTCTCTAAGCACCTCATGCACAATGCTTTTGGTTTGTTCGACAGCCAGAGTTTTAGCATCATCCCGTGCCATCATTTTATACTGCACTTCCCTGCTCACAAGGCTGAAGTTCAGAACTTCGATCATTCCCAATCCAATGAGAACTTCTCTAGCATCATCCAGATTCTTTAGCAGAATATTTTTCGCACCAACAGAACTTGATCGCGGATAGGTTGTACCGATCTTATGTATGCCGTACCCTATTGCTGCATCTTCGACCAAGTCAATATCGTGCATGATATCTATTCTGTATGGGGGGATCTTACATGTTATGCTACTACCATTTTTGCTTGCCCCAATTCTGCTGCGCTGCAAACACCTAGCAATCTCTCCAGAATTCAGACTGAAACCAAGCAGCTGGTTCACATACTCCCGCTTTATTCTTCTGGGCGTTGCATTCATGGCTGGCGTTTCCAGTTTCTTTTTGCCGTAGTTTATCTTGACACTTTCGATCTTGAACTTGGCATCATAAAGTGTGATCGCAACTATGGCCAATGCGTCTTGCGCAGCTTTCAGATCGGTAGCCGTTACATCGATAAGTAGATTCCTTGTTTTCTCAGTCAGCCTTGTAAGTTCAGAATTTATTATTGGTGGAAATGACAGAACATTTCCATCTGAATCTTTTATTATTGGATATCTTTTATGACCTTCTAAAATCCAGCTATACTCTTTTCCAACATCTGTGTTGTTAAGAATGTCTCGCATGCTCATGTTCTTGTCTGAATTCAAGGGAACGAACTCGAAGCTTGGCCTTTCTGTTGTGTATAGCAATGGAGGTTTGAGAACATCGTAATTGTGAATTCCAATCGAAACCTTCTTCCTCTTTCTACCCATTCCTGTGTGAATATCTTCCTGCATAACAATGATCTGCCTTATTCCTTCATCGTCCAGTTGGCCGTTCTTTGCTACTAAAGAAACTATGTATGGTCTTACGCTCTTTAGACTGGGATCGACCTTGATGGAAACATTTCCCTTGTTGGACCGAAAGCTTGGTAAACCAACTTCTATTCCAAAGATTCCTCTTAATGCTCTGGCGATTCCATAGTCAGTTGAAAAATCTGGTCTGTTTGGATTGTACTCGACCTTAACATAATCCTTGCCCTCCTCCTCAATATCAACTCCAATGTAAGGTAGCATCTCCAGAATTTCTTTCACGCTTTTACGTCTTCCAACCTGTGGTTGAAGTCTATTGTAGTATAATGTTACAACTGGCATTTTGGCACGCTCCTCAACCATCCTAACTTGTTGTTGTAAAGCTCCCTAACATCGTCCAAATCATAACGCAACATTGCAATTCTTTCAAGGCCTCCGCCCCATGCAAGAACTGGATTCTTTACACCAACTGGTAGCGTAACTTCTGGTCTAAATATTCCCATTCCAAAGAGTTCGACCCACTTGCCAAGTTTTTCATGATACACTACTGATTGGAGTGAAGGTTCAGTGTATGGAAAGAATGACGGCCAGAACTTCACCTTCTTCAAACCGATTTTAGAATAAAACTCTGTTTGCAGACCCATTAGATCACGTAAGTTAACATTTTTGCCAACGACTATGCCTTCTACTTGATAGAATTCTGCCAGATGTTTGTAGCTGAGTTTCTCATTTCTAAAGACCTTGCCAACAGAAAAGACTCTGGCTTGCTCTGGTTTTTTGTCAGCCAAATAACGAATCGTTACTGGTGTTGTGTGGGTTCTAAGCACCAATTTTTTTGCATCTTCTATTTTCCAGTTATACCCCCAGCCTTTTTTGTGAATACTTGCAACAGTTTTAAGTATCCTTTTATCAGCAACATTACTTGCACGTAGACCAGCAATGTAAAATGTGTCCTGCATCTCCCTAGCTGGATGATCCTGTGGTGTGAATAGAGCATCAAAGTTCCAGAAACCATTTTGCACCATTGGGCCATCGATCTCCTGGAATCCAAGACCGATAAATATCTCTCTAACCTCATCAACAATGTCCTGCAATGGATGTCTTCTACCTGCATGGATAATGGGTGCGGGAGCTGTAACATCAATTGCCCTTTCGGTTTCAGGAAGTTTTGTAACATCTTCAACTATTGTAAGACCAAAAGTTGAAAGCTCGATCTCTTGTGTTTTGATCTCCGTCTCATCTAGATAATTTGGTCTTCTCTTTAACAACTCATACGCGTCACGTTCCTCCTTTGTTAATGAATCAAGAGGAATCTGCCGCTTTTCTTCTGCTAATTTTTTTAGCAATTTTTCATCATACGATTCCGGTATGTTAGTGGATGTTGGCTTCAGTTTATCACCTTCACTCGTTATCCAGCTCTTTGAAAGGGCATTTGAAACCGCAATATTAAACTCAAAATCATCAAGCCCAGACTTCTTCTTTGCCTCGTCAAATGTTATGAAGGTAGCACCTAGAGGAAATGAATCTATCAGTCTTCTTTCAGGCAAATTTGCCAGAGCCTTTTCTCCTTCAGCCCCTAACTTCAGGAGCTTAACAGATTTATCGTATACCCTGACCAAATTCTTGTGTTTAAGCCACTCTACTCCCCTTCTTATCTGATCAACATTAAGACCTGTTTTTTGTGTTAAATCATTAAGGGTTACTCTGCCATCAGTAAGAGCTTTGATGATCTTGCGCTCAATTTCGTGCAATGTTTTGATATCGTGAACCATCTACAAAATCATCAGATAAAGACTTTTTAAACGTTGATATGATGAAAGCAGTAATGCCAGATCAAGGGAGCTTCAAAGTTACTCCCTGGACAGTCGAGGGTGAGATTGATTATGACAAACTTATGCAACAGTTTGGCACTCAAGAGATAACTGATGAATTGCATGCAAGAATCAAGAGACATGCTGGAGAACTTCATCCAATGCTTAAGCTCAAGTATTTCTTCAGTCATAGAGATTTTGACTGGATACTTGATAAGTATGAAAAAGGAGAGAATTTCTACCTTTACACTGGTAGGGGCCCCTCAGGCTCTGTGCACTTGGGGCATTTGATGCCATGGATATTTACAAAGTACCTTCAGGACAAATTTCATGCAAAACTCCTGTTCCAGATAACTGATGACGAAAAGTTTCTCTACCATGACAGCAAGGATATGGATGAAATAAGCCAACATGTCTATGAAAACATCCTTGACATAATTGCTATTGGCTTTGACCAGAACAAAACAAAGATACTGATAGACACCAAGCACATAAAGCATCTCTATCCTATTGCAATCGAGGTTGCAAAGCGAATAACATTTTCAACTGCAAAGGCTGTATTTGGGTTTGAAAACTCTACAAATATTGGAATGATTTCTTTTCCAGCAATTCAGGCCGCACCATGCTTCTTGCCCTCAAAATTAGAAGGTAAAACAACTCCGTGCTTGATACCTGCTGCAATTGATCAGGATCCATACTGGAGGGTAACTAGGGATATTGCTGAAAAGATGGGTTATTACAAACCTGCACAGATCCATTCAAAGTTCTTGCCCGGATTGGGGACGCGTGGCAAGATGTCCTCATCAAAACCGGAAACTGCGGTGTTTACTACCGACGATCCAGAATCGATAGAGAAGAAGATATCAAACTCATTTACGGGAGGACAGCCAACAGAGGAGCTACAAAGAAAGTTGGGAGCAAATGCCGATATATGCCCGGTATTCTGGTACCTAAGGTACATGTTTGAAGATGAAAAGAGCTCGAATGAACGTTACGTTAAATGTAAAAGTGGAGGCTTGCTCTGTCATGAATGCAAGCATGACCTCATCGGACCTGCAAAATCGTTCATGATAGAATTAAAGAGAAAGAGGGAAAAAGCAAAGAACGTAGTTGATAAATTCATTTTTGAATGACTCATTTGATTACGTTACCTTCCGAGTCTATTTCAGCGTTTCTTATTCTTGTTGATGATATAGACCTTCCATCGCTTGCCAGGATGAGGTCTATGGTAACTATATCTACAGTGTTTAATCCTTTTTGTGAACGCAACTCGTTCAAAGTGTCTCCCTTGTGTTCTGTTGCCTTACTAACTACCAAAGCTTCAACATCAGCTGTAAAAAGTGCTGGACCAAAATCTTCCAGTAATTGTTTTATTACGTACTTTCCATACCTGAACCTTGATTCCAATAATTTCTTAAGATTGGAAACTCTTGTGCCATAGTTGTTTGTTATATTTTTGCCGTACTCTGTAGCCAATTTATCGCTTGTAACTCCAATGATTACAGTATCGCCGACATCAAACGCCTTCTGTAGTAATGCTAGATGCCCTTTATGGATTATATCAAATGTTCCTCCCATTGCGACTAACTTGTACTTTTTTTGCACGATTAAGCATTCCTTAGTGGTTGATAGAAGCAATTAATTCTACCTATTAAGTGTGGACTAAGGTTTCAGTGACTGTAGCGGTTTGAAAGAAGAATTTTTATGCCCCTTCTTTAAATGGCATCCTGCTCTCTCTGTTCACTACGTCGACATTCGTATATGACATTCAATGGTGCGATGTTTCAGATGGATGAAACTATCCTAAACCAGCTGTTACTGTGCCCACATCACTTGGTACAATCTACACATTCCGTACAGGTTATGTCAGTTGCAGGTACGGACTATAGGTTCAAATTTTGAAAGATTCGCCTCTACATGAACTCTGTCTCATTAAGCTGTTATGCCAAAGCATAAACGCATCAGTAGTTTATGGCATACTTAAATAGCAAAAAACAACACCTAACAAACATGGTTATTGAGAAAAAAGACATTGTAGTATGCAAAGAATGTGGTTGCGTCTATTCCAGAATTTCGCTTAGTAATCCCGGGCTATGTCCTGTTTGCAAAAGTATGAAAGGCCAAGAGGAGGTTGAAGGACAATGAACATATATAAGCTAAATTGGGGTGAAAAGTGATCCGAAATGGTGAAACATGTTTCTACAAAAAGCAATAGATGCCCTAGATGCAGCAAGGGACCGATGGTTACAGATAACTCTAGCGGCGAAATGTTCTGCAGCAACTGCGGTTTCGTAGTGACTGAAAGAATTGAAGAATTAGGTCCAGAATGGAGAGCCTTTTCTAAAGAGCAGTATGAAGACAGGAGTAGAGCTGGTATACCAACTTCGCTAACAATGCATGATATGGGTCTCGCTACGATAATAGGCAGGATAGGCAGAGATGCAACGGGCAAACCGCTATCAGCATCTATGAAGAGCATGATAGAACGTTTACGAACATGGGACAGCAGAAGCCAGTTTCATGGGCCAGTTGACAGAAACTTCAGGAAGGCATTCGGCGAGCTTGATAAACTAAAGGATAAGTTGGCAGTGGGTGATGCCGTGATAGAAAAGTCTGCATACATTTACAGGAAGGCACTTGAAAAGGGTCTTGTAAGAGGCAGATCGATCTCTG
>JBHICH010000027.1:0-22616 GCA_046759465.1 Nitrososphaerales archaeon
GAGTCATTCTAGGTCTTCGAAATAAAGAATTGTGATAGGCTTGTTATATTTTTCACGGCGTGTACCTACTAGTGGAGCAATCTTCCATACATGTGGGATACTGGGGCTTCCACCTAACGGCGCCACCGTCGTCAAGCACCACTTGTTTTATCGAAATCTCTTCGATTTTGCCACCAAAACTTGAAATGTTTTGAACAGATTTCCGAGCAGACATCTCCTCACTCCTTACGCATTATGTTTATCTGACACTCTTCGCAGACGAGGGCATCCTCTTCCTCCTTGAGCCGCTTTCCACATCTAGGACAACGCAGTGTTACGTGATAGGGAACAGCCTTCCTTTGCAAGGCACGAGTTTAATATGTCTGCTGTCTGCGGCTGAGGATTGTACGTCATGACTTTGGATTTAGCCATGTTAATTCTGGAGTAGTCCTTCATTGCCATGAATTCCGGAAAGGTACATTTAGATCCTAATGATATTTGTGCTTGCAAGTTACTCGTGATTAATGTCCGCTTGCCCATGATTAATGCGTTCTTTCGAAAATTATTAAAGAGATAGCTTAAAGGTTTAATTTAATCTTGAACAGTTAACTGCCGTCTTTATTTAAAAATAAAAAATAAAGGGGTATTCTGTTAGACTTCTATGAAGGGACAGTTCACTATGTGCTTTCCATCCATTGCAGGTTCGCTCGTTATCTTGTCCTTCACATTTTTGATGTCTGACAATGTCTCAAGTATCCTTGCTTCACCAGGATCATTCCAGTTAATGAAGGAGATTCTCCACATGGGACTGTAGTTGGTATCTCCAGGCTGGGAGGCTGCAATTCCTGCTTGGAAGCCCATAGGTCCTGAACCCATTATGCCATTGCCAAACTGGAATAGGTCAACTGCAACTGGTGATATTGCAATGTTTTCTGTCTTTGGTGCATATACAACGCCCATCATATTTGCTGGTCCTTCTGGAGTTGCGTCAGTTACTATATAATAGATTGTCTTTCCCTCGGGTCCCCAGCCTCGATGCGCAATGAAAGTCACCTTCATGTTATCTGTATCTATGTCAGTTACCTGTCCACCGCCCATGTACTCCATATCATCAGTTACTGGTCCCTCTCTGATCGCCATCTGCCCACCAGGCCACTTTATCATAGGAAGGTTCAGCACAATATTTGTCTCCTCAAGAGTCACATCGCCTGCAGTTTCTGCCGCCATTATTTCGTCAACAGATTTCAGCTCACTGGCTTTACTTTCATCGTTCCATGTTACATCTATTATCTTTCTTAGTGGGCTGTATGCGTTCGTCTGTGCAGGTGTGTTATCAAAAACATCTGCTTGCTGGCCCATCGATCCCTGTCCTGCAACACCATTGGTGAAAATGTATACGCTCGATAAAGCCGACTTCGCTGATTTGCTCAGCAGTGGTGCTTCAACTACCTTCCATCCATTCTTCTCGGTTAATTGATCTGCAAGCATCTTGTCTGATGATTCTGTGGCAATGAAGAACGCTTCGTCATCATTGTAGTAACCTTTCATTAGAGGTATATCAACCGCAACGTTTGCAAAAGACAGTTTCAGCAAACTTCCCAACCATTTGTCTCTGAAATGGCTCCCTTCCACATTGATAAGATTCGTCATTGGAGCAAGAACTAATACTGCAACTAACCCCGTGACTGCTATTCCTGCTATTATAGGCTTATTCATTACCACTAAAGTAGCGTAGATACTATTTAGAAGTTTATTTCAACAGTTAAATTATATGTTCAACGGTTAAGCCAAAATCATTTATGCAACTGAACTGCTATACTCCCTATATGGTACAGAATACGATTCAGATAGCAACCTTCGGAGAAATGCCGGATGCAATAGTCGCTGGGCTCAGAAATTTTCCGATACACAAGCTCGCACTTCTATGCTATGAAGACGAAAAGCCCAAAGCTGAGGAGTTTGCGAGAAGGATTAGAAGTACGCTTGGTATACCAGTAAGCGTATTGGTTGTATCGGAGAAGGATGTTATTCGTGAGGTTTTACAAAGAGTTGCAGAACTAATAAAGAATGAAATGGGCAGCTTCGAACAGATACTAATGAATGTAAGTGCTGGTGATAAGATGATCGGTTGTGCTGCACTATCAGCTGCGTTTGTTAATGGAATGAAAGCATTTGGTATCGATCAGAAAGGAAGCCCAATGCTGATGCCGATTCTTAAATTAAGCTATAGTGAGATCATTTCTGATGCGAAGCTTGGCATATTACGCTCGATCGATAAAGCTGGAGGAGAGGTGGAGAGTTTAGAGAAATTGAGTGAAGTATCACACTACGGAAAGCCTTTGCTCAGCTACCATGTTCAGGGCGCTAGGGATTCTAGAGGGCTAGCAGATTTAGGACTGGTGGAAGTAAAGAGGGCTGAGCGCGGAAAGATAACTGTAAAGCTAACGACACTCGGAAAGTTGCTGATCGCAAGTAGTGGTATGACCGTAAAGACATAGATCTGGACTAATCTTCAATTTCGCTGGATTATCAAGTATCTCTTTCAAGTATCTCTTTATTAATTGATTTACATACTCGACTCTGGGTCTGCATATGGAGAATTGTAATAATCAAATTCATCGCACTCTGCTCTTGTATGACATTCACAGATGCACCAGGAGTAGACGCAGTGGTGACACTCTCCTGTTACACATTGAGTCGATTTGTTTGCATTTGATTTTACCATCTGCATGGCTCACAACAACCCCTTTATCATGAGTATTGCCGTTATCAGCAATCCTAATGCCGTTAAATTACCGAGCAGACTAAATTTTTCGTGCTTGATTGGCAAGATCTCACCTATCTATTGCAGTTTCTTTTCTATCTCTAAGCGAAGAATTTTTTGAAACCTCTTCTGTGCAGCATCGATTGTTCTCCTATGCAACAACTCTGTAATCATGTTCTCTTCGGCAAGCAGTTCCAGTAAGGACATTTTACTGTACATATCCGATAGCTCGGTAACTGTCTCATCGTTGGCCAACCAGCACTCCCTCCGCAATGGGTGACCATGCTTGGTCTACAGCAATCCAGTGCAATGTGTATGGCTTCTGTGTCTGTAATTTGATTCCAAACATCTTACTATCCGAATCGATTGGTTCTGTTTCTGTTGTCCAAAATGCTGCTTTCTCCACCTCTCCATACGTCCAGCCTGAAGGAGTGTGTGTTATTCCCTGTATACTTCCATTCCGTTCTATCTGTACGTAAAGACCGTATATGGTGATGCAGCCTTCTGCATTTGATAAATGCAACTTTACAAATCTACTATCCGTCCCGAGACTTTCTGCAACAATCGACGCACATTCAAGAGCATGTGATCTAGGGGTGCCTGCAAAAGCTAGCATCAAGACAAAAGATGCTGATAGTGCTACCAGAAGAGTTGTCTTTTTCTTTGTTTCTTTTTGTTTCATTGATTTCACCTTAAACATGTAAGTTCTGCCACAATTGCTCGATCAATGAATTCTTTCAATAGTTCTTTTGGAGCAAAACCGACGAATTCAGATATTTCTTTCCCATCGCAGAAGATCTTTATTACAGGTATCTGTTTTATGCCATATTTGTCTGCAATATCAGGAGACTCGTATATATTCAATTTTGCAAATAAGGCCTTACCCTCGTACTCCTTTGCAAGTTCCTCAAATAGTGGCGCAAGTTCTTTGCAGTAGGAAGACCAAGGTGCCCAGAAGTCGACAGCCACAGGCAACTTACTATTTTCAACACTTTCCCATGTTTCTGAGTTCAGATTTATTGTCCTCATATCTCTAGAACAAAGTATAGAACTTTTAGTTAAAAGAATTCTGCACAACAGTTAAAGAAAAAATTTACGGGTTAAATGTAAATAATAAAAGTAACAAAGCGAAGATTGTTGCTATGTGTGAAGATATGGCTTTACAAATTTATGAAGGAAAATCAGTGTGTATATACTGTCAAAGTGAAAACATAGTGATATACTGGGAGCCAAGATACAAGGGATTTAGGGGAACCTGTGATGATTGTAAAACAAATTGGGCAGAGTCATAGCTAATTAAAAAATTCATGAAATAAAGGAGGCCCGGGAAAAGGTTAGGACGTATTCATTATACACAATTTTCCCATTGTAGTTAAAACAACACGTAGTCTGCCCTTTCCCCTCTCTGCTTCGACCAGTCCTAGTTCTGTAAGACCTCTAGCATCATTACTACCTTGTATGTGATAACTTAGTAAGGGCTTGCCTAGGTGTGACAGTTGGACCAGTTGCTCCAAGCTCTCAACCGAACCCCCAGCTTTGTCGATGGCCTTTAGAATTTGGATCTTTGCAGCTGAAATAACTTCGTTGTAAGTCAACTTTAGAACAGGTAGAAGCATTGGATGATCTTCATTATCCATACCAAATACCTTTATTCCATTTACAAATGCTGCACATAGTGCGGCAGAACCAAGTATCTTGTCACCGCCACTTACATTCATTAGTATGTGTTCAACAGACCCTGACTCGTTCTTTATCAGTTCTGCAATTCTTTCCAGAGCAGCGTGGAACAGATTATTTCTTGATACAGTCATATAGTTTACTTGTATGCCAAGCGTGCTTCCGAGCCTTGTTGCAAACTCTTCAGCTTTGGGCTTTTGGTCTTCATAGCAAAGAATTGCAAGTTTGTTTATTGGGAAGTTCCTTATTCCTGCAATTATATCATTCTCTGACTCGCCAAAGGATGCTATCTGAATAATATTCTCAGGCATAGCATGCACGCTCCACGATTCTCATGATCCAATTAATATGAAAGTGTCATCAATATGAATCATTTTGGGGTTGCTTATCGAATTGATCAATATCACATGATAATTTCTTCTAGGCTATGAAAGAAGTCTTTATAGAATTTAATACCTTATCCGATTTTGTACAACTTATCCTTCTGTACGAGGAAGCTTTGGTCGTGATTCTTGACCAGATCTAGAATGTCGCCCACTCCGCCACGAAGCAAGTCCTTCAGCAGATAGGGGCAATACATTATTCCATTAATCCTGTTAGAGTTGTACAATTCTTCAAGTGCCAGGGCGTTTTGAAGAGAACTCTGATGGCATAGATCGCCCGTCATAAAGCCTACAGTGCAGGTTCGCAGGTCCCCTGCCTCCTCGATTATTCGATCCCAAACCTCGTTGAAATACTGCTTGGTGTCATCTAAAGCCCGTGTGTAGGGGGATACAGTCAGGTCAGACCAACCATATTTCTTTAGTAACTTGATACCAGAGTGTGATTCTGCTCCACAGCATGCCCTGAACCAGTTTTTCTTGGTCAGGTCTTCCGAAGCTCGTAGCACGTTCATCAGCGATTCCTCATCATCGTACAAAAGGAGAATATGTCTGCTCGGATTATCTTCCATCTTCCCGGCTTGTAGTTCGCTATCGAAATCCTTAGACATCCTGAATCACTTATATAATGTAATCCGTATTTTTTATACATTAGCCTTAAGAGTTCAAGAATCAGTTGAATTGTCAAAAGGCAGAGACAATATTCAAACCAAATCTGACCAAAAAACTAAATTCTTCTGAAAAGGATAGCGGTGAGGATATAAGCTAGAAATCATTGGTGACGTTTTTTCCTTCTTTGTTCCTGAGTGACTTCAAGCTCATATATCTTCTTCTTGAGATTCTTGTCTATTGGCGTACTTGCTACTACGCTTATGGGGATTCTAATAACGTTCTCGTCCATCCTTATCCTTGTCGTTGGAAGGCCCTTGTTCAACCAGAGTTTTATGCACTTACGTTCAAGTTTGGAATCATGAAAACCCTCTGGGAATTTTTTGGTAATTAGCCCAATTATGGATTTGTCCTTGTTGAAAACCGCCCTTGGATCAAACAATCGTGTCTGATCCCTGTATGTGGCTTCAAATAAGGTGCCTGATAATTCATCTGAAACGATATTCATCTTGACCATTCTGCCTACAAGCTCCAGATAGTGTAAGAACTCATGTGCTAAGATTGCATGTATTGTACCCATTATACCAAACGCTATCAGTGGACCAGTAAGCTGCACTCTTATGTTGAGCCTGTTATGGCTGACTACTGGAATGGTTCTTGCGAAGAGAATGCCAAAATGTCCCGTCTCAATTGGTGAAGTGGATAACATGATACTGGGCTCGACATAGTATGATGGATACTTTATTCCAGATGCCTTTTCTACCCTTTTAATGCCTTCTCGCACAAAACTGAACCTTTTTGAGATCTTCTTGTACACACCTTGAGGAATCAGCTTTGTAAATTTTGCGTCTTCGACTTTCCGAAGCGGTTCCATCCATATCGTTTCAGATGTATCTATAAAAAAGTCTTTGGCTATGCCGTGTTATCACTAAATTGAACATCTAGAACATCAAACGAGTTGCACGTAGCTTTGCAACCAACAAGTTGTGATATGCTGGGCTCGATACCATCACCGCTAACGAACTGCTTTATTATTAGTCCGCCATCAGCAAGCATTGATACCTCAAGTATATTTTTTGATGCTCTTGCATCAAATTCGTGAATGTATTTGCTGACTTCCCTGCTACCCTTTCCAGCAAATCTTACACTTGCATTTCTAAGATGATGTAGTCTTTCTAGTGATGTATTATCTATGTCACGATCGCATTCCACAGTTAGCTTCATCCTGACCTTAAACCTTAAAGGTTTGTCTGGCAATCTGTTAACTGTTTCAATGAATTTTACATGAACTCCATTGTCACTTATATCATTTGGTGTTGCGAACCTCAATTTAGGATTTATCACCTTTACAAAGAACGGTCTTCCTTGATTGAGAACTAAACTGTCCTTGCTCTCACCCCCTACCCAGGCAAACTTTGCGCTTTCGCACTTGAATATTTCCAGCAGTTTCTTTGTGATCACGCCCTCAACGCTTTCAAATCCGGACAATCCTGTGTTGTTGCACTGTGCACATCCTTTGCCCCTGCAGACCTTGCATCGTTCTTGCTTCTGGCTTAAGCCCCTTGCACTTTTAACGTATCTTCCAAAGAGAAAGATGGCCTTGGATCTAACACTAAGTTCATTGTTTACTGTATCAACCTTTATAGTAACATCAGGTTTGTGATAATCTACAATTCTATCCGTTCCACTGCTTAACCTTTTGCCGAGCTCCTTTGTTAAATCGCTCTTTACGCTTTCGGTTCCCTTGATCTTGAACCTTGACCTTATTTCATCTTCCCTTTCCAGCATCTGCTGAGGAAGCACAGCTCCTATCAAGAATGTGTTAAATTGATAATACTTGAGAGCATCGAGTACAAGTGCAAGCAGATCATCGATTCTACCCATAAGACCGTTGCAGATGTAACACTGTTCATTTATTGTACTGGAGTCCTTTTTCTTAAAATCTTTTTTTGTACTGGATAGTTGTCTTGATATGCATCTATCACAAACTATATAGTTCTTCAGGATATCAAGACGCAATACCAAATCTCCTTAGTAAACCCTGCATCTGCCTGCCTTTAGATGCTTTCATAACGTCTTTTGATCGTTTGTATTGTACCAGCAATTCCTTAACATCGCGCTCAGACATACCACTGCCCCTTGCAGTACGCTTTATCCTTGATGCATTAAAGAGATCCGGATTTGCCCTTTCCTTCTTTGTCATCGATTGTATGATGTATCTCCACTTGGTCATCTTTTCTTCCATAACATCTAGATCCTCATCCTTTACAGCTCCAGATAAACCTGGGACATGTTCGAAGAGTGCTCGCAGGGAGCCCATCTTTCCAACTTGTTCGAGTTGGTAGTAAAAATCATCAATGGTCATCTTGCCACTTGTAATTCGCTTTACCTTTGCTTCATCAGCTTCTGCTTCCAGCTCTCTTGCCATATCTAACAATGCCTTTATGTCTCCCATTCCTAGCAATCTGCCAACGAAACTGGTTGGGGAAAATTGTTCCAGATCGTCTACCCTCTCCCCAGTTCCAATGAACATTATCCTTGCACCTGTTGCAGCTGCAGCTGACAATGCACCTCCTCCCTTTGCCGATCCATCAAGCTTTGTTACTATTATACCCCCTACAGGCACAGCTTTGTGGAAAGCTTCTGCCTGACTGTAGCACTGCTGCCCTATTGTTCCGTCAACGACCAAAAATGCTAGATCAGGAGTAACTGCGCTGTAAATGCTACTCATTTCTTGCAGCAACTCCCTTTCCTGCTTGTGCCTTCCTGCAGTATCGATTATAACGACATCAAGATTCGCGGGTTTAAATCGCTCCAGACCTTTCTTGGCTATTTGAACAGGATCCTTGATACTTTCATCACCATAAACATCTATGTTCACTTTGTTACACCATGTTTGCAGTTGTGCAAGTGCCCCGGGTCTAAAAGTATCTGCGCCTATTACACCAACCTTATAGCCATGTTTTGACAACCACCTAGCTAACTTCGCTGTTGCTGAAGTTTTACCACTTCCTTGAATACCTAACATAAGGACTATGTTGGTTCTGTTTGGCTTGAATGATACAGGCTTTTCTTCTCCAAGCAACCTTGCAAGTTCATCGTAAAGGATCTTTACTATGTGATCCTTCCTTGACAATCCTGGAGGAGGCTGCGCATGCAGAGCTTTATCCTGCAATTTGCTGGTAACATCAATTACCAACTTTGCATTAACATCTGCCGCTAACAACGATCTCTGCACATCCTTTGCGAGTTCCTTTATTAGATTCTCGTCTATGCTGGAGGCTCGAACCAACTTTCTTAATGCGTTTCTTAACCCGCTTCTGAGAGAATCTAGAACCATTTACACTCCCTTCTCTCTTAGCGCTACATCCAATATTTGAAAATACCCCCTGTATCCATCCCAATGCTTCTTAGCCCTCTTTACTTCTATTCTCTTCTTGAATATCGGACAGTCAAGAACGAAGGTCTCTGCCTCCCCACCCTCAAATGCTACATTGAATCCATACTTTTTGCTCAAATGCTTCAGTTCGTTTAATCCTGCACGATCTAAGAGCCGACCAAGCCAACTTTCGTCCAGACCTGAAGCAGACACACCTACGATCATTATTGAAAAATTATTTTTAAGCAGATCATACACGTATTTCGTTTGATCAGCTCTCCAGCTGGGACTGTAGTACTTTAAACCTAGTTTGTTGGCAATCTGGTGGAAACCCTCTTGTTGGAACTCGCTTCCCAAACCTCCAGTAACGATGCCATCTACTGCAAATCTTTCCTTTGCCTCTGTTATTGTCTGTTCAAGTGCTTTGAGTTCCTCTTCTTTACCTTCGCACCTTACTTTTGTATTTACTAGAGGAATGCCTAGACATTCTGCTTGGTAAACTGTGCAGCTAGTATTTGGATAGTGAAAGAATAAACTATCATCTCTATCTGGTAGTATTGTAATCAAGCATGATACTTGATGGTTGTCATTCGATGCCCTGTAAACCGAAAACGTACTATCCTTTCCGCCAGAGTACAATGCTGCAAGTTTCATCTTGGGTTGGTGAATTTCTGCTTTTCTTTATCTATCTATATCTTTGCATTTATTATTTAAGAAGCAATATATTTCAGTGAAAAAAGAGTTTATGCAAATAACTGTATACAGTCAAGTTACAAAGAAGGATCCTTCAGCACTCATAGTCGTCCTCATTGCTTATCAGACGGCTCTTCCAGACATCATCAGGATCCAGATAGGATACGCTTTAAACGCTAATAACATTTTAGCCCTTGACCCTTACAACCTTGGTCCTGCCAAGAACTTTCCAATACTCAACTTCTGCCCCCTGCTTTATCTTGCCCTTCGCATCATCATCAACAGCATTTGTGTCAAATACCTCAAAGGTCTCAAGATCCATTAACTGAAGATTGTTATCCAACAATGCGATTATCTGCCCACTCCTTTTTTCTATTATTGGCACCTCAACGTTGCTATGTACAGGTGACACTAGGTTCCTCCTCAAACCATCAAATACACCAATACCAACAATCCTAGCCTTTGCAGAACCGTGCTATCTGGGCAGTTCAACACTGCATTCCAGGCTTGCTCTTGTCGTATGCTACAATTCTGCAAGGCTGGCCATCGATTATTATGTACGAACCTTCTTTCAAACTACCTAGAATAACTGGTTTACTCATGCAATTCACAAAACTTGTGCAGCTATTTAACGTTTACACAATTTAAAAAAGACCATACTTCGAAGAACTCTTCCTTGATTCTAGATCAAGATAAACATTGCACTCCTTTTCTTTCAACTTTTCTGAAAGCCATCCAATGAACCTGTCTTCGGCTCTTATATTTTGCATCGCTTGAGTTACACTGTAGTCTGCAACGCTTTGTATGAGATTTGGCTTTACATGCAGAACAAAGAAGTTCCATCCCATCTTAAACTCTGGTTCGCCAATCGAAAATTCATTTCTTGTATGAAACGTCACTTCCGTGCCTCGCATCACATCTTGCACTATACTTTTATCCCTTTCATAGTCAATGCTAGCTACAGATATACCCACTGCCTTGACACCATCAATGAATACGTCTTCTGGCTGATATCTGGGCCACCTCCTTATTCCAATGCTTATTATTGCAAGAAAGATTCCAACTCCTACCATCAAACCTCCAATGTGTGCAACTTCAGAGTATGATAGGAACTTATCTTCATACCCTAGTGAGGGTAAGGGGCTGAAGTAGGATCCGCTGGCAAGGTTTTGGCTAGATATTGCTAATATCACAAAACCAATCACTGCCATAATTATTCCAGCAAAAAGGAGTTTCCATCTAGAGGTGTTTTCGATCCTCATTTACTAGCATTCTCACAAACAACACTATTATGTTTTTATCTTATTTAACAAGAGAAAATAGCAAAGCTTAAGAAAATGATGGTTATAGATTAGTGGGAGTGGTATGGGTAAAAGGGTAGTCTTGACAAACGACCGAACCCTCACAAGTGAATACCGAAGTATACCATTGTTCGACTTTGTTAGTTGTGCTCCTTCAGAAAAGGTTCCTGATTTAATGTTCAACTTTTTTGCTCCCAATGTGGATATGGATAATGGTATCCTTAGCAAGGCGCCCTATGGCCTACGAAAGATAGAAGCTGCTTTGTTAAGGGATTACAAGAGGGAAGATGTTGCTGTTGTTCATCCAGACTACCTTGATCAGTATATTGATGAAGATACAACAGCAGTCGGCATCTACGCAATGGATCCTCTGGGATTGGCGCCTGTAAGCATGATGTTTACTGGAGGGCAAGTTTACTACACTCCTCTAAATCAGAAGTACTTCATCGGGCTTGCTAGGAAATTAAAGGCAATGCGACAGCAAAGTGGTTACAAGTTCAAGGTTGCTGTTGGTGGTCCAGGTGCATGGCAGTTTGAATTCAGAGTTGAGCAGCAGGAAGATCTGATGGTTGATCATGCAGTGATGGGTGAAGGTGACCATATTGCACATGAATTGTTCAGGGATATAGAAGCTGGAAAAGTTCCGCCAAGAATAAGGGTTGGCAGACAACCCAAACTTGAACAGATACCGGAAATAGTTGGTCCAAGCATACATGGTGTTACTGAGGCAATGCGTGGCTGTGGAAGAAACTGTGAATTTTGCGAACCAAACCTAAGAATTGCAAAATTTGTTCCTCCAGAAAAAGTGCAAAATGAAATCAAGATCAATGTTGCTGGAGGCACACACAAGGTTTGGTTGCAGAGTGATGATATTTTCTTGTATGGACTTGAGGACAAGAAGAACTTTATACCAAATAGAGATGCTGTGGTTGATTTGTTTAGGGCAGTAATGTCTGTTGATGGTGTAAGGAGATCACAACCTACGCATGGAACTGTGTCTGGCGTTGTAGCAGATCCAGAAATGATTAGACAAGTTTCAGAAGTTATTAGAGCAAGTCCAAACAATATAATTGGAATACAGCCAGGTTTGGAGACGGGTTCGGGTGCACTGCTAAAGAAGTACATGCCATTCAAGGCAAAACCATATGGACCAGATGAATGGCCTGATTTGATCTTCAATGGAACAAGAATTTTGAATGAAAACTACTGGTTCCCTGCCTATACACTGATACTTGGACTTTCTGGAGAAACGGAAGATGACGGTTGGGAGACTGTTAGATTGATAGACAGACTGGAGAGAGAATTGCCCGAACGCATTGGAAAGAGAGCGCACTTCTCTGCCACACCATTAACATTTGTTCCAATTGGAGTGCTAAAGGGAGACGAGTTCTTCAATGCTGATAACATAAGTGAAACGCATTATGCAATAATCTATCGATGTTGGAGGCATATGATTTACGAAGTGAATAACTTGCCACCATCAATAATAAGACTGAACCCCTTCCTGAAGGCAGCGCTAATGACATTATTCAAGTGGGGAGTGAATCAGATAATGGCTGTGATACAGGACTGGGGCAAGAAGTTAGGATACGATTACGAAAGAGCATTAGTTATTACACGATAAGGTGATCTAGGGGTATGAATACTTGACCACCAAAAATGGATACAAGATTGTGCTTACAGGAGATAAAGCAGCCATAAGCAATTATCGTGGCTTCAACTGGATTGGCTTTATTGGTTGCATGCCCTCCAATTATCCAAAGGCACCCAGAAACATAGAGATAATGGAATCCATCTTCTTTGCAACAAAGAGTGATAGCGGAGGTAAGCTCAGGATTGCCCCATATGGCATCAGAAAGATTGAAGCTGCCTTGCGTGACTATGGATTTTCTGAAGATGAAGTTGTCCTTGCAGACCCAAGAAAACTTGACAAGGTTATTGGACCCGATACAAAGGTAGTTGGCTTGACAGTTCATGATCCAATGGGCTATGCAGCTGTATCACAATTGGTGGCATGCACTTTTAGGCTGATCAGCTGGTGGCCTGCACCTTCATATACCGCAATCGCATTCGATGATTTGATACAAAATCCCTCATTGAAGAAGTACGGTTCCAAGTTGATAATTGGTGGTCCAGGGATATGGCAATTGGAAGAGCATCCGGAAAGATTTGCAGAATGGGGAATTGATTGTCTGGTTGAGGGTGAAGCTGAAGGTGTCGTTGGACAGTTATTCGAGCAGGCAGTTAAAGGCGAAAAGCTCCCAGAAAAGACAAACGGACATCCGATGAAATCGGACAAGATTCCTTTGTTAAAGAATCCATCTTCAAGTGGGATAGTGGAAATAACGAGAGGGTGTGGAAGGGGATGCCAGTTCTGCTCTCCTGATTTGCTAATGTTCAGATCGGTTCCGAAGGAACGCATAATGCAGGAAGTTGATATGGAAGTTAAGAATGGATTGCATAACATAACTTTGCACTCTGAAGATGCACTATTTTACGGCAGAAAGATGGGAAATTTCGAAGTTAACCATGATGCTATAATTGATCTGTGGAAGTCTGTTAAGGATTATCCAGGGGTTAACGGAATTGGAACAGATTTCTTTGCATGCTCCACAATAAAGTCAAGTCCAAGAACTCTTAAAGAAATGGCAGAGATAATGGAGATAGACGGAAGACATCCAGGATTTGTTGAAACTGGTTTGGAGACTGTGAGTCCACATTTAGTGAAGATGATCATGCCTGGAAAGGTCAAACCATACACGATTGAGGAGTGGCCTGAAATAATTGATGATGCATTAGGAATATTGGATGACAATCACTGGTTTACCGTAGCTTCGATGATGACAGGCTTGCCAAAGGAGACTGAAGCCGATGTGATAAGAAATATGGAATTCATCGATGACATAAAGCATCATAATGTTTTCGTTTGGATGTTCCCATTGATGCCGTTGCGCTCAATGAGGAAACAAGCAGGCAAGTGGATGCCAGAATATACTCCATTAAGGCAAGAGTTGATACTAAGAGCCACAGTGCATTCAGTAGATATGATAAACAGACATGCAGATTTGTTGCTAAAACCAATTCCAAGCTACCTCAGATATGCCACGATAAAGGTTCTCAAGTATGTGTCGAGCAAGATGGTTCAGTTCTTAAAGGAAGCTGAAGGGTTCATAGAGACAGAAGACAGATTAAACCTGTATAAAGACCTGAATAGCGAGGTTACGAGCGAAGGAGAGGCAGTTATGCATGTATCCAATGTTGTTAAGGAACTGATAAACATACCACGTTCGAATCTAAATCCGAACAAGAATTAATCAAACTTCAAATCTTCAAACTTTATTCCCTTTGTACTATCCGCAATATGCCAGACAGCTTGTTTTGTTTGGTTTGCAACTTTTGTTTTGTAAATTGGAAATGCAATATATACAGCTGCAAGTGCGAAGATCCCAGCTGGGTCGCTGAATGCCTCCTTCATTGCTTCCTTGAACATTGCTGATAAAGGGAGGCTTATCTTGAATCTATCCATATATTCTTTTATCTGCTCATGAGCCTGCACTGCCCTTACAACCTGTGAAGTGAAATCAAGCATCGTATTTGCGGGCTTGAACCAAACAATTGCATCATCGCAGTAATCAACCTTGTATCCCGACTCCAACACTTTGCATTGCAAATAAAGATCTATTGCAAGTATATCTGGTAGCATTATATTCTTTGCAACATCTGACTTGATAGACAATGCTCTACCCATAACTGTATACTGCGATAAACCTGAATTTCGAATACGCCTCAACCAAGAGGCATTAAACGATGATGCTCTTGCAGCTACCCCTTTCTGCTTTAATGGGCAAGGATTGGATGCACAGAGGGCGATATTATCCTTAATTCTTGATGCCAAAAGTAAAGTGGTTTTTTTATCAGGTATTATGTCAGCATCGTAAAGAACAATTGCTTCACCATTGGCATTATTGAATATCTCCTTCCATGCACTCGCTGCTCCTCTTCTCTTGTTGTGATGTATAAGTGTAATATTCAGCTTAGATCTCCTTGCAAAATCATTAACGATATCTGGGGTATCATCTGTAGAATCATCAGAAATTATAACCTCACTTATCTTGTAGTCTTCATTCGTAAGCTGTGTTTCAAGCGCTTTTAGCAGGTTTGCAATGCTTAGCTGCTCGTTGTAGGATGGTACGCCTATAGTTATCTGCACAGGACAATTTTACTAATAACTAAATTTAACTTTGACTGTTGAAGTGCTGTGGGTTGTTGAACTTTTACCGAATATCCTCTAGTAAGCAATATTTCTCACAAGTCTTACATAATTGATCATCGATTTCCGCTTCTAGGCTTCTGTGTATTCCACAGATAAAAAGACTGTGTCTGGTATAGTTGAAAAGTTCGATATACTTAGACATGCAACGAGGTGTGAAGTCCTGACTATCGTTCAAGCTTTTAGCTATCTTGTTAATTCTTGACATAATTTGCTTATCACGCTTGAGCTTCCTAACTATATCAATTTTCGCACGATTTCCACTCATGTAGTTATTTATTGCTGGTTGTGTTACTCCCAGTAGCTTAGCAGCATCAGTTTGGCTAAACCTGTAATTTTTGATCAGCTGTTGAGCTATAATGCTTCGAACGGCGGGAATCATCCATTGGGATTCAATCTCCGACGGGAGTAACACCGTAAGAATTTCAGATCATCTTTATTTAACTGTGACTTTTTATCTTATATTCTATAAAACGATTATAGAGCTTATAGATTATAATCGAAATAAAAAATTTTTTTACTAGTAAGGCGTTACTACATCGAGTCAAGGTTCTTCAAGCATTGGAAAAGAGGCATACTGGAGGAGAGATGGATCCATACCGCTCCCTCCGTCCCTTGGCTTTATCCAATAATTCAAAATTATTTCCATGTGGCGCCTTTGTAAAATTTGGTCATAGGGCAGCCTACACACGGACCTTCATTTTCAACATAGAACGAACATTCTGAACATGGATGATCACCGCATGGTGGAGCATCGAGTTTCTGACTGACGTCCATACAAGTCATCAACCCCTTCATGCTTTCCAAGATCCGTTCTGACTTTACGTTTGAAATGTCTGGATGCTTCTCGAGATGTTCAGCGATCATGCAATTGCAGAACTCTCTGCTTTCTCCTGCGATAATCATACACAAACCGTTCTTACCTTCAGTGACGTAACTGTTTACCACCGCAGGACAACCTCTGAATTTTTCGATGATAGCAGACCCCTCTTTTGTCTGCATATCGACCTTCATCATCTTGAGTCCAATGCTTTTAGGATCTAGATGTGGACCAAGATCTTGTATCAGACCCTTTTCACCCAACTTACGTAGCCTATAAGAAATCGCAGGTTGCGATAAACCCATCTTCATGGCTAACTCCACTTGATTTATCTTAGGATACTTGCTAAGAGCCTTTAGCAAAAGCACATCTGTATGGTCAAGCAGTGGTATTTTTTTCAAGAGGCTATATAGTAGAGATTAGTAGGATGCTTTTATGTCTTGACACAGCAGCTTATAAGTTATAAATTCTGCCGTAGGATCTAATCAGAATTAGTTTACTCCCTTCTTCAGATCACTTTAGAAGCTGAAGCATGAGTCCGTGTCTCTCACCCGTGTGTTTGTTTGTGATAACAAATGGCACGGATGAAACAGAATCTATCGCATCGGCACAGAGCGCACATAAACTAAACCCAAGAAAGATGTTGTAGTATTTGATCGATATGTGTAAGTACTTACAATGTGTGCACAAAAAGACCTCTCCACAAAGCGAGTGTACATTCTTGAGAATCTCGAAGATCTGATCATTTTGAGTTACGAACTCTATTTGCCCACTCTGTCGATTGTATGTGTGATGCGTTGAATACTTTTCAGATTGTTCATTAGCATGCAATCGGCTCATTCCAAAAGTTTTGTTCTCTACAAAGAATTTAAGCTTTGAATTTGTCTTATACAATATAAGATAGATTGATTGCTGCGAAAAATTCACTCTTATAGATTATAAGCAGGATAAAAAATTTTTAGGTTAATAAAAAGATTATGAAAGTGGGTCGAGGATCTTTAAGCAATGGTTCTCCAACTGGAGGAGGTAAAATCTAAAACTGTTTCCATTCCCTCCTCCATTCCTTGACTCAAAGCAGTATACCGTCTTAGCTGCGTAGATCAAGTTCATTAGACTCCCATGAATTTATGGAGGAGTCTCAAGATAATCGCAATGAATCCCCAACTGGTATGCAGAGGTATCAACTGCAACCGTAAATCTAGTCTAAAGTTGCCGATCAAGCTAACTGTCAATGTTAAGGAATATTACTTCTGCAGTCCTACGTGTTTAAGAACGTGGATAGATACGTTACAACGAATAGAGTAACTAAACTTTGAAGGCCCAAAGATAGAAAAGAACAATTAGAGGTGAAGTTCTTTAATCCTTTAAATCGAAACTGTTTGCCTTATTGTGCATGGCTACTTATGCATTAAAATGATTTGATTCAGACATGGGGATGTTTTGCAGTTGATAGTGCAATTTCAAGTTCAAAATTCAAACCCGTCTTTGACTATTAAAGTTCGATATTAAAGAGATTGGTGCCTATGATTGAGCCAGACCTTGCCGTCTTTACTTTTGATACTTCAAGATTGTGAGCCCATATTGTTACCATTATAGAACCGTCAGGAATTCCCTCAGGTCTATCGATGATCTTGATATCTGAAGGGTTTACACCATATTCAACCAATTTATTCCTGCTTTGCTGTACCAATTCCTGAGGATACCCAGTATTGTAAATATACACGGTTCCTTGATACTCTATCTTCTCTGGCACCAACTGTTAGTTGGCAGTCTAGAACAAAAAGTTTTCATTTAAAATCGTAGTGATAATTATTTATTTGTCTCTTACAAAGCACACCTGTCCCGCGGTAGCTCAGCCTGGTAGAAGTTTTAACACTGCCAAAAGCTTCCGGCTGTAGTGGTTGGCTATTGGCTAACCGTCATCAGCTACTCAGGCTAACAGATACCGGACCGTCGCAGGTTCAATTCCTGCCCGCGGGACTCACAATCAAGTTTAATTCCTATACTGAGCATACATTACATGTTGCTAGCAAGCAAGCATGACATATACAGCAATGATAGGGTTCTTCGATCTAGGTTAAGACTACTAGAGAATGACAAAGATATCCTTGAAGTTAATAATAATTGTTTTAGGCTCTAACTGGGCTAGGCCATACAGAACTTTTAACCATTCCAGCGCAAAGTTTTTCAAGCAAATCTTTTGACTGAGCTGCGACACCTTCGGAGAGAAGCTCCTCTATGAGTACTTCGTGTCCTACAATATACCTAAAGAAATCCTTCTCACTAACAATTCCCACAAGTTTTTCATTTTCCACAACGGGCAGGTGATTCACATCCTTCATCGCCATTATTGTCATCGCCATCTTGATCGAAGTAAATGTGTTGATAGATATTATGGGACTGCTCATAACAGTCTTCAAACGCAGAACCAATGGGCGATCTCTTTCGGCTATAACTCTAATAGCATCCTTTTCTGTGAAAATGCCAACAGGTTTTTTATTCTTATCAACAATGATTACACTGCTTATTTTGTGCTTGGCCATGAGTCCGATTGCATGAAGGACTGGCTTGCTAGTCTTAGCACTCTTCACATCCTTCGTCATAACTTCAGATACTGAAACAGTTGCTAAGGACATTCTATAGATCCACCCCCTTTTCTAGTTGCAGGGCGATATGTTCGACTTCTTTGTTTCCCGCTGAAATAAAATATGCAGCAATGAATGCAAATGCCAAAAGGACCCAAGCAAGTAACAGCAAGAGGTACATTGTGGTATAAGGCATGTATGAACTGTTGCTATCCACACCGAATTCCGATCCAAGTGGCACTAAAATTAGGATTGCTAGAGTCAATACTAGGAGTGCTGAGAAGAACCCTTTGACACGTTGAGCTACTTGTTTCATATCACCCTGTGTTGATATGTACGTAAAGATCTGCTTTAAAGCCCTTCTACATTTACCAAAGATGATAATCAATCATGAAAATAGAGAAATGTAAAGCAAAACGCTAGGAGAGGAATGATGGTGAAGGAGAAGGAGAGTTAATTGCTTCTAAAGATTTTAAAACCCTAGCTCTTGTTTGTTCTAACACTCTTTCATCTTCTTTTCTCAGTAGGGTCATTGTCATCAGTTAAGCGGCCCAATATATGAAGATTGATTGCAGATGCTTGCAAAAAGTACAATTACATGTGGATTTACATTTTGCGGACATACTCTCTAAATAATTCAGAAACGTGATGTCACGCATGGCCTTAGTAACGGTGTCAGAACGCGCAAAAAAGCAGCCAGCATCTATTTTTGCCGAGGCCACACAGCAAGAGTATAATGCGAACCAGAATATACCAATTATAGTTGATTCGCCCCTAGAAGAGGGTGTCCTACTGAAGGCTCTAGGCGACGAATATACAAGAATGATACTTTTGTCCTTAATAGATGAACCTAAATCAGTCATAGATATAATCAGAGAAAAGAATATCCCCCTCAGCTCTGCATACAGAAAAATTCACTGGCTAGAAAAAGCCCGTTTGATTAGAGCAAAGGGTTTCGTTATCACAGATGATGGAAAGAAGTATCACCTTTATCAGAGTAAGGTCAAGACAATTCAAATATCACTGGCTACAAACTCGATTAAGGTAGAGATTACAAGCAATAATGGCAGAAAGTACAACTTCTCACCAACACAAGAACAAGAAATTCCAATAGCGTAAGCTTGTTTTAAGAATGATTTAACTTATGTATTGATCTGTTCTGTACCTTGCAGATTCTCTTTTCTTTCTTGATGGTCTATGGGCCAACTTTTTCTTCAAACCATCACTCATCTGATCGAACATTTTTGCTAGATCCCATCCAATGGTTGTGTACGTATGTCGTCTGTAAGGTGTTATTATGTTAACATCAACCTCATACCTTCTTCTCTCCCCCTGTATGTCTCTGATTTTCATGTTACACCTGGCTTCCTCTATTTCTGGAGATACTTTTCTTAACAATTTGATGAGTCTACTAAATTTTGACTTGGCCAGCTCTGCATCGAACGGATCGTCTGGTAAACCAATAATGAAAGCCGGAATATCTTCCTCGATCCTCTCTTCCAACAGTGCAACTAAATCTCTGTAGGTAATGATTCCCTGAACCTCATCCCATGTTTTTACCAGAGAGTAGGTCGAATGTGTGTCCAAGATCAAACCTGTTACCGATTGTAAGGTATCATCAGCTTTTGATGTTACAACATTGCGATCTGCAATACCTATTACCGGGAAGTTGAGTCTGATCAATTTATTAATACCGAGAGACTTTCTGCCGATCTTTTCTGATGGCAGTGTTGCTCTTACCATATGAGTCGAGGTGACCATCCCTGCCAGCCTCTTTTCGTCCATAACCGGAAGATGATCGATTCTGCGCCTTATCATTATGCCTTTAGCAGTTGATCCATTATCCTTAGCTCTTAGCAAAATCGGATTTGGCGTCATTATGTGTGAAGCATTCATTCTGCCAATTCCTGCCTCATTGATAGCTTTAACTATAGATCTTGCGGTAACCTGTCCTACGATCTTGTTGCGTTGCACTATAGGAAGGGCCCTTAGCCTGTAATGGCTCATTATCCTTGCAGCATATCCAAGATTACTCTCAAAAGATAGGGTTGGGATTATCTTTCCAATTAACGAAGCTTTTGTAGAAGCAATATCCCTGATTCCCAGTATCTCTCTTATGTTTATACTTGCAATTTTATCTGATAGTGGAATAAATGCTTCGTAAGCATCCGCCTCTGTTAAAGTTCCTATTATCTTAGAAATGGAGCTGTTGGCCTCTGCAACTATAGGCGCTTCTACCAATTCTTTAACTGATTTGCTGCGCAAAGTATTGAGATAGTTGTATAGTTCAAGAACCATTCTTTTTATCAATTGTTAAATCCCCACATGTGTGCAAGGAAGATTTCAAGACTGTGTGTCATTCTATACTCACCTTATTGCCTTGACTCTTTTTTGGCAGCCTAATCTCCAGCACGCCATTTGTAAAACTTGCCTTTCCTTCCTTTGCATCAACAGCAACAGGTAGCCTTATACTCTTTCTAAATCTCTCGAAATCTAACTCCTCGCTCGAGAAAAAAGGGGTTAATCTGCATCCCTTAATCATTCGTGCTTTTACAGTAAGAATGTCGTCTGTGCATTTGAGATCTATATCCTCCTTTCTAACACATGGCAGATCGAATCTAACTATAAGATCGTCAAGGGTTTCTGTTATCTGTGTTAATGGTATCAATTCTTTATTTTCCGCATCGTAAAGAAGTTCAGGCTCAATTGATGATTCTATCAAGTCTTTCATGATACGCTTCATGCGCCTATCTATTTCGTCAACCACTTCAATCACATCATCTTTGCTCATAGAATCACCTGTATATTCGGTGCATCCTTCCCTGCTGCAATCTTTGTGATTCTCTCAAGGTCTTTTCAGTAAGAAGCATCAGTTCTCTGGTGCTGAGCTTTATTCTTTCCGCTTCTTCCTCTAACTGCTTCAAGTCAATGTGCAGGTCAAGAATTTTGTTTACAATAGAAAGAGTCTCTAAAGACGCTGCTGGGTCTGCAAAGTTTGCATGTGCCTGTGCGAATAATGTAATACTGGGGATATTTTGTATGTTACACTCTTTTATCAGTCCAGCGTAAATTCCAGAGAAGAGTCCGTCACTGAGTAATCTTACGCCTGCTCTATCGAGGAGGTCTCTTGCCTCTGCTGTTGTAGTTATTCCAACTACCTCAGGTTTGTTTACCTGCAACCTGTCTTCCGCTGGAATACCTGTTATGCCTATAATCGTTTTTGGGCTAAGCGTTTTGGCCCATGCTATAACGCTCTTGAAGAATGGGTTGACAATAAATGATAGAATTGGCAGATCAGAAATTATCGCTATGAGGTTGTCTTTCCCATAAATTCTGATTGGGTTCTTAACAACACTTTCCTTGATTATAACCAATGGTGGGAATTTTGGTGAATCAATATAACCTAACTCCTTGAGTTTTAGTTTATCGATCACGTATGATACAGCTATTGTACCGACCAAGCCGACATCAGGTAAACCTACAAGAATGTTGATCTCTTTCAAATCTATCGCCTTCAGTTGTACAACATCTATTCCAGTACCAGGTTTGGTCACTCTATCCAACTCCTTTACAAGAAGTCTATGCTTGTAAGAATATTTAGTAGTAGTACACGATTGCCAAAGATGATTACCAATCTTAAAAATCGTGTTCCCGGCTTAAATAATCTCATGAATAAGCTATCATATGCAACAGTATCTGCAACTAAAGGCAAAGGATGTAAGTAACAAAGCAGTCAAGCTTGAACCAGATAAAACACTCTACGACGTGCGCAATGCTATGCTCAGATACAATATCAGCAGAATAGTGATTGCTAAAGACAATAAACCGGTAGGAATTATTACAGAGAAGGATATAGTACGGTTTCTACACAGAGATGCAGCCATTAGGCGGCTTAGCGAAGTAAGGTTAGAGCAAGTAATGTGTACAAATCTGGTAACAGTTGATGAAGAAAGTGACCTGAATGCATGCGCAAAATTGATGCTGGATAAAGAAATAAGCTCGCTAATAGTTGTTGATAGTAAGGGCAACCTAAAGGGCATATTCACAAAAAGCGATTTGGCGAGTGTATATGCGATAAATTATACAGGGAAGACCTTGGTTGAGGATTATATGACTACACCTGTTTTAACCGTTACACCTGAGGAAACTGGACATAAGA
>JBHICH010000028.1:0-21794 GCA_046759465.1 Nitrososphaerales archaeon
TTTGCAGTTCCAGCACTGGACCTTCGGTTTAGGTTCACCCTATTCATGCAAGAGGAGTTTGATGCAGTTCCAAAAGATCAGTGGAAGTTGAATGATATGGAGTGGCTTGCTGAAATGGAGCAGAAGGCAAAGGAAAGATTAATTGCATGGATAAGTGAGGAGATAAAAGAAAAGCCATCTTGAGTGTGGTTTAAATCTTAGGAGAACTTTTGCCTTTAGCGATCTGTTCAACATCAACTCCATCAGTGGAGTGCTAGACAACTCCAAATGCTTATTATATGCAGTCAGAAAGAAAGCTTGTGCTTGATCATTATGTAAAGTTTTACGAGTCCAAAACCCCAAAGTCTAGATCATTATTTGATCAAGCTGAAAAGACATTTCCTGGAGGTGTTAGTCACAACATAAGATTCTTTGAGCCTTACCCATTCTTTACACAAAAGGGGCATGGGAAGTATCTTTGGGACGTTGATAACAACAGATACACAGATTACTGGATGGGCCACTGGAGTTTGATCCTTGGACATTCTCATGAAGTTGTTGTGGACGCGCTGAATGAGGAGGTGCCCAAGGGAAGCGTCTTTGGGACTGTAAATGAGTTGAGCGTTAGACTTGCGCAGACGATAAGTGAGTTGATGCCCAATGCTGAGATGACGAGATTCTCAAGTACTGGAACAGAAGCTACAATGTATGCCGTTAGGCTTGGAAGAGCGTTTACCGGTAAAAGAGTAATTGCGAAGATTGAAGGTGGATGGCATGGATTCAATACAACACTGCTAAAGTCCGTTAACTTTCCATTTGAAGAGGCTGAAGGTACTGGTTTGATTGAGGAAGAGCAGAAGTATGTTGTGTCACTCCCATTCAACAACCTGCATGACTCCGTCAAGATACTGAACTCTGTAAAGGACGATCTTGCGTGTCTTATCGTTGAGCCTTTACTTGGCGGTGCAGGATGCATCCCCCCAGAAAGTGATTACCTACATGGATTGCAGGAAGCTGTGAAGAAGATGAATGCCATTTTCCTTTTGGATGAGATAGTTACTGGTTTTAGGCTATCGTTGAAAGGAGCACAGAACATATTTTCACTAGACCCTGATCTCTTTACCCTTGGTAAGATAGCCGGAGGTGGTATGCCGATAGGCACTGTTTGTGGCAAGAAGGAGATAATGCAATTATCCGATCCAAAAGGCAAAGGGAAAGGTGATAAGTGCAGCATAGGAGGAGGCACATTTTCTGCAAATCCGTTGAGTATGGCAGCCGGTCTTGCAACACTGGTTCATTTGGTCGACAATGAAGAAGCTGTTTATGATAAGATAAACAAGTTAGGCGAAGAAGCTAGGAGAGGCATTGATGAAGTCATGAATGAAAATGGTGTTAGAGTCAAGACAACTGGTATGGGTTCTCTGTTTCTAACGCACTTCTTGAACGATAGAGTTGATGATGTTAGGAGCACAAGTGATGCCGCTAACTGCAATCTTGAGCTGCAAAAAGCATATCACTTTGCGTTGATAGCAAAGTGTGGAATATTCTTCCTGCCGCATAAGCTGGGTGCTATTTCTGTTGAGCACGACAGCAGTAATATCGAGCAGCTAGTGGATGCATCGGAGGAGCTTGCAAGGGAGATAAGAGGTTCAATGTAATGTCAAACGTTCACATAATTAACTAGCTAAAGCGTGGTAGGGGCAGATCTCTTACCATCAGCAGTCCAGAGCTAGCGTTCATGACAATCGGGATATAGTTGAGCAACAACGCAATGGTAGCCTGATCGCCTTGTATGCCGTTTGTTCTAACTGATAGTGGAGGCATTCCTTCGATCTCCATCAAGTCAAACTCGCTTGCACCTGCAAACATGTAAAGTATCATCTCAAGGAACCTCTCATTTTTCACCTTCCCAATAAGCCTGTGCTCGAGCCCTGCTATCTGGCCGGGCTCTATAGTTACATCGTATGATCTTAGCACTCTGTTTGCAACTACCGGCCTTATACTAGTCCTAAAGGTCGGTTTTACATGCAAAGCATCAGAGATCATGTGAGCTGATTCGATCAGCCCAACATGCCCGACCTTGCTCTTCACCTTTTCGAACTCCCGCACAGTTAATCCTAAGCACATCTTCTTCTGTAATGCCTTCCTTCTCTTCGCAACATCCACAACTCTTTCGATCCTTATCCGATCTATCCTAGAGCACAGACTTGTTAGCATAAGAACAAGTGAGTCCATCACAAATCCCGGGTTCACACCAACACCTAAGATTCTTGCACCATGTTTTTTTGCAAGGTCGTGCATTTTTTTAGCAAGTTTTGCATTCGCTTTCGAAGTATATGGATAAAC
Organism: Nitrososphaerales archaeon; assembly: GCA_046759465.1. Lineage (GTDB taxonomy): Archaea > Thermoproteota > Nitrososphaeria > Nitrososphaerales > UBA213 > JBHICH01. The sequence goes on from JBHICH010000028.1 coordinate 2,326, forward strand.
CAATTGCTCACAGGTTGATATTATGTCTATACCATGTTTCACTATTCCAGCAATTTGACTAAAGGCATCGTTTAAATCAGAAGTTGTTGCATGTAAAACAATATCTGGTTTTATCTTTGCTAAATCTATACCACCAGTAACCTTGATTCCAAGTTTGCTTTTCAGAGCAAGTGTACCGACATCCTTTCCTACCAGATTTCGGTCATTATCAATCACACCTACAAGTTTGAACTCTTTTTTTTGCAAAACCTTAATGATTTCAAGACCAAGACTCCCAAGACCAAACTGAACAATCCTAACTGCCTTCATGAGATTGCAAGCAAGAACATGATTTTAATGCATTTCTGAAATCATCAAAGTCAGCGATCTTAAAGGGTTTATATGTAAGTGTGAGTCACTTTGCAAGTACTAAAGGGAGGTGTAACGCACGGGCGAAAGTCGAGGTTTCGGCGGTTTCAGAGCAAAACCTGTTGAACAAGGCAAAGAATATGATGTGAAGATAACAGAGATAAGCAGAAAAGGTGACGGCATAGCAAGAATTCAGGGGTTCGTGATCTTTGTTCGTGGTGGACAAGTCGGCCAAGAATGCAAGGTTAAGATTTCCCAACTCGCAAACAGGTTCGCAATTGCCGAGATAGTTCAATAAGCGAAAAAATTTCCATTGTGATGTGCAAAGTCTGACCTCCTGTTTCTTTTGAGTTCTTTTCCTTCGTATTACTTTTAAGTGGGATACTGATTTTCTTATGCCTATGGTATTCGGTAGAGAAGTTAGACTCAGCAGGTTGCTAAGGGATGGAAAGATGCTTTGCATACCGATGGATCATGGAATAAGTTCTGGTCCGATGCTAGGACTTGAAGATATACATGGGATGATCTATCAATGCGAAAATGCTGGTCTAACGTCAGTTCTCGTTAACAAGGGTATTGCTAGGAGTATGCCTAGACCGATGAAGATAGGATTGATAGTTCATGTTTCTGGTAGCACAAGCCTTGGGCCTGCACCAAACAAGAAGGTATTGATGGGAACGGTTGCAGAAGCTGTAAGGCTTGGTGCCGATGGCGTGTCAGTACACATAAACATCGGGGCAAAAGAAGAGCCTGAAATGCTCATTACCTTAGGACAAGTTGCTGATCAGTGCGATGAATGGTATGTTCCATTCATTACGATGATGTATCCCAGAGGGGAGAATATCAAGAACTCTCATGATCCTGAAATTGTTGCACATACTGCAAGGATTGGTGCAGAAGCAGGTGCTGATATTGTAAAGACTGTTTATACTGGAGATCCTGATTCTTTCAAAAGAGTAGTAAGGAGTTGTCCAGTTCCAATTGTCATCGCTGGAGGACCTAAAGCAACAACAGATGAAGAGGTTCTGCAGATGACAGAAGGAGCAATGGAAGCTGGTTCAGTCGGAGTTACATTTGGCAGGAACATATTCCAGCACAAGAATCCACCTGGAATATGCAGAGCACTTGCAAAGATAATTTTTGAAAACTTAAGTGTCAAGGAGTCCATGCTTGAAATTGATAAAAAGTAAGGAACTTATTGTAAGCCCAAAAGTTCTAAACAAATCGATTGCCGCATTTCTTGCACGAATTAAAGATGAGGGCGTAAACATGATCTATGCTGACCCGAAGAACGTAAAAAAGCATCGAGATGGGTTCAATGTAATCTATCCCTCAGATGAGGCAGATTCTGTAGTATGCAAGGATATATCATCGATCAAGAAGGTGAAGAATGCTGGCAAACTTGCCGGATTTTACATCAAAGTTACAAGCAAGAAGGACGAAGATGCGATAGTTCAGGCAGCAGGCAATGGTGCTGACTTTGTTATCGTTGACGCGAAGGACTGGAAGATAATTCCTCTTGAGAACATAATTGCAAAGTTACAGAAGACAAATACGCGGGTGTATACGACAGCCAATAGCGCTGATGAAGTTAGAACTATGTTCAGTATTTTGCAGTTGGGTGTTGACGGTGTTATCCTTAACACATCAAATCCATCTGCAATCAAGAAATCGATGTTTTATCTCAGAAGCAAGGACTTTGACTTGAAACCTGCCAAGGTCGTTGAAATCAAGGATGTTGGTATCGGAGAACGTGTGTGTGTTGATACCGCATCTATCTTAAACAAAGGTGAAGGCATGCTGATTGGCAATAGAGCTAATTTCATGTTTTTGATACATAATGAATCTGTAGGTTCTGCATTCACGTCCCCAAGACCTTTCAGGATCAATGCTGGCGCGGTGCATTGTTATACGTTAATGCCTGACGGCAATACAAAGTATTTATCTGAAATTGAAGCTGGTGATGAAGTTCTTATTGTTGACACAAGGGGTAAAGCTAGAAGAGTTGCTGTTGGAAGATCCAAGGTTGAAACCAGACCCATGCGGTTGATCAAGGCAATTACTGATGGTGAGAATGGAAGCATAATTGTGCAGAATGCTGAGACAATAAGGTTTGTCGGTAGCGATCGCAAGTTGGTACCTGTTACGGAAGTGAAAAGGGACAACAAGATCCTTACATATGCCAAGACCGCTACTGGAAGGCACTTTGGCATGGAAGTCGATGAATACATAGTCGAAAAGTAGATAAAAATTACTACTCCATAGATTTGAACCATATATCCATTCCTAGATTGTTGTATAGATTCCCCTTACCTTATCCGCTTCAGCCATGCATTTTCATACAGTCCGTGCTTTTGCAGATGTGGTAGGATTTTCTTCAAAATTATAGATTCATGCTCTGCTTTTATGTCAAACAGCAAGACCAGCATATGATCTACGGGATTGCTTAACCGTATAGTTGCCCGCTTTACTTTTTCATATAATGAAAATGTATAAACTAGTTTACCAAGATTGGTTTCCATCCCTTTTCCGGCTGCCATTCTTACAGTTTCTTGCAAAATGGATGATTCTAATTCCTGTCTTGATAGTGATCGAATCAATCCGTTTTTATATTCTGCCATAACCAGAATCCCTACGTTATCGACAACACCTGCGAATACAATAGTTTTGTGAAGTTCAAGAATCTGTTTGCAGAAATCCTTTAGAATCTGCGCCTTATCCATCAAATTTATGATCTCGTACTTGCAGATAATGATTTTGGTCAGTATTTATGGTCAAATGCTTCACTTGGCATAGTGGTAAATATAAACCTGAATCATATTACCTCACAAATTGTCAAATAGACAGTATAAGACATGACTTACACATAATTTTATGGTAAGCTTTTGATGGGTTGATGAGTGATTGTCATTGGACGTTAGACAGGAAGCGATAGTTGAAGAGCTTGTAAGTTTGGATATAATCAAGATTGTGAAGGGACGGATAGCAATCTCTAATACATTCATTAGAACCTTGGACCAAGAAATGCAACACTATCATGGTAACGTCTGGCACGTTGTAACAAGTGCTATATACAAACATGCTCCTAACCTAGAACAAGAGAAAGTAGATCTATGTATGGATATTTTACAGGATTACTTCGATAAGCATTTGCAAAATTCAGCAGAGTACTAATGCATTTTAGCTTGTCTGCCACTCTATCCTCTGCCATTTTGGCACAAGTAGGTTCTTTGATAGATGTGATGGTTCCTTCAGCCTCTTTTTTGCTAGTTTAACGTATTCAGGCTGGATATCAACTCCGATGTAGTGCCTCCCTAAAGCCTTAGCAACCTTAGTTGTTTGACCACTTCCATTCATTGGGTCTAAAATGAAATCATTAGGGAAGGAGTATAATTGGATTAGCCGCCATGGAATCTGTTCAGGAAAGACTGCTGGATGTTTAACACTATTCGGAGGCACTGGAGCTATGTTCCATACCGAGTTTGCTATCTCTTTCTTCATGACATCATTTATTGGTAGCTTGCTTATCTTGTCACGATCTACAGCTCTATCATTTCTACTGCCTTTTCTTAACACGAGTATATGCTCATGCAGGATATTTGCATGATAGTATGATGGATAGGGATGCTGAACAGTAACAGAGAATCTGTTTGCTACACCATTTCTGCCTCCAGTAACTTTATTCCAGATTATCTCCTCATGCAATTTCCAGCCCTCATCATCATACTTGAGAAGCTTGGCAAGCAGAAGACTAGGGAGGGGTATTATCCCACCCTTAACCAACTCATTGCCTATTATCATGCAGCAGTAGCCTCCCTTCATTGTAACTTTGTAAACTTCGTTAAAGATCTGTATCATATCATTAAGGTAATCTTTTAGACCAATTGTCAATTTGCCTCTAAAATAATCATTGCCATTTGTCTTGATGTTCTTCAAATGCTGCTGATAATCAATCGCATTTCTATAGGGAGGAGAAGTTATGGTTAGTGCGATACTATCCGGTTCGATAAATGACGATAGTTGCCTGCCATCTCTGCAAACAATATCGTCGCTTACCCATTTTGAATCTTGCATCTGTACATAGGACATCTTACGTGTATTTATCTCTTGTAAAAGATGAAAAACTAGTAAATGCGATCTCCCTAAACGCAATTATCGACTCGTTCTCCTCTGGATTGAGCGACACCATGCGTCAGATTGACACTATCAATGCATTACCAAGATTTTTATCCTTTGATTTTATCTCATTCTCGTGGACCCAGAAGGAATTACCTATCTCAAAAGAGCTTTTGATGTAAAAGATGTGACAAGCGAAACTAAAGTGAGATTTGTCAAATGGTACATAAAATTTGGAAACCGCTATGCTTCTTTGGAAAGAGTTGCTTACGAAGCGAATATAACTGATCGTAAAATCCACAGATTATTTGATGAACTTGTCAGCGCTAAACTCATGGAAGAAAACGTAGATGAAAATACTAGAACACCAGTACCAGATACATTTGAACATCCGAATCTAGGTTTAATAAAAACTCCCGGATATCGCTTTGAAGATAAATACTTCGAGATTTTGAAAGATGAGGGAGTGTTCAAAGAAATTTTGAGAGAAACATAAGCATTTAATTTATGCAATATGAATGAGCAATAGTATGAAGATCTGTGTATCTTTAGGTAGTGATAATGCAAACACGCTGAAAAACTTGCTAGGTGATGCATTGAACAATAATGCAGATCATCTTGAGGTAAGATTTGATTATTTAGACAAACAAAATATGAATCGAGCACTAGAAGTTGTTTTGGATCAAACGGAAAAATCGGTGTTTACATGCAGAGCTCCAAACGAAGGAGGAAATTATGATGGTCAAGAACAAGATAGGGTAATGACTTTAAGGCGATTAGCTGCTTTCAGACCTATGCTTTTAGATGTCGAGTTGAAGACCCTAATTGACAATGATTACCTTAAGGATGACTTCGAAGCACTGAATTGCCAAACTCTCGTTTCATGGCACAACTTTGACCATACACCAAGTGACGATGCACTTGCCAAGTTATTGAAACAAATTGCCGAATTCAGTACTAATGTTAAAATAATTACGACAGCAAAGAGTATGAATGACAATTTGAGAATTTTAAAGTTGTATGGACAAGCAAAAAGCTCGAACATAAATCTCATTGCCTTCTGTATGGGAGAAGAAGGTATTCTATCAAGAGTGTTATGCACGTACGCTGGAGCACCATTCACCTATGCAAGTTTGGGAGAAGCTATTGCACCAGGACAGCTAACAATCAATGAAATGAAAACAATCTACGATAAACTTGAGAATCAAAGACTTGATCTAAAGGACTACAAAATGTGGAAGGACAAGCCAGAGCAAGAGTTTGATGATATAATTAAAATTATCAATGAAGCAAGAGAAGGGTAAAAGGTTGAATGTATGGCACAATCAAAAGACGGTATTACAAAGACCTACTGCATTATAGGAGACCCAGTAGATCATTCATTATCACCTGCGATGCATAACGCTGCCTTCAAAGCTCTAAATCTCAACTGCACATACATTGCTTTTAGGGTTACAAAAGATGAATTAGAAGCAGCAATGCAGTCATTAAGAAAAACGGCTGTTGCTGGTCTTAATGTTACAATGCCGCATAAAATTTCAATAATGAAACTATTAGATGACTTGGAGGAAACTTGCATCAAGATCAGTGCCGTTAATACTGTAAATAATGAAAATGGAAGATTCAAGGGATACAATACAGACCTGCACGGCTTCATTCAGCCATTGAAGAGAAGAAATGTAAAACTTGATGGCAAGGTAGCTTTGCTAATGGGTGCTGGAGGAGCCGCAAGGTCTGTTCTAACAGCATTAGCAGAGGAGCACGTAGGAAAAGTGATCCTAGCAAACAGAAATGTAGCAAGAGCAAAAGACGCCGCTGAGCATGCTAAGAAATTGAAGTTGAATTGTGACCTGATAACTTTGCATGATGCACGAAAATTTGCTTCAAAAGCCTATCTAATTGTTAATGCAACACCAGTGGGAATGGATAGAGGTCCAGGCCTGATCAAACCTGAAGATATTGGAGAAAGTAGTGTCGTCTATGATCTTGTCTACAAGCCAATGGAAACTGGTTTGATACGAAGCGCAAAAGAAGCTGGCGCTACCGTTATTTATGGATACGAAATGCTGATCGAGCAGGGAGCGAAATCCTTCGAAATATGGAAGGGAATGGAAGCGCCTAGAGATGTTATGGAGAAGACACTAGTTGGACAATTTGTATAGTAAATAATCCATACTTAATATAGAAAAAAGTTATTGTGAGGGTTTAATAATAAACCATGGGCATTAATTATATCTGTGAATCGGTTAGGCGTGGGTAATACCGTAAAGGTTACGATATGCATAGGAATTGGTGAACAATATGAAATCTGCTAGTGCTACTGTTCATGGAGCAATATCAATAGTAAATGCGGTAGCTAGCGGAAAGGGTTCTGCGTTGGGTATCTCACTTAAAGTTAATTCTAAAGTTGAGTTGACTGATGGTAAGGGCATAACATTTGAGCCGAAGGGAGAGTTCAAAGATGATAAACTTGTAAAAGCAGTTATTAATAGAGCAATTCCGAAAGAGGTGCAAGATAAGCAAGGCTTTACAGTTAGTGTAAGTTCTGAAATTCCAGTTGGTTGTGGGCTAAAGAGTTCAAGTGCGGTATCAAATGCAGTAACACTGGCATGCTTGAAACTCGTTAAAGATAGATTCGCAGATCTTGATGCAATAAATTCTGCTGTTGATGCTTCTCTAGATGCCAAAGTTACAATAACCGGTGCATTAGATGATGCCTGCGCATCTTACTTTGGAGGTTTTGTTGTTACTGACAATTCATCAAGACAGATAATAAAGCATGAAGAGGCACCAAATGATCTTTATGTAATAATTTTTCTACCTACAAAAGCTGAACGTGCTGAACCATTAAAACTAAGAACATTAACAAACTTCTTCGATGAAGCCTTCAATCTAGCAAAAAACGCCGAATACTGGGAAGCAATGATGTTAAATGGAATTTTAGTTTCCGCAGGTCTGGCAATTCCATACAAGCCGATCAAAGAAGCAGTAGAGAGGGGAGCGCTCTCTGCAAGTGTAAGCGGTAACGGTCCAGCGCTAGCTGCAGTTACTTATCAATGGAAGCTTGATGATGTCGTTAAATGCTGGCAGGGATACGAAGGTAAGGTTATAGTCTCAAAAGTTAACAATGAAAAGGCGACGGTAAGTGGTTAGCGTAGAGGTAAAGAGATCTAGCATAAATGGAACTGTAAAATGCCCTCCAAGCAAGAGTTATACCCATAGAGCAATTGCAATCGCATCACTAGCCGTTGGAGAATCAATAGTAACAGATCCATTGCTAGCAAGAGATACAATAGCGACTGTAGAAGCCTGCAAGATGCTAGGTTCATCTCTTAAGCAGAATGATAATTCAATCAAAATAATTGGAAAGAACAAGTTCGATGCTGACGAGCGTGAAATCAACGCAGAAAATTCTGGCACCACAATAAGGATTGCTACTGCGATGTCTGCGCTTGTGCAAAGCGGCAAAACAACGCTTACTGGAGATGAAAGTTTGCGAAAACGACCGATGCAACCCTTGTTAGATGCATTAAAGCAATTAGGTGTTGACTGTTACTCAAAAAAAAATGGAACGCCTCCAGTAGTTGTTAAGGGTGGAGGCATCAGGGGAGGTCACACTGAAATTATTGGAGATGTCTCTAGTCAATTCATTTCAGCTTTACTGATCTCATGTACGTACGCAGATAAAGATGTCGAGATAGATGTTGGGGGAGAACAGGTATCGAAGCCATATATCGATGCTACACTTGCTACGATGGAGAAATTTGGTGTTAAGATTGAGAACAATTACTACACTCATTACGACGTAAAACAGCAACAGTACAAACCCACAAGGTTTGGTGTACCGAGCGATTTTTCAAGTGCTGCTATCATGCTGGCAGCAGGTGCTATTGCTGGTACGGTTACAGTAAGTGGCTTGAACTTTGAACTGCCCCAAGCAGATGCAAAGATCCTTGACATTCTGCATGATATGGGTGTATCTGTAAAGGTGAACAGAGCTCAAGGCGTGGTTAGGGTAAGTGCTCCAGAAAAGCTGGAGGGCGATGACTTTAATCTGAACAACTCACCAGACCTTCTACCGGTTGTATCAGTACTTGCATTGAAGGCCAAGGGCAAAGTAAGGATAAGAGGAGTGGCACATACGAGAGTCAAGGAGACTGATAGGATTTCCAATATAGCAAAAGAGCTCAAGAAATTGGGAGCTGACATTGAAGAGTTCAAAGATGGATTAAGCATCAAAGTTTCTGAAAAATTTAAGAATGCTAGACTTGATGCCCACGACGATCACAGATTGTTCATGGTATTCTGCGTTGCATCCTTGCTAACTGACAAGTGTATCATTGATGGCTTGGAATCAGTTGATGTCTCATATCCTATCTTTGTTGACGTCTTCAGAAAACTAGGTGCTAGTATCCAGAAGTTCCAATGACCAACATGGGTGGAAGTGCAAGTAAAAAGGTGTAGCAAATTTTTAGATGAGAATTACATGATAGAGATATAAAAGAGAACGGTGGATTCATTACAGCAAATGTCGGGAAATGTCATAGGAGAACGCTTTGTTGCAGTAAGTTTTGGCGAAAGCCACGGCAAGTGCGTAGGGATTATTGTCGATGGCTGCCCAGCTGGTCTTCCAATAAGCGAGCAAGACATCCAGGCCAAACTGGATCTAAGGAAACCTGGGCAGTCTGTAGTTACAACTCAAAGAAAAGAAGAAGATAAGGTTGAGATACTTTCAGGAATTTTTAATGGAAATACAACAGGAGCTCCCATCTGTATGTTGATTTGGAACGCAGATAAAGATTCAAGACCCTATGAGCAGCTAAAAGATACTCCTAGACCAGGACATGCTGACTATCCGGCAATGGTGAAGTATGGCGGTTTCAACGATTACAGGGGAGGTGGGAGATTCTCAGGCAGAATAACAGCAACATTTGTAATGGCGGGTGCAATTGCACAAAAATTAGTGGAGCAAGCATTAGGCGTAGAGGTTTTGGCCTATACGCTGGAAGTTGGAGGCATAAGAGCCACTAATTTAACAATTGATAATATTCGAAAATTAAGATACTCCAATGAAGTTAGGTGCCCCGATACGAAAATAGCAGAAAAGATGAAGGAAGCAATTCTGAAGGCAAGGGGCGACGGAGATTCTCTAGGGGGAATCGTTGAATGCACTGCATTAAATTTGCCAATTGGTTTGGGCGAGCCAGTCTTTGGAGCACTTGAATCCGATCTGAGCAAAGCACTGTTTGCTATTCCAGCTGTAAAAGGAGTTGAGTTTGGCTCAGGCTTTGAGGGCTCGAAGAGAAGAGGTTCTGAAAATAACGATATTTACAAGGTCGAGGACGGAAAGATTGTTACCATAACAAACAACTCTGGAGGAATACTCGGAGGTGTGTCAAACGGAATGCCTCTACTGTTAAGAATTGCATTTAAACCAGCCTCTTCGATTGCAAAGACACAGCAAACTGTTGATCTATCTAGCATGGAAGAGACTGAGATGATGGTTCCTGGAAGGCACGATCCTTGTGTTGTTCCAAGAGCACCTCCAGTTGTTGAAGCGATTGTATCACTGATTTTAGCAGATCACGCAATCGGATATGGATTAATTCCTCCAGTTCTGAAAAGGTAGATCAGATGGATGACCTTGAGCAGTTAAGAGAGCAGATCAGAGAAGTTACTTCAGAAATTATGAAGCAAGTAAAAAGAAGGATGGAAGTTGCAAAAAAGATAGGTGAAGTAAAAAACAAAAAAGGCCTAGATGTTTTTGATGAAACGGCAGAAGAAGAATTAAGAATATCGATTATGAAATTATGCTCACAGATAGGTCTTGAACAAGAATTTGGGGCGCGGTTGCTGAACATACTTCTAAATGAATCAACAAAAGTGCAGACAAAAAAGAAGAGTCCTACTGCCATTTTTATGAAAGCAAAACAGCTCGAGAGCAAAGGAAAGAAGATAATTCATCTAGAGGTTGGCGAGCCGGACTTTGTTCCTCCTGTAACTGTTAAAGATGCACTGGTAGATGCGATGGAGCATGGACATTACCATTACACCGAAACTAGGGGCGTACCAAAGTTAAGGGAAGCAATTGTAAAATCATTGAAGAAAAAGTTCAATGCCACAGTAAATGATGAGCAGATAATTGTCACTGTAGGAGGAAGATTTGCTGTCTTTCTTGCAATGTCTTCGCTTGTTAAGCCCGGTGATGAAATTATCGCAATCGAACCTTACTGGCCAGCATACAAGGAATGTGTTGACCTTGTGAATGCAAAAGTGAAGGTGCTCAGAACAACACTTGAGGACAAGTGGGTCCCTAACACAAACCAGTTGGAAGGTATGATCAATGATAATACAAGGATGCTGGTAATAAATTATCCAAACAATCCAACCGGAAAGGTACTGGATGCAAAGGATATAGAAAAAATCGTAGGGATAGCAAAGGACAATAATTTGATCCTGCTTAGCGATGAGGTTTATTCCGATTATGCGTTCATGAAATTCACAAGTGTGCTTAATTACAACTATGACAGCAGCATAATTGTCTCATCCTTCTCAAAAGGTCCTGCAATGACTGGCTTCAGGGTTGGATACGCAATTGCGAACAGTGAAACAGTAGCTAAAATGACAAAACTGCAGGCAGTTGCTCTAACAAGCGTTGCGGAACCCATGCAGTACGGTGCTTTAAGCGCATTGGAGCAAAATAATGTGAAGAAGAATGTTGAAATGATGAAGAAGCGCTTATCATTGATAACAAACAGATTACGAAAGATGCCAGTTTCGTTTGTCGAACCGGAAGGAGCCATGTATGTTTTTGCAAGAGTAGACCTCAATAGCTTCAATGCAGATCAGTTTGTTGATAGCATTCTTGATCAAGGTCTTGCATTAACACCTGGGAGCGGCTTCGGCAACTATCCTAACTTCCTACGAATATCTGCGGGACAGCCTGAAGATGTGATAGATCAGGGTTTGGATATACTGCAGAGATCATTGCAAAAGTAATCAGGTTTGTAGACTTCATGTATTGAAAAAATTATAGTTGTAAGAAGTATTGCAGTTAGATCAGTTGAACGGAATGAATCACTTTGGATTCAAGCTCTCTCAACAATATGCACAACTGATTCAGAACTCTTCTGATGTAACTTTACCTTGCTCTTCCCCCTCTTATACCTCAACTTGACAGAGCTATCTACAACACCTTTCAATTAAATAAGCACTAAAGTAGAATTAAAAAGGGTTGATTAGCAATGGCTGGTATGCATGTAACAGTTGTTGGAGCAGCAGGCAAGATGGGGACATGGTTTACAAGATACTTTCTCAAGCAGAAACATGAGGTTTTTGTGCATGATATAAACAAGAATGGTTTGCGAAAATTAAGAAGGTTAGGAGCAAACATTGTTGACAATGTCAAATTCACACTGATGAACTCAGATGCTGTTATAGTGTGTGTTCCAATAAATTCCACCAAAAGAGTGATGCTACAGGTTTCAAAGTATATGATGATAGATGCAACGCTTATCGAAATTTCTTCGATAAAACATGAAGCTCATAGAACGCTATCAGAAGTTGCTCGCTTATGCAAGCTCAAGCCATTGTGCATACATCCATTGTTTGGCCCTGGAGCAGATAATATCAAGGGTATGAAGGTTGCACTTATTCCTGTCTTCGATGCGCATGCTGAACTAAGAAATGCCAGAAAGATCTTCGATGGTGCATCATTGGTCACAGTAGATGTTGATGAACATGATAAGATAGTTGCTGTTGTGCTAGGACTTACTCATTTGACAAACACTATACTTGCGAGGATACTCGCAGATGAAAGACAGATAGCAAGGTTCAAGGAACTCGCAGGAACTACCTATAGATTGCAGTCATTACTTACTGAAAGCATAATGAATGATGAGTCTGAACTCTTCACTTCTCTTATAATGTCAAACTCTTACACAAGGCGCTACGCCAGAAGCCTGCTAAATACAACACAGCTGTTGTGCAACTATGTCATAAACGAAAATCCAAGTGCATTGGCAAGGGCATATACGAAGATAAAAGAGAAACTTGGTCACCAGATGAACCTTGAACAGTCTTATCAAACCATGTATGAAATTCTTAAGACGCTCAAGTAGTGACATGAAGAAAGTCAAAGTTGTAACATCATTTTTGGAGTGTGATGGCAAGATACTGATCTTAAGGAGAAGTGATAAAGTTAGAACAATGAAACACAAGTGGGCTGGCATTAGTGGCTATCTTGAGGGAGATGAAGATCCGTTGGAGCGAGCCTATAGGGAAATAGAAGAAGAAGTTGGATTGACAAGGTCAGATCTGAAGCTCATGAAGACTGCTGAACCATTAGAGGCCACAGACAAAGAACATGACACTATCTGGATAGTACGTCCTCATTTGTTTAAAGCATTAAGTGCAGAAATAAAACTCGACTGGGAGCATGATCAATACAGATGGATCAATCCTAATGATATTGCAGGTTATGAAACGGTGCAAATGTTAAAGGAAACACTGCAAAGATGCTTATGCTAAATTTTAGCATAAAATGTAGAATGTAAATGTAGCAACTGGACGCTATTGTAAAGGGTTCTACTCTTTTGCGTACTCTCGCTGCTGTGGTAGCATTAAGTATACGCATGCTGAACCGCACATTGTGCATGGAACGTTGTTGCCATTGATCTGCCCTTCCCTGCTATGAATCCTTGCTGCCTCTTCAGGATCTATTGCCAATGATATCTGCCTTGCCCAGTTCAGTGTTCTCCTTGCTTCAGTCATCTCCTTATCCCACTTGATTACACGCTCTCTTATCTTCACCAAATCTCCAGCATGTGCAGCTATCTTGTATGCGATCAATCCTTCCTTCACCTCTTCAGCTGTTGGCAATGCTAGATGCTCTGATGGCGTTAGATAGCAAAGCAAGTCAACACCTTCTGCCGCAGATACCGCAGCTCCAATTGCACTTGCAATATGGTCATATCCAGCAGCAACATCGGTCACCAACGGTCCAAGAACATAGTATGGAACTTCTCCAATCAACGACTTCGCTAATCTAACGTTTGGCGCAACTTCATTCAATGGTACATGTCCTGGTCCTTCTATCATAACCTGCACATCTTTTTCATGCGCTCTTTTCGCAAGTCTTGCAACATTGATCATTTCACCTATTTGCAGTTCATCATGCGAGTCAAGTATAGATCCTGGTCTCAATGCATCACCAAGACTGAAAGTCACATCATACTCCCTTGCAATTTCGCATAGATAGTCGAAGTGCTTGTAGTATGGATTCTCCTTGTCATACCTCAACATCCATGCAGCTGTTATTGTTCCTCCCTTGCTAACTATGCCTCCATGGCGCTTTACCTTAAGAATCCTTTGTGCAAGCTCCTTTGTTATTCCAGAATGTATTGTTGTATAATCAACTCCATCCTTTGCACACTTCTCAAATGCATTAAGATAGTCATCCTCATCTATTGCCAATGGATTCTTGTGCACCTGTACTCCATGCGTATATGCCAGATAAACAGGCACATAGCCAAATTGTATCGGTGCTGCCTTGAGCAACTTTTGCCTGATAAGATCAAGGTCGCCGCCATCACTAAGATCCATTATCGTATCTGCTCCATGCTTTACAGCCACCTCTGCCTTCTCTATCTCGTCATCAAGATTCACCTTCAGAGTTGATGTCCCTATGTTCACGTTTACCTTAGTTTTCAAGCCGTTTCCAATGCCAACTATCTTAATCTGCTGCTTCCTTGCATTGTTCTTAGGAATGATTATCGAGCCATTTGCAATCCTCTGCATCAGTATGTCAATCTCCATCTCCTCATCTTTGGCTACCTTCTTCATCTCCTCGGTTGCTACTCCACGTCTTGCGCTACTCATTTGGGTACCCATAACTTACAGCGCAAAATTATCCTCTCTTAATATAAATTGATTGCGTAACGCATACTGGTCCAAGGCTCGCTGCCAACCTGCTTGTCGAATAATAATCTTTTTTATTTTAACAAATAGCAATTATTAGGGTATAATGTTGATCAGGCAATGGCAAAAGCTCTTAGCATAGCAGGTTCGGATCCGAGTTCTGGAGCAGGAATCCAAGCCGATCTTAAAACATTTTCTGCTCTTGGTGTTTATGGTACCTCTGTGATAACTGTAGTAACTGTGCAGAACACAGGGCAGATTACAAAAATCAGCGAAGTAAAACCAGATATCATCAAGGCACAAATTAAAGCAGTTCTAAGCGACATAAGGGTAGATGCCATCAAAGTTGGAATGGTTTATAGCAAGAGTATAGTTGCTTGCGTTTCCAGTGCTTTACGCAAAATTAAGGTTCCAATAATTCTTGACCCAATATTCAAGGCAAGCACTGGAGCAATCCTGCTGAAGAATGATGCACTTTCGTCATTCATTAAAAGACTTGTTCCGCTAGCCAGTGTAATAACTCCAAATGTGATGGAGGCTGAAAGGCTTACGGGTATAAGGATAAAGAGCATTGGTGATGAAAAACTGGCTGCAAAGAATATCGCAAAGCTAGGTGTCAAGAACGTAATCATCAAAGGAGGGCATATGCAAGGCAGATATTCAATAGATCTGCTTCATCATGATGGAATTAACCAGGAATTGAAAAGTGTAAGAATTAATGCTTTTGATACGCATGGTGCAGGTTGCACTTTTTCAGCTGCATTAACTGCTGAAATCGCAAAAGGCAAGAAGGCATTTGATGCGGCAAGAATAGCAAATGAGTTTGTTAATCTAGCTATAAAAAAAGTGGAGACGGTAGGCAAGGGTATGAAGATAGTAAATCCTGATTATTACATGAAGAACAGTAATATGCAAAAAGTGATCAATGCAGTTGCAAAGGCACTTACAAAGCTCGAAGATACTGATGGGCTTGGAGTTTTGATGCCAGAATCACAAAGTAACTTGGTTTTTGCTCTGCCTGGTGCCAGATCGTTAAATGATGTAGCTGGGGTTAAAGGTAGGATGGTTAGGATCGATAACTATGTTAAAACTGCAAGCAATGTAGATTTTGGCGCATCTAAGCATGTCGCGTCTGCAATTCTTGCAATTATGCAAATAGATAATTCAATCAGATCTGCAATGAACATAAGGTACGATGAAAAAATAGTTTCGATCTGTAGAGATCTTGGGTTAAAGGTATCGAGTTATGATAGAAGGACTGAACCGCAAGAGATCAAGACAAAAGAGGGCATGAGCGTGAAGTGGGGTATAGAGCAGGCAGTTGCTAAAATAAATGCGATTCCAGATGTTGTCTACCATCTCGGAGACTGGGGCAGGGAGCCTATGATACTCGTGATTGGAAAAAATCCAAGTGAGGTTTTGAAAAGAGTTTTTGCGATACTGGGCAAGTATAGTAAAATGTAAAAATCATGACATTTTAAATACCCTTTCTCTTAATCATGTTTATGAGGGCTGTAATACTTGCAGGCGGCTTAGGTACCCGTTTGCAACCATACACATTCTTCATGCCAAAACCAATGCTACCATTGGCAGACAAGCCATTGCTAGAGCATAATGTTTTATGGTTAAAATCGAATGGCATGAAGGAGACTATTATCTGCGTAAGCTATCTTGGAAAGACCATCGAGGATTATTTTGGTAATGGTAGCAAGTTTGGCATCAAGATAGATTATGCTAGATCAGGTAAGCCATTGGGCACTGCTGGTCAGTTGAAGAGTGCTGAGAAATTCTTGGAAGATACTTTTGTCTGTATTTATGGAGATTCTATCTACGAGTTTGATGCCAAGAAGATGGTAGATGTCCACAAGGTGAAGAAGGCCTTGGTAACGATGGCTTTATTGCCATACAGTACAAAATTACGATATGGTTTTATCAAGCTTGACGGCAACGGCAAGGTCAAGGCATGGAACGAAAAGCCAGAGTTCAAAGGACTCATAAACACTGGATGCTATGTAATGGAACCAGATTTTCTAAAATACATTCCAAAGAATTCAGCATTTGGCATGGATGTAGCATTCCAAAAGGCACTCAAGGCAAAAAAAAAGATATATGGTCATGTAATAACTTCAGGTTTTATAGATATTGGCAATAAGAAGTCTTACCTTAACGCATACAAAAACTATCTCAGTAAGTTAGGGAGCATCTGACATGCTTGTTGTCTTTGAAGGAAGAACGGACCTATTTGAGCCGTTAACACTTACCAGACCAGCATTTGATCTTCTTTTTGGCTGTCATACAATTCTGGATGAACTTTTCATAAGAATTCATATTACAGACTGTGTTTTGTTAGTTAGAAAGCATCTCGAGAAAGTCACTCAAAAAAATTATCCGAAGTACAAGGTTAATCCGAAAAGCATAACTGATTCAGAGGAATATTACTTTGCCAATTCATTCATTTCCCCAACTTTCAATCTAACCGAGTTCGCAGTAAAGAAAAGCAACTTTCTTGTTGTGTCAAACCAACAAATCGTACTTGCAAAGTTATGCGCAAAGCGCGCAAAGATTATGTTTGATGCATTGAGGAGTGCAAATGTCAAGTTAAAACTCTTCAAAGGGATCAAAAGGTACAATCTTGATGGTGCGTTGCTAACATATCCATGGCAGATCATCGAGTCAAATGCGAACGCCCTTTACAAGCAGTTGGGCGAGTACAAAACTAAGAAAGCTGTTGCCAAAGATGTCAAGGTATATGGTTCTAAGCGTGTTATAATCCAAGCTGGAGCAGAAGTAGAAAGTGGTGTCATACTTGATGCTCGAAGTGGAAGCATTCTGATAAGAAGAGGTGCGGTAATAAATGCACCAAGCAAATTGATTGGCCCAATTTCTATTGGAGTCAACACAATTGTCAAACCATTCTCAGTGATCAGCCAAAGCTCGATTGGAAACAACTGCAAGGTAGCTGGAGAAGTCGAGGATTCTGTAATTTCCGATTACTCCAACAAGTCACATGAAGGATACATTGGTCATTCATATGTTGGAAAATGGGTCAATCTAGGTGCAGGTACAACAACATCGAACCTGAAGATGACCTATGGCACAATAAAGATGAATGTGAAAGGAAAAAGGCTGGACAGTAACATGAACAAGTTGGGCGTTATCGTGGGAGATATGTGCAAAACTGCTGTTGGAACATACTTACAAAGCGGTGGAAAGTTTGGAGTTGCATCACATTTGTATGGATATGTCACAAACGATATTCCCAGCTTCACCATATGTGCTGAAAGCTTTAACCATAGACCAGTTGAGCTGCGTTTGGATTCGGCAATAGAAACGCAGGGAAGAATGATGAAGCGCAGAGGGATAACGATAGGCAAGGAGTACGCGCAAATGATAAAGTATGTATTCAAAATGACTGCAAATGATAGAAGGAATGCAAGAATTGGAAAAGGAAGGTTTCAGATCTAACCAAGTTTTGGCTTTACAAATTTCGAAAAATAGTCAAGACGTTTTTTCATTTCGTCCTTGAATTCAAATACGGCCGTTATTGGCGTGGGATCAACCTTTCTTAGTATCCCGAGATATATGGTTGCATAATCAAGCAAGTAGAGTGAAGATACTATGTTTGATAGTGCTGTTGAGCCTTGCAGTTGTGTTTCATAAACTTCATGCCCGCTTCTCTCAAGCATCTCCTTGAACACACTGAACCTTGTTGATATTTCGTCCGCATCAAACCTGTTTCTTACCAGTATAGGTTTCAGTACAGCATTCTCCTTGCCTTTGTGACCCCATGATACAAGCTCATTGTGGCATGCATCCAAGATTTCGCTAGTAATTGCGTCGATCTTTGCATTTTCATTTACAGAGTTCTTGAACCTTATACCAACTCCCCTCTGAAGTGGTGAGCAGTATGCTGCCGGAATATAATTTAGCAACCAACCGGCAAGTTGCTTTGCTGGGTTTTCTTCATAATTGCACTCTTGGCAGACCTTCTTTCCAACCTGTTTCATCATTTCGATAGAATCCTGTATCTGATCCTTGATTCCATCTAAAAATGAAGAGTATGTTAATAACTTCAATACAGAATACAAAACCTCTGGTAGTGTAATCCTTGGCAGAAGCCTCTCCTGTATCTTTACGTGGAGAAGCCCTTTCTTTTTGCACACCTGCTCCATCTCGCCTCCCTGTGAAAATGCTACTATTTTTGCTCCAGCAGATGCAGCTTCAACAAGTGTCGTTAGCGTTTCCTCAGTTCCTCCAGATACGCTCATAGCAATGAAGAGAGTTTTTTCGCCCACAAATGCCGGTACATGATAATTCTTGGCAATGTGGATCGGAACATTGCATTTCAATCTCATCCAGTCAGCAATTACATCCCCCGTTGTGCCTGAACCACCCATGCCAGAAAATACAATTGAACCAATACCGTCAAACAATTTTTCGTCAACATCAATATCTCTGCTGAACGCATTCTTGCAGTACTCAGGCCATTTATCATAGGCGTAGCATATCGAAGATTTGTCTATTTTTCTTATTTCATCTGGTGTGAGCATGCCATCTTGCTAGTCGCAGCATTGAATAAAGCTTATGGTAAAAATCATGCTAGATTTTTGTAGTAGTTAATTCTAAAAGCGATAGATCAGAAAAAGGCAGAAGCCATTGGGGTGGCGACATAACCCCTACGATTATTTTTTCCTTACGTCTATCGCAAATATGGAGTAGTGGTTAAATATCTTCTTTTTATCTGAATTACTACGATCTGAATGAAATGGTCTGTAAAGGGATTTGTGTAAGATACAGAGCACAGAAACGGTACAGTGCAAGCAGGTATGCCTCTGGACATAAGCGCTACAAGACATGTGAGATATTCATGAATTGGTATGGACTATTTTGCCCTTGCTGTGGTTACAAGCTTAGAACGAAGCCTAGGAATCTGAAGTACAAGACAAAGCCTCGAGCTATGGCCAAATCCATAGTAGCGTGATAATGCGAAAAGTAAGGCAGAGAAATGATAGTGTCCTATTATTCGGTAGCTATTCGCACCAATTCAGAAATTTGCTTACCTTTCTCTTGAGAAAGTGCTGATATCC
>JBHICH010000029.1:0-20680 GCA_046759465.1 Nitrososphaerales archaeon
AAGTAGCGGGCCCGGAGGGCTTCGATCCCTCGTCCTGGAGCTCCGCAAGCTCCCGCCATATCCTAACTAGGTTATGCTTTTCGTAACCCAATATCACGAAAAAGGCATAACTGACTAGGCCACGGGCCCCTATCAAGTCTAGGTCATGTAAAATATTAACTTTCAAAGCGTGTTAAAGATCTTCCATATCACAGTGATAATATGTGAACTCAACTGCATCCAGGCATTGTTTAAATCAAAATTCATAAGTAATGATGCCAAAGTTTTTGTGAATAGACTCATACTTTTATAGTTCGCTCTACAAATTGATTTATGCTTGCTAAAATTTCCATCGTAATAATTTTGTTGTTCTTTACTGTTCCCGCATTTGCCCAGAATGGTCCCGCAGAAAGGATTTCTGAATTCTATGCTGCCGATATAAATGAAGGACAAATAGCATTTATGTGGCTTGGAGAAGGCGGGGGAGAGTGGGCGGGAGTCGCATCTGCCGGTGTTATGGTAAAAACCTCTCAGCATACAATAATCATAGACCCCGCGAGTGTTCTTCCAAGTGATGCTATCAATGCCATAGAATCCCTTGACCTAATACTGATCACCCATGAGCACAGCGATCACTTCGATGCAGATTCCACATTTGCAATTCATGAACATGTAGGAGCTCCAGTAGTGGTAAGCGCTGGCGTATATCCATTTTTGGAGGACGTTATTGCTAACGATAAGCTAGTTGAGATGCTTCCTGCTGATGTTAAAACAGTTAATGGAATAACAGTAACAGCTATACCCGCGAAGCATCCTTCCGACAGACCTGTAATGTATTTGGTAAATGTAGATGAACTTGCCATATTTCACGGCTCAGATTCTGGCTTTGTTGAGAAATTGAATGACATTGATTCGGAAGTGCATCTGGCATTCGTCCCAGCTGGAATGCCTTCTCCGACAGCTTCTCCAGATGTTGCTGCTAGCATGGTAAGAGCCTTGGAGCCTTACGTAACAGTTCCGGTTCATGGAATGTTTGAGGAGATGAAGATGCTCGAGGATATTATTGGTAATGAAAGTGTAGTGATTATACCTGGAGCCTATATCGTTAAAGTTCCTGCTCAGATAGTTCCAGAGTTTCCGTTTGCTTTATTGGCGTTTATTGCTGCATTCGTTATGGCATTCATAACATTAATCAGAATTAAACCATTGCTTCCAAATATTTGATCAGGAACTGTTACTTTTAACACAATACATTCCAAAAAGATGTCAGCCTAAAAACAATCGATTTCTATAATAAAAAAAGTAAAGATCCTTAAATATGGATTTAATCTAGTGCTAATGGTGTAGGTGGCCTGTAGTTCTAAGTTCAAACTTATCTGCACACTCGGCACAACAGAAAGTATGATTCGTGCCATGTATATCACGTTCGTATGCCTTCTCCTTTGAAATTGTTGTTTTGCAATTTTCACACTGCAACTTCTATCGTATTTGATCGGTGTACCTATAACTTAAACCTCTCTATACAGTTGAATAATTACTTGATTACTTGTTTAACAGTATATGAGATCTAGTGATTCTTTACTCGGAATATAACTCACATTCAAACTTAAACATAAAACTTTAGTAGCGACTTAGCGATATAATGTAAGATGACAAACCGGATGGAAAGGTCTGCAGTGATAGTAGGATTGCTTGCTGCGGGCGTGGCAGTAGCACTCATAATATCAATAGGAGGATTCGTAATTCTTGCAGAAAACCAGTCAAATAGCAACCTTGAGCATGATGAAGAAATGAAGAGTGTGATTAGCGAAATGAAGGAAATGAAGACCACGATGAACACGATGAGCGAAAGGATGGATATGATGATAGAAAGGATGGATGTTATGATGGACGGCATGGATATGATGTTCGGCATCATGACGGGCGATATGATGCCAGGTGATATGATGGGTACAATGGATATGAGCAATGAGCCTCTGGATGTGATAATAAAACTCGAATCAAGCGACAAAGTTCTGGTTGGTAAAGAAGCAGAAATTCTATTGTTGGTCTTGAATAAAGAGACTGAAGAACCTTTAGAAGGTTTGCAAGTAGTAATTGGAATAGAGAGAGGACCATCCATGGGTACGATGGATATGATGGGTCCGATGTTTGACGCAGAGGACAAAGGTGCTGGAGAGTACATAGTTCGATTTACACCTGATAGTGAAGGAGATTACATAATACACACCATGGTCAGCCTTCCTTTCAGAGCAATGATGGACAACCATATAGACTTCTTAATAATAGCAGAAATAAGTGAAGTTTAACTTGACACAATTTCTGTTTCATAGTTTAGAAATAGCTACCACCGACATTGTTAGATAAAATTTAGTATCAGTTATTGGTACTGCTCATGCTTAACTCGGTACTGAAAGAGCTTGTCCACATCTTCTAATTCTTTCTCTTCAGCTAGTAGAAGTTTCGTATTGGCTGCAACTTCTCTAAGCTCTTTAACTTTTTCAATAGTTAATTTCGTAACAGCACCATCTGGTTTTTCCTTCCGAGTCAAGTCAAGCAGCTCCGCTAGCAACCCAATTATTTGAAGTGAATCATCCACAATTTTCAGATTATCATTAACTTGCTTTGAGGAAAGAAATCTTTCTTTCATTCTATAAATAACTAATTCAGCATTTCTTGCCCCATAGAAGAAGTAGAAGCTCGCTTTTGTGCCAGGTGCCGTTAACCATTTTTCTTTAGATTCTCTAAACAAATTAGCAAGTCTGTCCAAAACATTCACTATTGACTGATCAAATTCGCCTGTTGCTTTCATCCTATTTAGAGCCCTTGTTATTTCGTCTATCAGTACCGTACTCATTGGTATCAGTTTGCTCTAAAATAACTATATAAATTGTCCTTCAACAGTTACTGTCACAAATTACAGATACTGAGTCAATGTATCAAGAACCTTTTCCTTGCCAATATCGATGATATATGGCCCTAAACGTGGCCCCTGGTCAGCACCAATTAATATATTGTAGAGAAGTTTGAAGAACTGCTTCGGTTCCAAACCATTCGCTCTTGCCGTTTCAAATATGCTTGTCTGCAACACCTTGACATCACTCCCCTTCCTTATCAGCTCCATCAATTCAGATAGAGCCTTCCTTTCAGCATCACTAACATCAACTTCCGTTTTTTCAAACTTGCCGAAATCATCGGCCCAGTTACCAGCTAGCATTATCCTCCCAACCAGATCGTCTGTCTTTTCCCTAACCATGCCATAGCTCTTCAGTTTGTTGATCACGTAATCCAACCTGCTGCCTTGGTCTCTAACAACAGATGCAAGTTGAACGAGCAGCCTGTATGTCACATGTTGCGATGGACCTTCTGGCGGATTAAGATGGTTGATGTATTCGTAGATTCCTCTTAACTTTGCTCTCTTCAGATCATTATCGATCCTTACCTTGTCAAAGTAAACGTCCTCCATGTAGTCATACTCCTCAAGAAGTTTGGGAATGTCGTCCAGACCAACATTTCTCGTTCCCACTATGCGTTTAAACAGTAATAGCATTATCGACTGAGGATTGCCGTACAGAAGCCAGGCTTGTGGTGTTAGAACATTGCCCAAGGACTTTGATATCTTCTTGCCAGATCTGTCAAGAAACATTTCATACCTTACATGCAGCGGATGCGGATACTTGAGAATCTCATCAGAAACCCAATCATTGACTTTGACCGAATCTGCAATGTCCTTGCCATAAGCTTCAAATCTTATGCTGAATGCCTGCCATCTTGCTGCGAACTCGACCTTCCATCCAAGCTTGCCTGAATTTGTTCTGATATCTGCCTCTCCCTCATGGCCGCAGCCCTCAACAAAATCATTGCCCATCTTTGTGCCGTTACACTTGTAAAGAGCCTTCTTCTCGTCCTTGACATATTCGTATGCTTCTGCAACATAGATCCTTTTGCAGTTACTGCATATAGGAAAGTATGGCAATGTCGTCTTGAACTTCTCCTGACTGACCAAGCCAGCAATCTTTTCACCAATGATCTTTGCATTGCTTAAGATAATATCGATCTGTTTGACGAGTAGACCATTCTTGTATGCCTCTGCTCCGCTTTGAAACTTGTATTTGATATCGAGCTTGTCTAAAGCATCTAGCAGCATGCTGCTCATATGTGCACCATATGAATTGTGACAAGAAAATGGGTCAGGAATCATTGAAACTGGTTTTGCTAGATGGTCCTTAAGCCAGACTGGTAAACCTTCAGGAACTTTTCGCAAACCATCCATGTCGTCTGAATATGCTATCAGCTCAGACTTGTAGCCGATATTTTCTAAAGCCAGTTTGATTCCATGTGCCCTAACGGCATCACCCAAACTACCAATATGTGGTATGCCAGATGCTCCTAATCCACTTTCAGCCTTGATTAAGCTCACATCTCGACCAAGTTGTTTCTCTCTTTCGACTAACTTGGCAGCTACCTTGTCGAGCCAAGTCCCCCTGCCAATGATCTGCATTAAATCACCTTAACTGTTTAATCATATAAGGGCCTTCAAGAGTGTAACCAAGTTTTCTGTAATACTCTCTTGTGCCAATTGCGCTAATAACAAGAATCTTTTTCGCATCAAACTCTTCAGATGCAATGCATTCAGCCTCATGCATCAACATTGCTCCATAGCCTCTATGCTGCCAGCTCGTCTGGTCTCTCCTTCCCAACTGTAAAGCTTGTCCGTAAACATGTAATTCTCTAACAATGCAACAATCATTACTGATTTCTGGTCTATGCGCTCTATCGCTTGGAGATCTCATTCGCAAAAATCCAAACAACACATTAGTTGGATCTTCATATGACAGAAATACTTCTTCACCATCAGATGCAGAATATTCTTGCGTCATGAGCTTAACATCATAATCCAAATCATGTTTTGCTCGCATAAGCCCTACCTCCCTGCACCTGATGCAGTTGCACTTTAGTCCTTGTGATTTTAATTCGTTAAGAACGATCTGTCTTAAGTTACCATTTTTAGGTCCAGCAATGATATCATTAGCTGCGATCTCTCTTTGCACGCGCATTATTCTTACCCATCTAGGTATCATCTTCTTAACTTCTATAAGCACATCAATCAGATCATCATCGCTGTATGCGTTATACCTGCCCTGCCTGTACATGTTGAAGAGTCCTGTATGCGAAACAACAAGCGTTGGATAGATCTTGAGCATATCCGGCTTGAACCTATCATCATAAAACAACATTCGAAAATCTTCAATATCTTGCTTAGGACTCGAATTAGGCAAACCAGGCATCATATGTGCAACTATCTTGTATCCAGCATCTCTTGCCACTTGGAAGGCTTCTATTACATCGTCTAATGTGTGTCCTCTATTGACCAGCCTGTAAACATCATCCCTCAGTGCCTGAACGCCTATCTCAACCCTGGTAGCGCCATAATGCAGCATCAAATCAATATGTTCCTGCTTGCAGTAATCTGGCTTCGTTTCTATGGTCAGTCCAACATTTCTTACGGTAGCTCTCTCATTGTATGACTTTGCCTGTACTAGACTCTGGGCCTTGAAGCCATTTAACGCCTCGTAGCAAGCTTTTACAAACTCGTTCTGATAGTCTCTTGGCATGAAGAGAAATGTGCCTCCGATTATGACCAGCTCAACCTTGCTGACATCATGCCCATTATCCAGTAGACGCTGCACCTTTGACCTTATCTGCTCGTATGGGTCATAGTCATTTGCAAGAGCGTTTATCGTGGAAGGCTCTTTGCCAGTGTAACTATTGGGTGTGCCAACTTCCACTCCGCCGGGGCAGTAAACACACTTGCCATGGGGGCATGCATACGGCTTTGGCATTACAGCAACTATTGCAACACCAGATGCAGTCTTTGTTGGCTTGACCATCAGCAGCTTTCTTAACTTGTCGTATGATTGTTCTGTAACTTGATTCAGAATATCAGAATTTCTTGGGAGCGTTGGCAGTACATACTTTGCCGATATTTGTTTAACAACACGCTTTATAGATCTAACATCAGGCTCATGCATCCTGCTGATTATATCAGCTATCTCAATGCAGGCAGTTGTGTAACTGTCTACGGTCTTCTGCACTTGTGTAATTAACTAACTTCCATATTAAATCTTATAGAGAATTTGACACAAAAATAAGGGAGAAGAGCTAGTTCAGTGACAGGTCAGGGAATGCTGCTACAGGAACGCCTAGTTCGCCTTCTAATTTTCGTATCTTCGTTGCATACTCTTTCATTCTATTGCGATCGCCTTGCACCTTAGCTATCTTGTATCCCTTCCAAGCCTTCCTTAACGCTCCCCACGTCTGACCTGTAGTAAAGCTCTTCGTCGGTTCTGTTTGCGCACGGGTTCCAAAGGGGAATTGCATATCGGTTAGTGCTCGCGAGAAACGAATATCACCATGAAAGCGCACATGAGTTTAGCTACGAGTCAAATTTTACCTAATCTCGCATGAGATTAGGAGAGACAGCCACGAGATTGCTAGACAAGCCTCAGGTTGCGTATATAAACTCCCCTCGTATTTTTTATCTTTCCTATTACTGTGCTCTGAATTCCATGTCTTCTGAATGTACTCATGACCCTATCTTCAGAATTTTTTGGAACTATCACACAAAATCCTATGCCCATGTTGAATGTTACGTACATTTCTTTGTCATCGATCTTTGCATTCTTCTGGATAAGTTTAAAGATCGGTTGCTGTTCTGGCATCTTGTCAAGTTCAAAACCAAACTTGTTTGTCAAGCGCGTAAGTTTTGTAAACGCGCCGCCAGTTATGTGGGCCAAGCCATGCACTTCCTCACTATTCAAAATTTCTAGTACGGGTTTAACGTAGATCTTGGTAGGTCTTAGCAGCTCATCTGCAAGCGTGCTGCCGAGTTCGCTTATCTTCTGCTTGATCTTGTACTTGCGCAGCAAGAGCTTCCTTACCAGACTGTAGCCATTAGAGTGCAAGCCGTTACTTTCTGCGCCAACAATAATATCGTCAGAAGCGATTTTGTTCCCCAAAACAAGTTTGTCCTTGTCAGCCATCCCAACTACTGTGCCAGTAAGGTCGAATACCTGCTCGTATCCAGTTATAACATCTCGCATTACAGCTGTCTCGCCTCCAACTATTGCAACATTTGCCTGCTTGGCACCCACCACGAGGCCCTTTACGAGTTCATTCACAAGTCTTTCGTTTGCCTTCTTTACCGCAATATAATCAACAAATGCAATTGGCTCTGCGCCTACACAGATAACGTCGTTAACGTTCATCGCTATGCAGTCAATTCCAACCGTGTCGAAGCGCCTTGCCATCTGGGCGATGAGAACTTTAGTTCCCACACCATCTGTATGCATGGCTATTACCTTATTATTGCCAATCTCAAGCAGACCAGCATAGTGCCCATAGCCAGATATTATGCCAGCCCTGAATCCATGAGTGCCTGAAATCAAGCTTTCAATGGTTTTGTGAGTAGTCTTTAGCTCTGCTATATCGACACCAGCATCCTTGTATGTTATCTTCAATGAGTTCAGTAAATTATTCCAATCTATAAATGATTCTCACACTTTGTCATAAAATCATGTAAGACGCCAAAATTTTTATGCATGTTTGATTGTCTTTCTTTATGCCAAAAGCACTTGTACTGATGAACGCTGAGCTGGGTCAGGAAAATACCTTGGTTGAAGAACTAAAGAAGGCATCAAATGTTAAAGAAGTTTATGCAGTTTATGGCGTTTATGATGTCCTAGTCAAGGTCGAAGCGGAATCGATGGAAAAACTTAGGGAAGCAATTGCAACGAAGCTAAGAAGGATAAGCGGTGTAAAATCAACGCTAACAATGATAATAGTTGAAGATTAAATCGTTCACTTTTTTGAAATGCAGATGATCTCACCTCGACGGCTGCATAGGAAAGATACGGGTGCTGTGGGTTCGAATCCTCCCCAATTTTCTTGCCTATGTAGAAATTTATTAGCCTTCATTACCAACATGAATATGCATAAGAAAGCTGCGATGGCAATATTTCTGCCACTGCTAGCTGGGATTTTTTATCAAGATGCCGATGCGCTTACAATCTACTTCTTACGATTCACTATTGCAGACCACGAGGCTCATGTTACGAGGAACTTCAATGTTGTAGTTTACGATCATGATGATGATCATAATGTAACGTTAGATATTCCTGATTATATTCTCACTGTGATAGAGGAAGGTTGTAAAACATCAACACTATCTTTTCCAGGCTTCTACACCTGTAAGAGCGGTAACATGACTGTCGATCTTTACAGTAAAAATGGATTCATCGTAACTTTTGTTTAAACCATTAAATTGTTTTTTAATCGCTCATTTATGAATACTTCTCCCATATGCTCTAGTAAGGCTATTGTGCTCTATAGGGTACATCTGTGCACTTTTGCTCAGTTGTTCAAACGCCGTTAATAGAACACTGATCTCTTGCTTTGTGAGTGACCTCATTACTTTTTCGAAAAACCGCTTGTACAGCGGCTGCGCCTGTGCAAACAATTTCTTTCCTTTATTTGTAATCTTGATATTAATTATCCTTCTGTCTTTTTTACTCCTCAGACGCTCAACCAATCCTTGCTTTTCAAGGCTATCAACTATACTTGTTAACGCTGGCGGACTAATGAATTGTTCTTTGGCAAGGTCTACCATTGGGCATGGACCAGATGCGGCTAGAGTTCTAAGAACATGAAATTCGCCAATCGAGATTCCAACCTTTGCAATGGTTCTTTCTGATACCTTGACCACTGTCCTGGCTGAGTTCTGCACTGTGAGCCAAGCCTTGTAATAATCAACACGAGTCTCTTGTAATACCATACGAATTACTACACTGCTTAATCATAAGGGTTTAAATAGTTAACTCCTTAAGGAAATTGATAAATAATTGCGTGACACTAATCTGTCTAAGGATGAAAATCCAAACAGCAGCGATCGTGTTGACTGTCCTTTTAGCGTCAATATTTACATCTTCACAGAGTGTTACCGCATACAGTAATAACTACTCGTTGACAGTACAGATTGACAAAAGTACATACATACAAGGAGAAATGATCCTGATTTCAGGAACGATAAGTCCCCTTAGGGACAAAGTTCCAGTGATGATCGAGATCCTTGATCCCTCTGCCGATGTACGTGTGGCTACAGAGATTGTGCCAGAACCCAATGAAGACAATATTGGACTATATTCATATCAGATCAAACTAAGTAAAGATGCACCAGTTGGGATCTGGACCATCAATGCGAA
This sequence comes from Nitrososphaerales archaeon, assembly GCA_046759465.1. Lineage (GTDB taxonomy): Archaea > Thermoproteota > Nitrososphaeria > Nitrososphaerales > UBA213 > JBHICH01. The sequence continues at coordinate 9,240 of JBHICH010000029.1, forward strand.
ATATGCTAGCGAATACATGCTTTATGATAGGACAGATCTTTCGTTCAGGGTAAGCGACAGTATAGATATCCTAGCATCACCATTCCTGCAACTTGCTGTAGATGGTGTGATAGATTCAGGCTCTGGCGAGTGGGCGCATAAATATGATTCAAAATACTGGAAGCCCTTTGAGCACGATCAAAGTGAGATCGAAGGCAATATTGCATTCAATGCCTACTACAGCAATGGCGTTCTATATGCAATCTTCGATGTTCCAGACAAAAAGTTCGGCTCTAAAGACTTTGTTGAATTAGGACTCGATATCAACAACGTAGCAGACAAATTCAAGACTGGGGATGAAGTATACATCTTCAGGATATTTAGAGATGGAAAGTACGACTCGTTCAGATTAGGCACGGAAAATTTTGATGTAGAGAGATCGGCAAAACATCAGTTCAGTGCTAAAGCGGAAGAGGCTGGCGATATTAGACTACAAGTATTCGATGAAGATGGCAATCTAGTAAAAGTGTTCGACTCGTTAAGGGATAAATCATCCACATCGTACAAGGGCATGCTTGGCATAGCTGGAATAGAAATTGATCTTGCAGGTAACCTTTACGTGCTCGACAGTGACAGCGGAATGGTAAGCAAGTTCAACCCAGAAGGAAGATTGCTGGGCAGTTTTGGCTCGCTCGGGACAGACTTTAAGGAATTCATAGATCCTACAGGAATTGCCCTAGATTCAGAAGGAAGTATCTATGTTGCTGATACTGGCAATGCAAGGGTACAGAAGTTTGACAGGCAGGGCAAATTCATGGGAGCCTTTGGCTCGATGGGCCTTCTCTCAATTGGTATGGCGGAGGCCGGATATCAGAAACCTGAAGAAAACAAACGCCACGAATTGTTCGAAAGTCCGGAGGCAATCGTGGTTGGCCTGTCTGGCGACCTGTATGTTGTTGACAGAAGAACTGGTGAGGTAAATATCTTTGACAGCGATGGAAACTACATCAATTCATTCGGCTCAATGGTCAGCCCTAGGGGAATTGCAACGGACACGCAGGGAAATATCTACGTTGTTGAGCAGGGAAATAATAGAGTATTGAAGTTTGATCAAAGCGGAAATATGCTGAAGAAGTGGGGAGCATTTGGAAGCGAAGATGGCATGTTCAAAGCTCCCTATGGCATTGCTATCGATTCAAGCGACAGTGTGTACGTTGCTGAAAGTGTTAACAACAGGATACAGAAGTTCACCAGTGATGGTAAGTTCATAACAAAGTGGGGAATAAGAGGAATGGAAGCAGGCCAGTTCGTTGGCCCCCATGGCCTTGCGATTGATTCTTCAGACAACCTCTATGTTGTTGATACTGGCAACCATAGAATACAGAAGTTTAGCCAAGATGGCAAGTTTGTTGGTGAGTTTGGCTCCAAGGGTTATAACAGTGGTAACTTCATCAGCCCTGAAGCCATAGCGATAGATTCACACGGAGACATTTATGTGACCGACTTTTACAACAAGAGGGTTCAGAAGTTCAATAGTGATGGTAGATTCGTAGCAGAATGGGGATCTGAAGGTCTTGGTGCGGGAGAGTTTAGAGGTCCTTTTGGCATAACAATCGATGCATCTGACAGCATATATGTCGTGGATCCCTTCAACAGAAGAGTCCAAAAATTCGATACCAGTGGTAATCTCCTGCTAAGATGGGGAAGCAGCGATATCAAGGAAGCGCCTTCAATCGAGAATATTCCAAAGGGAGAACACTACATTGCATTCGATACCGATTCTCATGAACCCGTTGGTGTGATAGAAGCCGAACTGGTTGAAGAGCATGGTAGGGGAGCTTACATCGTCGAAAGTGGCCTGACATGGAAGATCCTGCACATCTTTAAGGATACGATCTATGTTAAACCCGTTAGCTATGTAAGAAATGATCAGGCTATACTATCATGGACACCAGATGGAATCGACGTTGATCCCTATGGCAATGTGTACATCGTTGATAGGGAGAATGAAATAGCAAAGAAGTTCGATAGCGATGGCAGGTTAGTCTCGAAGTGGGGATCGACTGGCAGTGGTGACGGCGAGTTCTCGAAACCTACAGCTATGGCCATCGATTCACAAAACAACCTGTACATAGTGGACACAGGCAACAACAGGATACAGAAATTCGATAGCGATGGTAACTTCATATCAGTGTGGGGTACGCTCGGACAGGGAACCAGCCAGTTCTATGATCCTCGAGGAATAGCGGTTGATAGTCAAGACAACGTATACGTGCTTGATAATGGAAACAACAGGGTACAGAAGTTTGATAGCGATGGTAACTTCATCATTGAGTGGGGCTCGAAGGGTTCTTCCGCTAGGCAGTTCGATAACCCAAGCACTGAGGGAATAGCTGTAGATGCGCAAGGCAGGGTCTATGTTGCGGATCTTCCAGGAGAGGCGAAAGCTACACACTGGATTGCTGAGGTAGCGATACCGTTATTTGCAAAGAGCGATACATTTGGCATATACCTTGCAGAGGGAATATACGACCGTCATATGCCACAGAGTAGTGACAATCCAAATGCTGTAAAGGTCTATGATGTGTACAGGAGCAGTTGGCCAGCAGGAGCGATTTCCATACTTCCAGAGACATGGGCAAAGGCTACGTTGATAGATGCTGACGAAATGAAGGTGGAGCCAAGAATAAATATAGATAAGATAAGGGCCTGCACAGATCAAGTTTGCAGTGAGTTGGATCAGTCTAAACTAGTGTTGACTGGAAGCACCATAATTGTTACAGCATCCATAGCCGCTGAGAAAGCATCTGACAAGTTTGAATATGACAGAACGAAGGTCACACTGCAATACAGCCTTGATGGTGAAGAATGGATAGATGCAGAGTCCAAATTTGTCCAGGTATCTAATGGGGTACCAGGAGCAGTAAACCTGAAGTGGATCCCCTTGGATTCCGCCGACATAGATCTTAGAGTGACATCTTCTGGCCTCCTTACTAAAGAATCTACAAGCGATCTAGTGAATTTGAAAGTGCAGGAGTCTGAATCATTCCAAATAAGGGCCGATATGAAATGGTCTCCAAGCAAGATAATGCAGGACGAACCAGCTGCATTTGAACTAGCTTTCACTAGCACTGATAACAACATCTTGAACAACTTGATCTACGACTTGACAATAGTCAAGGCGCAAAGAGCAGTAGCAGATCTACCCTTGCTGCATGCTGAAGATGGCAAGTCCGTATACAAGTACACATTCAAGCAACCAGGATTGCATATTGTGCAAGTGCGTATAATCGGTATCGGCAGCTCTGATGACTTCATACCAGTGAAGAAAGTCTTCAATTACAAGATAGACGTTCTGCCGGTTGACAGCCCTGTACAGATTAGTACTATACAGAAGGGAGAGTCGATGAGGATCATGATCAAGAATCGTGATATCAGCAGCGCAAACCTAAATTCTATAACCCTTTCCCTTGCAGATATTGATAAGATCAACTTCAGACTTCCCCACAGCTGGACCAATATTGTGAACACAGAAGCAAAGACGATTCAATTTACTACGGAAGATGATCCATTGAAAGCTGGAGAGAACATGAAATTCACTGTTAGCTCAAAGCTCTTTGCGAAATCACTTTACAACGTCTGCTGGGATCTGCAGCAATCGACACTAGTCGTAAAACTCTGTTAATACGACGCTAGTAGCATGGAAAGTTAGGAAACCTGTAGTGTTGACTACGGATAAACATAATACCGGCAGGGAAAGTCTTTGGAATGCTCTGAAGATCTAGGATAAAGGTTATGTATCAAGACGTGGAAAAATATCCATTGGGGTAAGTGGGTTCCTTGGTCTAATCCTTGCTGTCGTGCTAGCATCGAGTATAGTTACTGTAAACGCAGAGCAGAAGATTCAAACAACGTTGATCATAGAGGGCGTCCCTGAAAGAGCGTATGCTGGTGATATCATAACTTTCAATGGAAGACTGGTAAAAGCAGACAATGGAGAAGGGGTCGCAAAAGCTGCTATAATGATAAAAAACGAGAACGCTTCGACTGGTGCTGGTATAATTGCAGCTGGTACTACTGATGATAATGGAAGATTTAGCATACAATGGGTTGCGGAGTCAAAGGAAAAAGATACGTTTAGACTCCATGCAGTCTACATGGGAACCGGTCGTTATTCCAGCTCTCAGAGTGAAAACTATACTATCCAGGTTGAAAGGCTTGATCTATTGGTTCAGACCAATAAGAAAGTATACAACTACGATGATCAGCTGATTATCTTTGGGTCAGGCAGACCTCATGATGTGCTGTCTGTTTTTGTAACAACTACTGGAGGTAATGCTATCTTAGGCACCAAGATAACTATCGATGAAATGGGGAGGTTCAGCGCTACTCTACTGACTTGGGGCAAGTCAGCCTACACTGAGCCGTATCTAGTTCATGTTAGGTCTACTACCGATCTGCCTAGTTTGAAGATGGTGCCGATTATCCTAGCCAGGTACGAGATCGAGCAACCGATGGGTACAGAAACCGTCCTGACACTAGATCCTCCTAGAAGCAATGTGACTTATAATGATAATCTAATATTTACAGGCAAGTTGGAAACAAAGACAGGTTTGCCGATCATGGAAGCAGCAATTCTGATAAAGTACAAGGATGCAAAAGATGGAATACTAGCACAGTGGATAACCTCAGACGATGGGAAGTTTTTCATCAACTGGAAGGCTTTGCAAGTTAATTCCAATGATTTCCTGAAGGTTTATGGAAGTTTCGAGGGTGGTAACGGTTTTCTTCCGTCGGTAAGTGACCAACATGAGATTAAGTTCAAGCCAAGAAAACTAACATTGGACCTCAATAAGGTCAGGTTTGGACCCAACGATCTTCTAACTGTATCTGGAATAGCTCCGCCAGGGGAGAGGTTAAATATTAATTTGATCGGGCCAGAAGGTAACGCTGTTGCTGCTAAGAGCGTACTTGTTTATTCCGAAGAAAGTTATGAAAAGACATTTATGCACTGGACCAAGCCTTCGTACATATTTCCTGAAGGCGAGTATATTGTAAGGGGCGAGACCGAAAACTCTCCTGTACTTGCTGTTTCCAAGACTCTTTACTTCGAGGAACCAAAACCATTATCTAAATACAAGATCACAGGTTCTGTTTGGTATGAAGATTCAGACGGCAACGAGCTTCCTCTCGAGGGAATAAAGGTCAAGATAGTGAGTCCATACGGAGAGATTGAGTCCTATACCGATCACCTAGGAAAGTATGTTTTTGAGGATCTGCATTCAATAATTAAAAGTGTAAAAAATGTCTTTTCGCTTACAACTGAGCTCGATGGCAAATATTTCCGACTGATAGATGCTTCGAATTCAAAAGTGGTATCAAAGAGAATTGGTCATATGAGGTTTGATGGCAGCTTGCATGACATAGTCTTAGAACCTGTAGTCTTTTCTGGTAAATTAGAAGCAGCAGCTGCAAGAATATTTGCCTTACAAAGTGATATTGTGAGGTTCTATACTGATGCTATAGGCCTTCAACCAAAGAAGATAGACATAGAAATCTTTAGTAAAGAAACATCTAAGGGCAAATACGGGTACGAAATGTATGGGACTGTTCCGAAGATATGGATTGGTAAGGGAACGAGCTCGCCTAGGAACCCATACACATGGGACACACTAGCCCACGAGTATACCCATTACATGCAGGATCTTTATGCTAGTGTAAATCATTATCAAAGTATGAATCACGGTGGTTACGCAAATCCAACCACTGCAGATTCCATGGTCGAAGGATTTGCAGATTTTATGTCTGCGGTCATCTCGCAGCACCATAAGAAGGAACAAGCAGGAAAGTTTTTGCAGTATAGTCTGGAGTCCAACTTCAAAGTAAATTCTGTAAGATTTCTTTCAGAAGAACTGGCAATAGCAGGCGTTTTTTGGGATATTTATGATGATGGAGAAGATGACGACGATGGAATTTCTCTAAGCATCAAGGATATATGGAACGTTATGTCTGGTGTATACCATTTCCCTTCATATCATAAGGATTCTGGAGTTAATGAAATGAACCGAAATGTATACTATCTTAAGGATTTGCATTACATACTTGCTCAGAGCCAGGATTCTAAAGAGCTAGAGCCAGCGCTCGTTGAAGAGCTCTTTAACAATCATGGAATAATTAATGGCTTTACCGATATCGAAAGACCGAGCAGAATTTGATATATTCAGTTTACATAATTAAAGGTTAAATTCAATAACATCTGTCTACATAATTATACCGTGCCAACTCCTTACAGATCATCTACAGCAGCTTTTATGATTATTATGTTGGGTGCTGGATTCTCAGCAGCTTTCTCTTTGCAGGGAGAACCGGAAATAGTTTTCAGCAAAACAAAGTACGGGCCGTTTGATGAAGTTAACATTATGATAAAATATCCGAAGGTAAATTCTAATCCAGAAAAGTTAGATACGCTAACTGCAAACTTGTTTACCACCTCTATGTCGAAGATGCAGAAACCTGTTCAAGAACTTTTGTTTACGGAAACGTCAGTAAATAGCGATGTCTTTGAGTCTAGCATACGATTAACAGCAGACATCAAGATCTGGCCCGGAGATATTGTGGTTCAAAGGGATGACGATCTGTTTGTACAATTTAAGACTTCTAAAGACCTGATATTCACAGGGCGCGTAGATGTTGACTTTTACACAAGCGGAATAATGCTTAAGGAAACAACCTACAAAGTGATAGATATAGCTAGGATAATAGTTATAGATCCTGACGAAAATAGGCATCCTGACACGATCGATACATTGCAGGTCAGGGTTTGGTCAGCTACAGATAGGGGCGGATTGTTGGTTACATTGCGAGAGACAGGTGACAGAACTGGAATATTTGAAGAGCTTCTTACCTTCACTTTGGATGAGGAGAGCACTGGAACCAGGCTCAGGGTTTCTGAAGGTGATACCATAACTGCAAAGTATACGGACAAGACACTGCCTCCACCAGCTGCGTTAAGTGAAAGTGGTGTCGAGACCGTTGAGGTGGAGGAATTATTTGCTTTTGCAAACATTGGATACCTGATCCCACCTCTCGAGAGGGCAGTTGCATCAGAACCAAATATTGTGGATCGTGCAGGAGAAAGTTTAATGGAGCTTTCGGTAAGTGAGCAGGTGCTTATCCAGTCAGAAATAACTAACAGCCAGAAGAAGAAGCAGCCCTTCGCATACATAGTTCAGATAAAGGATGATGAAGGTGCAACCTTATCGCTTTCTTGGGTAACAGGTGAGCTCCCACCAGAACAGTCATTCACGGTAGCACAATCATGGATACCTGATACTCGAGGCAAATTTTCTGTAGAGATATTTGTCTGGGAGAGTATCGATAATCCAGCTGCACTTTCGCCTGCTCGAAGTACGACGATAGAGGTCTCACAATAAGATGGCTTGTTGTCACACATAGAAAAAACATTAATCGTTATAGTTGTTGCTGTTGATTTAGTTGAAATAATTTTGCAATCATACTGGAATGGCTTTTATGCCATCTACCCTTAACGATGGAGCTAGCGATGGCAGTGCATGCCACTGCAGTACGTGCATCTTGTCCTTGCCAACTGCAGATATGTTCATCAGCAACCTCTGCAAGTTGTCAATTATCCTAACCATCTTTGACGCCCCTACTATCTCACCGTCCTTTATTACGAATATGCCGCTTCTCGCCGTGCATGAGAAATCTCCCTTCTCTGGATTTACTGGATAAGTGTACCACAGCCTCCCAACAAGCAGACCATTCTTGGTATCCTTTATGATCTCTTCCTTGCTGTAATCGCCGCTCTTGATAACGATGTTGTGCATAGATGGGAAGGGAATCGGATCTGCGGACCTTCCAACGGGGTAGCCTTCTCTGATCGCGTTTCCAGTTGATTCGACATTGTCCTTGGCTGCATAGAACGTGTCATAGATTATCTTTTTGAACGTTCCATCCTCTATCAGATTTCTTGTTTGTGTAGGAACGCCTTCATCGTCAAATGGTTTGCTACCGAGGCAGTCACTTGCCCTTGGATCATCCTGTAATGTAAATCGTTCCACGGCGATCTGCTTCCCAAGTTTGCCGTACAGGCAGCTGCGTTTATCCTGGTACAATTTTGCGTTGAAGTTATCGGCAAAGACGAATGAAAGCAGTTCTCCTATCGCGTATGGTTCGAAGATAGTGCTGTATGTTCCCTCTTCACACTTTTTAGCATCTAAAGATCTTGTTGCCATATCACCAGCCCTATTGCCGACTGACTCTGCGTTGAACGAATCTAAGCTTCTTGCTGCACCAAAACCAACACCGCTTACTATGCCATCATCAATAGCCTTTGCATCGGCGTTTATGTTTCCAATGATGTACGTTCCGTTATCCTTCAGGTTTATGCCGTTACTGTTCACAAGGTAAACATGTTCCTTTACAACATGCAAGCTTCCAGACACACTTGTTACCTTGTTAAACTGCAACGCTGAATCGAGCATCTCGAGCGCTACGTCTACACACTGCTCAATGCTGAACCTGCGCAGTCTTTCATCGTAGCAGCCATCAACTGGCGTGATCCTCGATGGTTTTGGCAGCGACTTCCATTCTGACTTTGATTCCATAAGTTTTGCAGCTGAAATGGCGTCGCTTGCACTGCTTGCAAGATGCTCATCATCCATAAGTGATGTACTTGCTGCACCGATGCTCTTGCTCTTTACAATCCTTAATGCCAAACCATGTTCTTTTGTGCCCTTGGCCTCTGCTATCTGTGCATCTGCAATTCTTATCGTGGTTATTTCTCTATCAACCAGAAATGATTCTGCCTCATCAGCTCCAAGTTTCCGAGCAATGTTGACTACCTTCTTACAAACATCTTCCATAACAATCAACTCCAGTTCTGTCGCATGCTCTTGAAGCGATATTTGCCAAGTTTGATCAACTGATCGTACGAACCGAACATCGAAAGATCACCGATCTTGTCCAGTGGATCCTCGTATACTGCACCATCAAATATCTTCAATACCTTGTAAGTAGTCGATCTTTGTGCAGGTACTCTTCCAGATCTTCTTATAAGGTTCCTTATCTCCTTGGGCTTTAGCAATTGTCCGTGATGCGCGCCAGCTGCAGTGGATATGCTTTCATTTATCAGAGTGCCTCCAAGGTCATTTACACCAACGTCGAGCAGGAATTGCGAAAAGTCTGCACCTTCTTTTACCCATGATACCTGTATGTTGTTTATGTAGTTGTTCAGCATCAGTCTGGAGATAGCATGCATCTTGATCACTTCTTCTCTGGTTGCACCAGCTCTTATGCCGTCAACAAATTTGTGTTTAAACATGGGTGCTTCTGTACAGACAAAACTTAGTGGCACAAATTCCGTAAAGCCATAGGTCTCCTTCTGGATCTCCCTTATCAATGCTAGATGTTTTGCCTTATGTATAGACTGTTCAAGATGCCCGTACATTATTGTAGATGTAGTTGGTATACCCAACTTATGCGCAGTTTTGATAACACCGACCCAGTCACGAACACTTATTCTCCCCGGAGATATCAGGTCTCTGATCTCCTGATCTAGTATTTCCGCAGCAGTTCCCGGTAGACTTCCGACACCTGCTTCCTTTAACATCTTCAAGTAATCTTCAATGCTGGTATCTGATCTAACAGCACCGTAAAGCACCTCTTCGGGAGAGAAGCCGTGTATGTGCATGTCTGGAAGTTCCTTCTTTATCGCTCTGCAGATATCGATGTAAAGGTACCCATCCATCTTCGGCGGCAGACCTGCTTGTATGCAGACTTCTGTTGCACCAAGGCCCCATGCCTCCTTGGTTCTTCTGACGATCTCCTCAACAGGCAAGTAGTATCCTTCCTCCTCTCTGAAGTCCCTGCTGAAAGCACAAAAACCGCAGCGCTTTATGCACACGTTGGTAAAGTTCACGTTCCTGTTTACAACATATGTTACCAGATCACCTACTTTTCGCTCCCTCAATTCGTCCGCAACATTGGTTAGGCTCTTTAGTTCTGAATCGTTACACTCGAAAAGTTCCACTGCATCTTTAACAGATAACTCCTTATCATCCAAGGCCTTGATCAAAATGTCTGCTATAACTGGATCTGCGTTCTTCAGGTCAAAATCGCTCATGCAAGGTAATCCTCCTTGACAAGACCACGGTCATCTGCAAGAACCATAGCTTTTTCCAGGACCTCATCGAAAAGAAATTCCTTACTGATATATTCGGGATAAACTGGCAATCTAGCTCTAAACAGAAATCCGTTTTGCTCAGTTGCTGATTTAACATCATCAATTCTTGGCCAGGGGAATTCTGGATTAACATGGTCTATTGTAACAGGAGAAATTCCTCCCCAGTCGTTTATACCAGCATCGAGATATTTGTTATAGTGACTTGCGTTAAGGTTTGGCGGCACCTGTATGTTCATGCTGGGCATTATTATCCTGGCAACGGCAACCGCCTTCAGCATGTAATTCAGTGTTGGTGTTGAAGCCAGAGCCATTGGAGTATCTGGCTTTGGGCTGAAGTTCTGTATGATCACTTCCTGTATATGACCATACTTTGCATGCAGTTCTTTGATTGCAAATATCGAATCAACAAGCTCATAAGGAGTTTCACCCATGCCAACAAGAAGACCAGTTGTAAAAGGTATCTTCAGCTGTCCAGCATTTTCAATAGTCTTGAGTCTGACCTTCGGATTTTTGCTCGGAGCCAGCTCGTGTGGCATACCACTGGAGCATAATCTTTCACTGATATTCTCCAGCATCATCCCAAGGCTGGGATTTGTTCGCTTTAACTCGAGCATCTCCTCCTTTGCCATATTTCCAGGATTTGTGTGAGGCAGAAGCCCTGTCTTTTTGAGCACAAGTTCGCTCATGTGTGCTATGTATTCAATTGTACTTGAATACCCAAGAGATTTCAGCCATTGTCTGGCTTCTTCATACTTCTGTTCAGGTTTTTCACCCGTCATAAACAACGCTTCAGTACACCTTGCCTTCTTGCCCCTTTGCGCAATCTCCAAGACCTGCTCAGGTGTCATCATTACTGCCTTTGGATCACTCGGTTCTCTTTTGTAGGTGCAGTACGAACATGTGTCCCTACATAGGTTCGTCAGAGGTATGAAGACCTTTCTTGAATATGTAACGATCTTCCCCTTAGTTCTTCCCCTAATAATGTTCGCAAGTTTTAGCAAATTATTCAGATTCTTGTTTTCAGCAGTAACCAACGCATAAGCTTCATTTCTATCAATTTCTCTGCCCAGCGCATCATCAAATATATCTTTTAAACTAAGCAACATCAAGTTTTAGGAGCTGAATTATAATAAGTTTCTCTCGCGAGCAACGTTATGAAGAAGATCAAGCGAACATATGATCAGAATAATAAAGTGAACCCCACAAGCGCTGTAACTAGGGCGATTCAGAAAGGCTCGGTCTTTCGCCAAGAACAACT
>JBHICH010000030.1:0-19992 GCA_046759465.1 Nitrososphaerales archaeon
TTAGTAATTACCACAAAATTAGTAAGGTTTATAATCACTCCTGAATTGATGCTTTCTTGCATGTCTGATCCAACAGATGCGATAAATGCACTACGAAGTGGGGAGTTTGTACTTCTACACGACAGCGAGAGCAGGGAGAACGAGGTAGACATGGTAGTTGCCGCCCAATTCGTTACGCCATCGCATATAGCTAGAATGAGAAGAGATGCAGGTGGCTTGCTTTGCTTGGCCGTAAGGCATGATATAGCCAACAAATTGCGCCTGCTTTATGTGCACGACATGATGCACATGCTTGCCAATGTAAACCCGGCACTGTCAGAACTTGCAAATGGCAAGGCACCGTATGGTGACAAACCAGCATTCTCCATAGCAATAAACCACAAACAGACATACACTGGTATAACCGATCATGATAGAGCAATAACAATAGCTGAAATGGCAAAGGTGTGCTCAAAGGCTCTTAATGGTTCAGATGCCTTGCAGGATTTTGTATCGATGTTTAGAGCACCTGGGCATGTGCCGATACTCATAGCATCAGAAGGCTTGCTAAGCGAAAGGCTTGGACATACGGAACTTGCAGTTTATCTAACGCAGTTGGCAGGTCTGACGCCTGCGGTTGCCATCTGTGAAATGCTTGATGGCTCTACATACAAGGCGTTATCGACTGATCGCGCAACACACTATTCTAAAGAAAACAATATAATTGTAGTTGAAGGCAGCGACCTAAAGATGCATTTTACCAAGGTGCAATAGATGAAGGTCAGACTTGGGCTTGTGGTATCCGAGTTTAATAATGATATTACATCAAGGATGCTCGCGCGTGCAAAGAAGCATACAGATTTGCTTGGGGCAAGTGTAAAATATGTATGCTACGTTCCAGGTACATTCGATATGCCCTTGATGATAGAAAACCTGCTGAAAAGAGATGACGTTGACGCAGTTGTCACTCTAGGCGTTGTAATAAAGGGTGAAACTAAGCATGATGAGATTATTGCAAACAATGCTGCAAGGCTGGTTACAGATCTTTCACTGAAGTACGGAAAGCCTGTAACTCTTGGAATATCTGGACCTGACATGAGCAAGTCACAGGCAAAAGATAGGATAAATGCTGTTCCCGTAAGAGCGGTAACAGCAGCAGTGAAGATGGTTGGCAGGATGAAGCAGTTGCAGGTTGCAAGATCAAAGAGCATGAAGGTGATAAAATGATGGTACAGATCACAATAATAAGAATCGAGGACTATGGTCCATGGACTTTAACCCTGGGTAGTGATAGAGAGCACGAGTTACAAATACTGCAATCGAGGTTGTATGGTGATCTGCAGATGCTGTTTTCGAAGAAAAATGCGCTAGTCTTCTTCAACAGGTTTGATGAAATGTTTGCAGTTACAAATGGTATGAGCATGGAAGAACACGCTGAGATCTTGAAGCGACTGTCAAATGCTATTGAACTTGATATAAGCATGAGCATTGGCAGGGGAAAGACGCCTTATGAAGCGCATCTTGAGGCAGATAGAGTAAGAAGCGAAAACACACCAAAAAAGCAATTTAGGGTTTATGGTATCGATACAAACAACACTGATGATTTTGTTCAGATAATGCATGTGGATGTAGACAGTTCTACATCGAAGGTCAGCTCCAAGTTAACACCATATGAATTCTCAGCGCTTATTACCAAACTGTACGCCAAACTCTCTAAATACTTTATGGATAAGGGCGCGTTAACCTTCTATCTTGGTGGAGATAATTTCATGGTCATTTCAAATGGTGTGAGCAAAGATGAGACATATCACTTGCTCGAATCTGTATCTGATGGAACGGATCTAAAATTGAAGTGTGGCATTGGTGTGGCAAGAAGTGCGAGGGAAGCTGCAAAGCTTGCTACAAAAGCTTTGGATGCTATAAGGGATATGCGCAAATCTGGAAAGACAGAGCGGGTCTTTGAGCTAAGTTGCATATAAAAAATGTCGGCATACTTTATGGCAGGGATCTAGAATTTATCCAGAGGGGTTATGCTGTCATAGAGAATGGAAAGTTTGTGAAGTTTGGCGAGTCCGTTGAGCATGATGCAGATGTCTACGATGCTGAAGGCCTGTTGATGATCCCAGGTTTGATAAATGCACATACACACATAGCCGATTCAATTGCAAAAGACGTAGAATCTGACCAGGGATTGAATGAACGTGTTCACCCAGTTTCTGGTATAAAGCGTTCGATCCTTGCTGTTAGCAAGAAAGAACATCTCGCAACGTACATGCAGGCAACAGCTCTGTCGATGCTAAAGAAGGGCATAACAACATTTGCTGATTTTAGAGAGGGTGCAACTGATGGCATCAATTTGCTCAGAAGTGCTCTGAAAGATGTAGAAGTTAGGTGTCTGGCGCTTGGCAGGGTAGAATATTACTTCGATGCCGATTCAGCAAATAAGAATGAAGAGCTCCCTCAGGACGCAAAAAGGACTGCAGAGCTGGTTATAAGAGCATGTGATGGATTTGGGATCAGTGGTGCAAACGAGTATAGCGATAACGCGCTCGAGCATTTGGCCAGAACCGCGAGGCAGCATAATAAATTGCTGGGCATACATGCTGCAGAGGCAGAAGAATCATACAGATATTCGGTTGAACACTTTGGCAAGAGCGAAGTTGGTAGAATAGCAACACACTTCATGCCAGACTTCGTGGTTCACATGACAAATGCAAATGATGAGGACATGAAGCTTGTTGCAGACAAAAAGATCGGCATTGTTGTGTGCCCTAGAGCAAACGGTGTTCTTGGAGTGGGCGTTCCAAAGATTGCTAGCATGATGAAACATGGGTGCACGGTGGCGATAGGCACCGATAACGTGATGCTGAACTCACCAGACCTTTTTCGAGAGCTGGATTACATTTGGAAGGTCTGCAGGGCAGTAGAGCATGATTTTATTAGTGCAAAGGAACTTCTCAAGATGGTAACTGTAGACGCTGCGAAGATTCTGAAACTTGACAAGTTAGGATTTATAGCTGAAGGTATGCTTGCCGATTCTGTATTCATTGACACACATTCGCTAGATGTTGAGCCAATGCATGATCCATACGCTTCAATGGTGCACAGAGTAAGCGAAAGTAACATCAAGGCTGTAATGATAGGAGGGAGGTTTGTGTATGGCTCGATCTAGACCATATGTGAAACTGAATGCGGCAATGACACTTGATGGAAAGATCGCTACAATTGCCGGCGATTCAAGGATATCATCAAGAAAGGATATTGCAAGAGTTCATAGATTAAGAACAAAGGTGGATGCAATACTAGTTGGCATAAATACCGTTCTTGTTGATGATCCGATACTAACGGCTAGATATTTTGATGGCAAGATTCCTGCAAGGGTAATAGTTGATAGCAAAGCAAGAATCAAACTAGATTCCAAAATTATGAGGTCATGTGCGAGCGTGCCAACGATAATTGCAACCACTAAGAAGGCAAGCAGATCAAAGTTGAAGAAGATAAAGTCTTACGGCGCATTTCCGTTGATTTTTGGAAAGAGCAAGGTGGATCTTGCAAAATTACTCGCAATTCTGAATGACAGCGGGATAAAGGAAGTTTTGGTCGAAGGTGGTGCAGAGATCAATTGGTCCCTGCTTAGTCAAGGATTTGTTGATGAAGTAATGGTCACAGTTGCTCCAAAGATAGTTGGGGGAAAGAACGCAGTAAGTCTTGTTGAAGGAAAAGGATTTGCAAAGATAAACAAGGGCATAAGGCTGAAACTTAGCAAGGCAACAAAAAGTGGAAGTGAAGTTGTGCTGTTCTACAAAGTAATATGATTACTTCCTGCTTACGTCACGAATTATCTGCTCAATCTTGAACCTCAATGCCTGCTTTACCCTTGAGTTGTCTATGATGTTCAGCAGTCCCTTGCAGTTTGGACACTTGAAGAACACTTCCACTGCCTGCTCAAATGTTACCCTTGGGCAGTCATGGTTTCCACAGTGGTAAAACTCTGCACCCTCTTCATGCTGCAACCTCTTCTTCAATCTATCAAGAATCTTCTTCTTTTGATTATCAATGAAGTTATCTACCTGATCCCTTTTCGCTCTCCATCTATAAACAAACCATCCCTTCTTTTCGTCCTTGACCCTTATTCCTGTAATCAATGCCTTGCCAAACATGTCGTAAAGCACCTTTCTAACGATGTTTATTCTCAATCCAGTTGCGCTGGCAATCTCTTCATCAGTAGCATCTTCAGTGTTCAATAAAGCGCGCGCAACCTTAAGATATTCTTCACCACCGATTAATCCAGCAATTTTGACAAAAGAATCTTCGTATTCTATTCTCATAATACAACTCTAATACCTTCATTCGGATATATACTTAGCTTATTCTGAATTAGTGGTCACCTTATAAAACTAATTTTTGTTGCACCAGCTTCTTGATAGACTGCTATGGTACAGGGAACCAGTAAAACCCCTTTAATATCGGTATCTATTGTTTTGCCATTTTCTGATTCCAAACTTGTAGTAGTCGATAGTTTTTATCTAATTCTATATCGTTACTTTCAACAGATTCCTTTTGCAGTCGGCACAATCTTCATCTTACCCTTAAATTCCTGCTTCAATTGCTTGCCTTCAAAAAATCTATCAAGAAAGATCGCAAGCGCTGCGATTTCAGAATGAGGCTGGGTGCTAATTGACACATTATAATTGCTGATATCATACAATTCCTTCGGCACCTTTTCGGCACCGATTACAATCATCAAGTCCTTGTTGTCTTTTTTGATCTGCTCAATTACGTAATCAACATTGATTCCATACATTGTTAGATGCACGATCTTCTTTCCAGTGTCCTTCCACTCTTTAATTATACTCTTCCAGTTACTTACTTCTTCAACTTCAAAATCACCTCCCCATCTTTCGTTCACTTTCTTAATGGTTTTCTTGATTTCGCCTTCCACATTAACAACAACCATCTTCTCTGCACCAAATGCCCTTGCCACGAGAGCAACATGAGTTGTGACCCTGTAATCCCTTACGTATCTATGCCCTATTCTAAGAATTACTACCTTCATTTTCGATCACTTCGTTAAATGAGTCAACAACCCCTGACGGTTCACTTAAGGTTGCAATTGTAGTACCATCAAATTGTTTATCAATGTTGATACTTACAATATCTTTCTGCAACTCCATGGATTCAGAATTATCAGCAAGTCCTTTCTGATCGACTTTCATGCTAACTTTTGCATGCTCGAAGACCATGCTGTTGATCAATTCCTTTAGGCATTCAACATTATGTCCAGTCTTTGCCGATACCATGATATATCTTCTGTTTTCAAACATGCCCAACTGCTTTACCTTCTCCATCGCATCTTCTTCACTAGTCAAATCGATCTTGTTCAGCACATTCAATACCTTTGTTTGAGGTACATGTAATTCGTTAAGTATTTCAAGGCAACTATCATACTTCCTTGCAACTTCAACAAGAGGTCCGTTGATGTCAATGATCAGCAGTACAATATTTGCATAAGTTAATTCATCAAGAGTTGATTTGAAAGCCTCGATCATGTATGCTGGTAACTTGCTAATGAAACCTACAGTGTCTGATACAAGAACTTTGCCCTTTAGCAGTGCTAATGCTCTTGTGTAAGTTGCGAGAGTAGTGAACATTCCCTTGCCTATATCATGGTTCTCTCCAGTAAGCAAGTTGAACAATGTGGTCTTACCTGAAGCTGTGTAACCAGCTAACAAAACTAATGGAAATCCTTGCTTTATTCTCTGATATCGAAAAAGATCTCTTCTATTCGAAACCTTGCCAAGCTTTTGTTTGAGCGTTGATATTCTCCGCTTGATGTCACGATAGTAATTATCAACTTCATACCTCCCAAGACCGAAGAAGCCGGGTTGTTCGCCCAACTTTGCAAGCCTCACTTTCTCTCTTGCTCTGGTCATTTCATATCTCAGCTGAGCAAGTTTGACTTGTATCCTCGATTCTGCACTACTTGCTCTCCTCTCGAATATTTCCAAGATCAAACGTTCCCTATCAATTATTTGTATCTGCAACAACCTTGCCAGGTTGTATACCTGTGTAGATCGCAAAACTTCATCAAAGATGATCACATTTGCCTTTAGTTCTTCGACATCGTTCTTGACTTCTTCAGCCTTTCCACTTCCGATACCGTATCTGGACTTCGAAAGATATTTCTGCGTAACAACCTTTATCACGTTGTATCCAGCAGCATCGGCAAGTGCCAGCGCTTCCTTGATCGAATCTGGCTGCGGGTAAGTTATCAGTATAGCATTGTTAGCCATTACTTCCACTATCTTCAAACAACGATATTCCTAATGAATGTTCAAGTTTCCTTGCCAATGCTTGATCTGGCTTGAACTTACCTCGCTCCAATAGTGTTATAACAGAACCTCTTTCCAATATCTTGTTCCCCAGATCATCCTGCGTTAAACCGAGCTTTTCTCTGGCATCCTTAATCAGCTTACTGTAATCATCCTTAACAGTTGGGAGGTCAAAATTAAACATCTTTTTTGCTAACATATTAGACCTCTTTCTTTTTGATAGCTTCGGCACACTATACGGCTTGCCATGCTTCGAGCACTGCCTGCAGACACTTATTACTAAATCTTCAACTACGACTTTGTAGGTCTCACCAGTGATCTGAATCCCACACAGCTCACAATACATTCATCTTACCAACGCTTTCTGTCAATTTAGGCTTTACTTTGCTTGAGCGTCTGCTCCACAGTCATGTTCAGAACTATCTCAGCAATGTCGCTTGCGTATTCAGCAACTCTTCTCAAACTCTCGGTAATAAACTTGATTCTATACAATTCGCTGGCCTTCTTTAGACCATGAGAGTTGCTCATAACACGACCCTCCATTTCATCGATCTTCTTTGCCATTTCAATCGCCTTTTCTCCAGCATTATAGTCCCGCTTGAATAGAGATAGACAAGCATCATCGAGCACTTCACTCGCAAAGTTGCTCATACGGTTAATTTCGTTCAATACATCCTTATCGATCGGCTCCTTTATTTCCAAAAGATCTTCAGCAATATTTGTTGCATGATCCGCAACTCTTTCGATGCTCTTTACTATAAGCCTATAGCCCAAACAGTCTCTGGATTTCAGCAGTCCCATATCTGCTAGCAACTGCTCGTTCTGTATCGCGATCTTTAGCTGCCTGATTATATAGAAGCTGAAACGGTCAACTTCGTCATCACTCCGCATCACTTCTTTTGCAAGATCGTTGTTTGATTCCTGCAGAGCTATCATTGCGTCCTTAAGCATTGATTTGGCAATTAACAACATCCTTTTGAACGCTCCGTCAACAGAAAGTTCGACTATGTTTATCAAGACTTGTATTGTCATCCCGTCAGTCGAGTCTGCTGTTATTTCCGTGCCCATCAACACTTTTCTGACTGCTTCTTTGAAAGCTTCTCTTTGTTCTGTTCGCAGCCTTCCATCCTTTGCCTTGATGTTTATGATGTTAAAGCCAATAAGGTACAATGCAATAAGCTTCCTGATTGGCACTCCAACATCGCTCTCCTTTGATACCTCTATAGTAGCTTCCTTTGCTGTCTTTACGGAGTGTTTCTTCGAAGGAACTATCTGCAACATCGAATTGTCCTGTCTAACAACTGTAACCTGATCCCCGGCTTTGAGCCCGATATCCTCTACCCACTTCTTCGGCAATGATACAATGTAAGATGATTTGCCCGTAAACTGTATCTTTCTGGTTTCCCCATGATTTTGATCCATGCCGCAAGCCATGTATATACGCTCTATATAGTTTTTAATATTACTATATAGATGTTCTCCTATACAATACCGACAAATTCCATTATTTTGTAAGCTATACCTCCCATAGCAGCACTTGCGGGTATGGTTATTATCCATGCAAAGATCATTGTCCTACCAACCCCCCATCTTACTGCTGAAAGCCTTCTGGTGGCACCAACCCCCATAATTGACCCAGCTATTGCATGTGTTGTACTTACAGGAATTCCATACTGTGCCATGAGAGTCAGAATTACGCCTCCGCCGGTTTCGGCGCAAAAGCCCTGGTACGGTTTTAGTGCAGTGAGCCTTAGACCCATCGTCCTTATCACTCTGTAGCCACCTACAAATGTACCGACGCCTATCGCGGATGCTGCCATGATTATTACGTAATAAGGTATTTCGAATGAGTCCAGCAAACCTCCAGCTACGAGGGCAGCCGCTATGACACCCATCGTCTTCTGCGCATCATTTGTTCCATGCATGATCGAAAAGAATGTTGAAGAAGCTATCTGCAGCCTTCCGAATATCCTGTTGATCACATATGGTCTGTATTTTTTCAATAAATGTAGCATGGACATTGTGAGTCCAAAGGCAATCACCAAACCCACAACCGGTGAAATGACCATGAAGGAGAGGACCTTTCCAACTCCGTCAAATATCAGAGCCTCTAGCCCTCCAGCAGCGATACCAGAACCAATTATACCCCCGATGAGTGTGTGGCTTGCAGATACGGGTATACCATAATGTGACGCTAGGGCGATCCATACGATTGCACCCAACACACCAGCAAGAACCACATAGATCGTTAGCACATTCAGATCGACTATGCCCTTTCCTACAGTCTTTGCTATGGCAACGCCAAATACGAAGGGCCCTACAAAATTCGCGAATGCTGCGATAGTTACAGCTTGCAAAGGTCTCAGGGCTCTAGTACCAATAACTGTCGCTATCGAGTTTGCAGAATCGTTGAGTCCGTTATAAAAATCAAAGAATAATGCAGCCGCAATGGCAACTATAACTAACTCAAACATCTCATCAACCTATTTGTACTTCAACACAATGTCTTCAATAACATCAGCAGCATCCAAGCATCTATCATTAGCTTGCTCAAGAGTTTCGTAAATCTCCTTCATCTTTATTATTTCAACTGGATCACTTGTCTGAAACAGCTCTGCTACTGCTTTCCTGTAGACCTGATCAGCATCATGCTCATTTTTGCTGATATTTCTGCAGTGATTAATTATCTCCATAGCATCTTTTATGCTCCTGATCTTTGATACTAGACCATGGATCTCCGTGGCAGACAGTTTGATATAGTTTGCAAGCTCCAACATGTATGGACTAGGTTTTGATATCTTAAAGAGAACGAATCTATCAGCTGCACCATCTGCAGAGTCCAAGATATTATCTATCGCAGATGCTAGATGCGATATATCCTCCCTATCAAGAGGTGTGATGAAGGTCTTGTCAAGGGCATTGAAGATATTATGGGCAATAAGATCACCATTATGCTCCAGTTCCTTTATCTGGTTTTCCTTCTTGCCCACATTTTCATAATTGGTAATTAGATCAACAAGTAATTCTGTTGCCCTGAGAAGGTTTGCTGACTGAGTTTCTAGCGTGTTCAGAATTTCCTTATCTGTAGGTTTTAGCCAAGATAACCAGCTCACATTCGAACTTGCTATATCTGTGCTTATATGCGTATTCTATATGGAATATAGGAAATATATAGATGCATAAATTTTCATTACTGTTAAATTGATCTGCGTAATAAACTGCGCTGCAAATGCGAAGATTGATGCTAGACCCTCGGCAGAAGATAGCAGTTCACCTAGATGCGATATTTGGTAGCGATACTTCTAATTCAATACCTTTAGATAGGTTAGAGTTCACCTTTTCGAAACGAACTGGACGGATAAAGAATATTTTGTTAGATAATAACTTGGTTGCCACTCTTCGCAAGGATGGCGGTTTGGCATTAACAATATTTGGTGCCAAACTTCTCATGCAGAGTTCAACCTTCAAGCAGAACTCGGTAGTCGTTAGCAAAGATATAGCAGAATTCATTGCAGAAGGCAAATCAGTATTTTGTAAGCATGTTGTGAACTGCGGCAACAATGTCAGGATTGGCAGCGATGTTGCCGTACTGGATGAAAATGGCAACTTAATTGCTGTTGGCAAGTCAGTTCTGTCTGCCAAAATGATCAGAGAATTCAAGAGAGGTGTGGCGGTAAAAGTGCGCGAGAGTTTAAAAGCGGGAAGATAGAAAATAAGGTTATGATGCGTGGCAACAGGCAGTTAAGGCGGATGTTAGACAAGATGGGTCTTAACATGAATGAGTTGAAGAATGTTGAGGAAGTTGTGATAAAGACCAACGATAAGGAGATCATAATAAAGGGTCCATCTGTTGCTGAGCTGAAGAGTCAGGATTCGACGATCTATCAGGTCATAGGAGATGATATAGAGGAAATGCAGAGGGAGGTTCCAGATTACAGCGACGAAGATGTCATGCTAGTTTCCCAGCAAGCAGGTGTTTCTAAAGAAGTTGCAATCAAAGCACTTACAGATGCGCAAGGCGATCTTGCAAAGGCGATCTTGAACCTGACCACCAAGTAATGATAAACCTGCTTCTCCAATGCAATGGAGAAGCCCAAAATAGAAACAAAAACAGTGTAGTCTTATTCTTGGAAAATTTATCGCTTGAAAAACTAAACATTATGTTACGCTTTTCCTTAAATAATTTTGTATAAAATAGCAAATTCCCACAACATTTAATAATGATCTGAAGGAAACTCAACACGATGAAACGCCCCTGAGTGACATTATTCAAACTAGGGTAGTCGTGGCTACACTCAGTGGAAAACCATACTACAAAATTATAAGCTCACTAAAATCTTTAGGCCTGCAATTTGATTCCGTCTCTCCGGAAGAAGCTGCAAGGCTAAATTCCAAGCTGGTCATAACCACAAAAGAGGAAAGTAGTGTAATAGAGCATAAAAACATGCTTTTGGACACCGAGCTAGATGTTGAACCAGCTCTGATAAAGGCCAAGATCTTGAGGAGTTTGATGAGCATACATCAGGACGATCAGTTGGTAATAGGAATGGATCCTGGCAAAAGAATTGGCATAGTAGCATTTTACTTGGAGAAGGAGATTGAAAGCCAGGTTGTAACTTCTGTGCAAAGAGCTTTAGATCTAATGACTGTATTGGTGAATGGCACGAAGTCAAGAAAGAAGATTGTAAGGATTGGTGATGGCAATCCTGCAATGGCAAAACAGATTGCAAACAATATTTACGCAAGATTCAAAGAAAAAGTTGTTATCGAATTCGTTAACGAGCATGGTACATCTGCTCTGCGCACAATGGATTCCGATCAAAGAGGCTTAAGAGACAAGTTATCCGCTAGGGTAATAGCCCTTAGAAATGGCAGACGCTTTAGACCAGTTATTCCAATTCACAACTAGCGGTAGTTGGTATTCTCGTCTCATATCAGGAGACAGCCTTATTGTGCTTAGAATTATTGTATCAAACTCGCCTTCATATTGGGTTTTGAGTGTAATCTTGTTGCTACCAACTTTGGTTACTATAGCAAATCCTTTAACCTCATTTCTAGCGCTTAATCCCACAAACATACCTTTAAGAAATCTTATTGGAAACGTTATAGATTTCAGGTGAATCAAAAACCTTGCTAAGATAATATTATCATAAATTTTTCCCATGAATCCAAACTTTTTGTTTTTTACTTCAAATGTGATCTCACTTCCTTCTCCAACAAACTTGTAATACTGTCCCAAACGCCTCTCTTCCCTCTCGTAATGCGTCTTTGATACTCTTTCTGGTGCAACAACATGTAAAAATCTTGATTTAAATTCATCGAGTAGCTTTCTACTTGCTAAATTGCCAATGTAAACTAGCAGATCAGTTTTCAATGCTTTTGCCAATTCTATTTTATAATCGATCCCACGCTTATCGATGTATCCATCAGTGTTTATTATGCAAATATCAGATTTTGCAGATAATCTATCAGCCATATTTTTGATGCTGATTATGACAAGTTTCTCTATTCCCCTTGGCGAAATCGCCCCAATGAAGCTGGAATATTCTGCGCTGATATCCCTTAAATCTAGAAATTCTTCTTTGATCATTGAAGCACCTATACAACCCGGAGGTGCAAGATCGCTTTGACCCACATCACCGTCAACTATGCTAACCTTCATCTTGTTAGCACTTGTAATATTTGACAGGTAGGTTGCAAGTGTTGATTTACCAGTATCAGTTGCGCCAACGATCATTATGCGTGTTGGTTTGTTTCGCAAGGTTATCCTGTTGGCAACTTCCTTCCAGATGGAAACACCGACTTTGCTTTCACCGACTACCGAATAGTTTCCGCCTGAGCCAAGCCTGATTTTTACCTCGCTCCTTCTGGAGGCTTCGAAAGGTAGAATCTTTCCTGCTCTTAGCGTGACTTCCTTCGTGCAGGCATCTATGCCTAGAACCGAGACGCTACCTATACATTTGACCGAGGCGGGACCTTTTACGAGCAAAACATTCGATGCAGAAAGCTTCATGATGCGTTCCATGATAAATCTATATACATATGCCCTCCTCTATCAAATTTTTGAGTGATTTACCATTAATTTAGTCGTATAAAATTTATTAAAAATGACCTTTTATTCTAGGAAATATTTGATAATCTTTAAATATATTTTACGTATATAAGATCGTAGGAGACGATTTCTGGAGGTAGGAAGATGACTTGCAAAGGTATTTGCGTTAAGTACAAGGCGCAGAAGCCGGTCGGTTCTGGTAGGTATGCCTCTGGACAAAAGCGTTGCCAGATTTGTGAAATATTCATCAAGTGGGAGGGACTATGGTGTCCTTGCTGCGGTTATAGGCTGAGAACAAAGCCTAGGAACCTGAAGTACAAGGCAAAGCTGCGAGCAAGAAAGAGGATCGAGATTGCGCAGCCCATAGCAATAAGCAAATAACTTGGTTAATGCATTAGCGTTCTGATGTCCGTAGAGCAATATCTGGAAAGAACTGTAAAGGTTGAAAAGAGAGAATTTTATATCCGCATCATCCGTATGTCCAACGGATGTTTTATTTCTATTTCTGAAGGTCCATCACAAAGAATAGGTTCGCTTAATGTTTCTTTGCACGGTTCAATGGGTGTTAATACTGCTAAAGTTATTCCAAGCAAGTATGATAGCATTTTTTTGAACATGATCTCTGAACGTATAGCATCATTGGTCAATGGAATATGCATAATATCGCTCTACACACCAAGCGCACTCGATTTAAATGCTATGAAGAAGATACTGGAGAGCATAACAGATGCAATAGGTGGAGCACATGGATCTACGTGATTACCTTAATATGCTAAAGAAGGAAGGGGAACTTTTTGTAATAAAGAAGCCCGTCTCAACAAAGTTCGAAATTGCTGCTTTGACCAAACAGTTGGATGGAAAGCAGGCGATTGTTTTTGAAAGTGTTAAGGAAAGCAAGATAAGTGTTGCAGCAAATGTTTGCGGCACAAGGAGAAGGTTTGCGTTGGCAATCAATGCAAATCCGGATTCCATACACGATAGAGTGTTTACTGCAATTTCAAAACCAAGCAAACCAAAAGTTGAAGAGCCAAAATTCAAGGAGAATACATCTAAAGATCTATCAATTTTACCGATAATTACACATTTTGAAAAGGACGCAGGACCATTTATAACATCTGCAATAGTCTTTGCAAAAGAGCAGGAAACTGGTGCACAGAATTCTTCGGTCCATAGATTTTTGTATATGGATCAGAAGCGAATGGCAATTAGAATGGTGGAAGGAAGACACCTGCACAAATGCTATCAGTATGCCAAAGAGCATGGAGAGGATCTTAAGGTTGCGGTTGCCATTGGTGTGCACCCAGCAGTTATGATAGCAGCTGCGTACCAAGCGTCATATGGTGCTGAGGAAATGGAGATAGCCAACTCTCTCACGGAGAACTCCTTTGCCCTCAGCAAAAGCGAACATTCACATTTGCACATTCCTTCTCATGCTGAGATAATCCTTGAAGGCAGGATCCTGAAGGATCAATTTCAGGAAGAATGGATGACCGAAATGCTCAGAACTTACGACCAGAAAAGGAAGCAGCCAGTCTTTGAGCTAGAGGCAATAAGGTATAGAAACAATGCAATTTATCATGATATTCTGCCTGGTTATGCGGAGCATAGACTGCTCATGTCTATGCCCATAGAAGCAAAAGTATTGCAGGGAGTGAAGAATGTTGTTTCGACAACCAAGCAGGTTTGTTTAACCGATGGTGGATGTAATTGGTTGCATGCTGTTATTCAGATAAAAAAGAGGCTTGAGGGTGAATCAAAAAACGCATTGATTGCTGCCTTTGCATCTCATCCATCTCTAAAGATGGCTATTGTGGTTGATGAGGATATTGATCCTACGGATCCCAAGGCGGTTGAATATGCGATGGCAACTAGATTCCAAGCTGACAAAAACATGATTACAATACCTAATGCAAAGGGATCAAGCCTAGATCCCTCAAGCGATCAAGAAAATTTGCTAACAACAAAGGTGGGTATTGATGCTACATTCTCAGTTCTTAAACCAAAGGATAAGTTTGAAGTGGCAAAGATCCCCGGCGACGACAAGTTCAATTTGGATGACTATCTTTAGAAGCATCATCTTCCTTTTGCCAACCGTAAGGTGTGATCATAGTGCTTTCTGATCCACCTCAAAGCATTCCCAGCATGGTTAATTGATTTCATCCATTCAACTTTTGCACAGCTTTTTGTTGCTCAACCTCTGCAAATCTTTCTATTTTCTGTTGCAATGAGTCATTACTCAATTAAAGCCCCTTTCTAAAGTACCATCGAGTCTACCATCATTCCTATAAAGAGCAGTGCTAGATACGGACTGGAGAACTTGAAGAGCGCCCATGACTTCTTTTCAGTTGGTTTAACCAGCAAGCTTATGCTCATTGCAATGATGATTGCGCCTAAAACACTTGCCATCACTAGATAGATCATTCCAAACACATTCATGAAGAATGGCAATACGCTGAATAGAACCATCATCAGTGTTGTGCCAGCAATTATCCTTATCGAGATACTTTCGCTCATAACTACGGGTAGCATAGGTACCTTTGCCTTCGCATAATCCTCACGTATGTGAAGTGCTAGACTCCATATATGAGTCGGAATCCATAGGAATACCAGAGCAGCCATCACCAATCCTAATTCGATGGTGGCCGTAGTAACTGCAACATAGCCAATTAATGCTGGCGCACCACCAGAAAAACCTCCCAGTATTATGTTGGAGATACTTCTTCGTTTTAACCATTTACTGTAAACTATGACATTGTCGAACAGACCAAATGCCATTAGTCCAAACGCATAGAAGTTTATCATATATGACAAGCCCAAGGATATACCAGCAAGGATAAAACCATAGTAAAGCGCACTTTCGGGAGTTATCCTGCCACTTGGAATTGGCCTTGTTCTCGTTCGATCCATCTTTGCGTCTATATCACGATCAATGTAGTTAGTTAATGTATTAGCAGCGGCTGATCCAGCAGTGACGGAGGCTAGCAACAGTGCCCATGTCAAGGGAGAAATGGCAATATCATGAACGTTTGAAGCAATTAGGGCAGACATAAATGCAGTAAAGACCAGAAGGTACCAGATCTTCGGCTTTGTAACCTCCCAGTAAACCCTGAACCCAGTGCCTAGACCAGTCTTGAGCAAGTAAACTCCTCTATTTTGCATTATGATTAGTATTTATACATTCAAGCAACAGAACAGTAAATCTTTTCTGTTACTTGGCGCTCTTATTATTGATACAAATTGGAAACCTCTGAGTTGAAGCAGTGGATCAGGAAGGCGCGCGAGGCCGTTCAGGGTGAACCTGACCCGTACAAGCTTGAAGCTTTCAAAGTGATTCTCTCACGACTGATCGAACAGGCTTCTATACGTGATATCCTCCCTGAAGGTGCTGTACGCAAAAGACCGTCACAAGTTGGGAGGACAAAGGTAGTGACTAGCAGGATTCCCGATAATGTGCTGCAGAAACTTCCCAACATGACCAACAAGGAAAAGATACAGATTCTGCTGTACTTCAGCGGGAAGGCTCTCGCGAAAGAGGAGATAAAGGAAGAGACCCTGGATCTTGGCGTGGATGAAGGCTGGTGGAATGGTAGCAACTTCAAGCGCGATCTTATGAAGCGCAATAAATTAGTGGTAGAGGAAAAGGATTCGCAGGGAGTTGCGAGATACAGATTGAGCAATATAGCAAGACTTGCTACAAAATCACTTCTGAATAAGTTGCTAAAACCCTAATTTTATTTTACCATTGCCTGCAGGGTTGCTGCAGAATATTGCGGTTCCTTTATAGTCTTCTTCATTTCTATGAAGGTTTCGGTCTTCTGCACGCCTTCTATCCTTCCAATCTTCTCCGATATCAACTGGTGCATTTCGTCCAATGCTCTTTCTGTTATCGTAACCAGAATATCGAACCTGCCAGTAACTTCGCACACTTCCCTAACTTCTGGGATCTTGAATAGTTCCGCCAGAACATTATCCCGCAACTTTGAATCCATGTTTATGCCAGTGATGGCTTTAACATTCAAGCCCAACGCTTCTTCATTAACCATGATAGTAAATTTTTTAATAAGACCGCGCTTTGCCAAGCGCTTGATCCTACTGTAAACGACAGAGGCATTTACATTAATTTTCCTACTTAATCTTGGCACAGAAATACTTGCGTCTTTTGCAAGTTCCGCTAGAATTTTCATATCTAAATCATCTATTCTTCCCATGCAAACAGCCCAATTTATTCTCTAAAAAGATACTAATAAACTTATTTTTGCAAATTTCACCGATCTTTGATACAATAATATAGCCTGTTTCACATCTTCAGCTACCCATGCAATTTTCTTGAAGTATAACCATTTTTCGAAAGGATTTTTATGTTTGCAAAATACGGTCAGAGTGCCTCAACAGACAGGTGGAGATAGAGAAAGAGTTGGAGAAAGTACATGAAGGTTAATCCCGATTTACAGATAGTTCCTTTGCTTCAGCAGTTCTGCCAGAAGCACAGCGCCCTTCGCAGAACCCATCTTTTCATTGTGTGACAATAACACATACTTTATGCCCTTATCGAAGACAGCATCCTTTCTCAACCTTCCAACAACAGTTGTCATTCCATCATTCATGTTTCTGTCAAGTCGTGGCTGCGGTCTGGTTGGATCATCGTGCACGAGTATGTATTCAGGAGGCGCAGAAGGCAATCCCTTGATGCTAACACTCTCGGAATATTTCAGCATGGCATCCTTTACACCAGCAGGTTCGCAATGCTTTGTGGTTTCTACAAATACAGATTCTGTATGACCATCTAAAACGGAAACCCTTGTACATGTGCAACTGACCTTCATCAGAGCAGAGTTTATTGCATTACCATTTAGTGCGCCTAAAATCTTCATAGTTTCGACCTGCACCTTCTCCTCTTCTTTTGGAATGTATGGTATGATGTTGTCAAATATGTCAAGAGCTGCCACACCTGGTGATCTGCCTGCACCGGAAACTGCCTGGAGTGAAGTCATGAATACTCGCTCAACTCCAAAGCTCTCCATTATCGGCTTCAGCGTAATTGCTAAACCAGTCGTAGTGCAGTTTGGCAATGGAGCGATAAATCCCTTCCATCCTCTATTCTTTCTCTGGAAGTTCAGCAAATCTGCCTGCCCGTCATTTATTCCCGGTATAAGTATTGGGACATCGTTTTCATACCTGAATGCAGATGCCGTGCTTATTACCGGAACACGCTCAGCTAACCTTGGCTCAATAACCTTTGCATCGTCAGCCTCGATTGCTGTAAAAACAAGATCAACATCTTTGGGATTGATTTCACTTACATGCTGAACGAGCATGTCTTTAACGTAATCTGGAACAGATTCATGCTGGTGCCACTTCGTTATGCCAGAGTTCTTATCATGGATCGCCTCTAGATATTTCTTTCCAGCAGAACGCTCAGAGGCAGCTAACTGTCTAACCTCAAACCAAGGATGCTCGTCAAGTGCCACTACGAACTCTTGACCTACCACTCCAGTTGCACCAATTATAGCTACCTTAAGCATACGAAGTCAATCCGTATCTGTATTAATAATCGTTTTTATACCTGGCTATGGCGTCATACGGTTCTTCATCTCCAAAGCTTAAAGCTACTTCTCCCCCAGGATGCCCATCAACATCGAATTGCAAAGCTCTGTGATTACGCGTTTTGGTGAGAAATATATTTCTGTCAGCTTGTTCTTTGTCTTTTTTGGCGTACTTGTCACTCTTCAAATTCCTAAATATTGGTGCGTTAAATCTATCCTATGCTTACCAAGTCTGGGCAGTTCGACATCAAAGCATTAGTAAAGGAAGGTTTTCTCACCGCCAGCCCACGCACACATGGCGGAAGGCATTACATAAGGAATGCCAGGGGCGAGATAATTGATTTCAGCACAAATGTGAATCCTTTGGGCGCTTCTAGAGAAGTCCTTAGAACAATCAAACGAAATATCAATCTAATTTCTACTTACCCTGATCCAGATTCTAGAGAATTCAAGAAAGCAGTGAGTGAATACCTCCACGTTGATGAAGGGCATCTAGTAGTTGGCAATGGCGCAAATGAGCTTATACACCTATTTGCAGATGCATTTGTGAAGAAGGATGATAAGGTTGTCATACCGATGCCAACTTTCTTCGAATATGAGTTTTCATGCGACAAGAACTCCACAAGAATAAGTTACGTTGAGCTCAGTGATCTTACTTTAAAGAAGGATTCAATGATAGATGCAATTGACGATGGTACCAAGGTTGCATTCATATGTAATCCTAACAACCCAAGCGGATTGCTTATGGACAGAAATGATGTGCAGAAAATAATAGACCACGCTTACAACAACAATACGCTCATTTTGCTGGACGAGTGCTTTATCGAGTTCATAGATGATCCTGAAAAGAATTCGTTCGTTCATAACGTTAATGATTATGACAATCTCATTGTTTTAAGAACTCTAACGAAGGCATTCGGGCTTGCTGGCCTTAGAGCAGGCTACTCCGTTGCGAGCAAAAAGATTGCACAATTGATTAATAAAGTCAAGGTGCCATGGAGCGTAAATGCGCTCGCACAAAAGGCCGCTGTTGCCGCTTTACAGGATAAAACACATTTACAGAAGACAAAGCACCTGATCGAGAAGGAGAAGCCTTACCTTCAGAACAATATTGCAAAGCTAAACCGATTTACACCCTGTAGATCCGATACAAACTTCTTCTTGGTTAAACTTGATGGCGTGAATTCGTCGTCGTTAAGGGAAAAACTGCTCAAGAGGAAGATACTGGTCAGAGACTGCAGCACATTCACTGGCATGGGCACAGATTATGTTAGGATTTCAACAAGGACCAGAAAGGAAAACGTGTTGCTGATCAATGAATTGAAGGAGGTTTAGCGATGGCCAAGCTGCTGATGGTCCAAGGAACATCATCCAATTCTGGCAAGAGCTCACTTGTAGCCGCATTATGTAGAATATTTTCGGATGAAGGTTACAAGGTTGCACCATTAAAGGCGCAGAATATGTCTTCAAATCTATACATTACTAGAGATGGTCTTGAGATGGCAAAGGCTCAGGCAATACAGGCCATAGCATCCAGAATTGAGCCGAAAGCGTACATGAATCCGATACTGCTCAAGCCAATGGGCGATTATCTTAGCAAGGTTGTTTTACTTGGCAAAGTGTATAGGGCCATGCATGCGAAGGATTACTACAGCAACTTCGTTATGCAGAGGGGTCTGTGGTATGTTAAACGAGCAATACTAAAGCTCTCAAGGTATGATATTATCGTGATTGAGGGTGCTGGCAATCCTGCTGAGATCAATCTTGAGGATTACGATATAGCGAACATGAAGCTTGCTGAAATGGTGAAGGCACCTGTTGTTATAATTGCTGATATAGAGCGAGGCGGCTGCTTTGCCAGCCTGGTTGGAACCCTTCAGTTGTTAAAGCGGAAGCATAGAGCGCTTGTCAAGGGATTCGTAATAAACAAGTTCAGAGGCGACAAATCCATTCTTGATCCTGCAATCGATTCCATTGAGCAGATCACCAAGAAGCGTGTGATTGGGATAGTACCCTTCATTGATAACATGCTTTTACCTAACGAAGATTCTTTGGGTACTCCAGCTGGAAGGCCAAAACATGAACT
>JBHICH010000031.1:0-19118 GCA_046759465.1 Nitrososphaerales archaeon
GCTACCGAGGCTCGCATTATTGGCAATTGGGCGGCATTTAAAATCTTACGCAATGCCTTTAAATTAATGCCAAATCAACAACTGCTATGGACAAGTATCTGGTTAGTGTCGTAATTGAAAACAAGCCGTACATCAATGATCCGGAAGGCGAAACGATACTGAAGGATTTGATAGCTAAAGGAGGTTACTCCTCTGTAAAAATAGTTAGAACTGCGAAGATGCTCAACATCACAATAGAGGCAAAAGATGGAAAGGAAGCTGAAGATACTGTCAAGAGCTTGTGCGATGAATTAAGGATCTATAATCCAGTTGTTAGTAACTGTAAGATAGAATGCATAGGAATTGTGCAAGTAAAAAATTGATTTTTCATGTAATTTTCTAATCCGATCTAGCAAGGTATTTATAAATTTGCAACGGAGAGCTATTACAATGAAAATAGGGATCGTTGTATTCCCTGGAAGCAATTGTGATAAAGACCTTCATCATGTTTTCCGCAACGTCCTCCATGTCAATGCTGATCTCTTATGGCATAAGAGAGATAACTTGCATGGTTATGATGCAATACTATTACCAGGTGGTTTTGCTTATGGCGACAGATTGAGAGCAGGTGTAATATCAGCCTTTAGCCCTGTCATGAAAGAGGTCAAGAGATTAGCAAGAGGAGGCACACCAATTCTCGGTATTTGCAATGGCTTCCAGATTCTGGTTGAGTCAGCTCTTTTACCTGGAGCATTAATGAAGAATAACTCGCTGAAATTTGTCTGTAGATGGACAAAGATTACTGTAGAGAGCAACAGAACTCCGTTTACCCATGCGTTGAAGCCAAAACAGCAGATAAGAATTGCAGTTGCAAATCAGGAAGGAAGGTACTTTGCAGATCCAAAGACGCTAGAAATGTTGGAAAATAACAATCAAATTGTTTTCAAATACCACAATGACGATCCAAACGGCTCTGTAAATAGTGTTGCAGGTATCAGCAACGAACAGGGCAACGTAGTAGGCATGATGCCACATCCAGAGAGGGCGAGTGAAAGTATACTAAGTCCATTCGGAGATCACGATGGCAGACTGATCTTCAGTTCCTTGCTAAGCTATCTGGATGAGCAGAAATGAGCCTTACACAAGAAGAACTTGTTTATCTGAAGAATGAGTTAAAGA
Source organism: Nitrososphaerales archaeon (assembly GCA_046759465.1). Lineage (GTDB taxonomy): Archaea > Thermoproteota > Nitrososphaeria > Nitrososphaerales > UBA213 > JBHICH01. The sequence continues at coordinate 1,159 of JBHICH010000031.1, forward strand.
GGCAACCAAACGAAGTTGAGTTGAGCATTTTTGAAGCAGAATGGTCTGAACATTGCTCGTATAAATCATCAAAACCGTATCTTAAGTTATTGCCAACAGAAGCCAAACGAGTTGTTGTGGGACCAGGTTATGATGCCGGTGTCTTGGATATTGGTGATGGTTATGTTGTCACAGTACATATTGAGAGTCACAACCATCCATCAGTCGTAGAGCCATATGGCGGTGCAGCAACAGGCGTCGGGGGTGTTATTAGAGATATCCTTAGCATGGGCACTAGACCAATTGCTGTCCTAGACGCATTGAAATTTGGCAATATTGAAAAAGATAGTCATGCTAGATGGTTATTCAAGCATGTTGTTAGAGGCATTGCAGATTACGGCAACTGTCTTGGAATACCAACTGTCGCTGGTGAGGTTGAGTTTGACAATTCGTTTGAGCATTATTGTTTGGTCGATGTTGCCAGCGTTGGCATTGGGAAGAGGGAAGATATCATCACCATAAGTGCTGACAAGGATGATTATCTTGTTTTAGTAGGAGGTTCAACAGGCAGGGATGGCATACATGGTGCATCATTTGCATCAAAAGCACTGGAAGAAGAGAATCGCTCTGCCGTACAGATACCAGATCCGTTCTTGGAAAAGCTACTGATTGAAGCAACAATGGAAGCGATAGAAGCGAAATGCGTTAAAGTTGTGAAGGATCTTGGCGGCGGGGGCCTATCGTGCTGCCTTTCAGAAACAGCAGATAAGATCGGAAAGGGAATTGAAGTAGATATTTCAAAAGTGCATGTTAGAGAGCATGGCATGACACCAGCAGAACTTATGATTTCTGAGTCGCAGGAAAGAATGCTATACATCCTTGATAAATCGCATTTAGAACAACTTTTCTCCATACTTGACAAATACGAGATAAGTTATTCGGTCATTGGCAAAGTTCAGGATCACAGCAATTTGGTTGTAAGTTATAACAACAATGAAGTCGCAAACATGCCCGCTGCTTTGGTTGCAAATGCACCAATCGCAACCAGAATTGAAAAAAAGCCCAAGTATATTGATGAACTTGCAGCTGTAAAGAAACCTTCACTGCCAATTGACTTTAGTTCAATTTTGCTAAAGATGCTTGCAAATCCTGCTATTGCAAACAAAAGGTGGGTATACCAGCAGTATGATCATGAGGTAGGACTTAGGACAGTGATCAAGCCTGGATATGCTGGTGGAGGTGTGTTAAGACTAGATAACGGCAAGTTTCTTGCGATCAAGTTGGATGGCAACTCAAAGCACTGTTATTTGGACCCGTACAAAGGAGCAATGGGATGTTTTGCGGAAGCTTGTAGAAATGTTGTTTCTGTTGGTGCCGAGCCAATAGGGATGGTGGATCATTTGCAGTTCGGCAGTCCAGAGGATCCAGAGATTTTTTGGGCGTTCACAGAAGCCATAAAAGGCATATCTGATTACAGCAAAGCCACGAATATACCATGCGTTGGAGGCAAAGTAAGTTTCTACAATGAAAGTGACAAAGGCTCAATCAAACCATCACCCGTAATCGGTGTGTTGGGTTTGATCGATAATACTAGTTGGATCAAGAATTCATTGATCCGTGAAAACAATACCATGATCATCATTGGTCAAACCAATGATGAATTAGGAGGTTCAGAATATTACGAGTACGTTCATAGCATAGTTGGTGGGGATGTACCAAAGGTTGATCTTGCTTCCGATAGAAAGACGATGCAAACAGTAGTAAATATGATTAGAAATGATCTCATAAATTCCGTTCATGATTGTTCCAAAGGCGGACTGGCAACCGCAATCTCAGAAATGTGCGTACTAAGCAATGTGGGAACAAATGTTGATTTAGCAAAGATACCTAACAGATGCTCGAGAATTGACGATCTTCTATTCTCAGAGTCACACTCAAGATTCATTATTTCTATCGGGAACGATAAACTTGGTAACGCCACAAGTATGCTAGAAAACAGTAACATTCCGTATGGTACAATCGGAAAGACGGGTGGAAGTTCAATCAAGTTCGTTAAAAATGGTAGCGAAGTTATCAACATAAGCATTGATAAGGCAGCAGATAGATGGACAAACATGATAGAGAGGTTAATCGAGAATGGTTAGAGAGAACTGCGGAGTTGTTGCTATCTTTTCGCTTGACGGTAGAAACGTCGTGTCAATGGTCATTGATTCATTGAGAGCCTTGCAACATAGAGGTCAGGAAGCATGGGGAATCGCAATACCAAAAAAGTCTCCGTATAAGGAAATTGGTTTGGTCTCTGAAGCGGCAAGCAAGTTCAACGTTCTTGAAGAGAAGTACGCGTCGAATGCCGCGATAGGACATGTTAGATACTCTACTGTTGGCAAGAGCAATCTTCAAAATGCACAGCCATTAAAGGTGCATGATCTTTGTGTTGCGCATAATGGCACCATAGCAAATCTTGAAGAACTATCAAATATGGCTGGAGGTTGCACCTTTACTCCACAAACAATGAATGATACGCTTTTAGCTGCAAAACGACTTGTGGCGTTGTTGACCAAGAAGGATGATATGGCTGAGGCGCTAGATACATTAAAGGGTGAGATGGTTGGCTCGTTCTGCTTTACTTTTGTGACAGACCATGGATATGTTTATGCAGCAAGAGATCCTAAAGGTTTTAGACCAATGGTTTTGGGACACCATAAAGGTACCAACTCATACATAGTTGCATCAGAATCTTGTGCGTTATCGGCCGTTGGCGCCGAGCTGATTAGAGATGTCGAACCAGGGGAATTGATCAAGATGAGCGACCGTGGATTGGAGCATGAGATTTTTGCAACAGAAAAACCACATGCCCATTGCTCTTTTGAATATACCTACTTTGCGCATCCAACAAGCATAATGGAAGGGATCAACATATACGCAGCAAGAAAGAGAATAGGCAATTATCTTGCAAAGAAGTTTCCGTTATCTGATGCTGATGTGGTTGTTCCGGTCCCGGACTCTGCCAGGCCGGCTGCACTGGGCTATGCTGAGGAACTTGATCTACCATTTGAAGAAGGTCTACTTAAAGACAGGTACAGCAGAAAGGGTCCGTTTAGAAGCTTCATCCAGCCATATCATAGTGATAGAGTAGAGATCACCAGAAGGATTATACCCATACGTGAAGTGATTGAAAAGAAGCATGTTGTTGTTGTTGATGATAGCGTTGTTAGGGGTACCAGTTCTGCATCAATAGTCAAAGCATTAAGGCATGGTGGTGCAAAGAAGATAAGCATGGTTATCTCCTTCCCACCAATAACATTTCCATGCTATGCTGGCATAGACTTTCCTTCGCAGGAAGAGTTATTGGCATACAGAGTCACCGATGGCAATGGTCAGAATAATGTTGGCGAACTGGTTGGAAAAATCATCGGTGCTGACTTTGTTGGCTACAACGATACTGACAACCTTGCAAAGGCAATTGGTCTGCCAAAAGAGGAACTATGCTTTACCTGCTCAACTGGCGATTACTCAAATCTTGGAATAAAGCCAGTGTTCAAAACTAGAGCTGAAATGAAGGGAGAGTAACCTACTTTTATTCTTGCTTCTTTCCAAAGGATAGAAATTTGAAGTAATACATGACGAACCATTATCCCTAAAAAGATAAATGGCATCACTATTATCAATGTAGCATTTTTAAATGTCAGCGAGCCGTAAACGTTCATCTTCCCATAGCCATGCTTTATTATACAGAACAAATTATAGTTCTGCCATGAAGGTAGCGGTAATAGCCGGAGGCAAGTCGGACCAGCAGTTTGTTGATTCTGCAGTGGAGATTCTAAAGGAATTTGGTGTTGATCATGATGCAAAAATTATATCTTCCCACAGAAAACCTAACGAGCTTGTAAAATATGTCAAGGAAAGCGATGCAGACGTCTTCATTGCAATTGCAGGCCTAGCAGCACACCTACCGGGGTCTATAGCAGCACAGACGATCAAACCAGTCATTGGCGTTCCGGTTGCTGTAAAACTGATGGGTTTGGATGCTCTGCTCAGCATAGTGCAGATGCCATCTGGAATACCCGTTGCAACTGTAGGTGTTGATAACGCGAAGAATGCTGCCATGCTAGCTGTTGAAATTCTTAGTATTAAGGATGATAATCTAAAAGAGAAACTTAAAGAATACAGAAAGAAATTCTAGCATGTTCGCTCAATCATCCACGCCTCTTTAGGAACCTATCTGGTAAGGCTTTTTGGCAGCTTGATTTTTGCTACTATTTTGTTGGTAGCAATGATCTAATTTGTTGCATTATAATTTATTTAATTGTAACAATAGCAAATGAATAATAACATAAGAAAGATTTTGTGAGAGGACAACAATATGTAACATAGGAAATTTTAAGCTGAGATCTACATGTTAGAAGAGAACAAAAAGGAGGTAGTTACTTCATATCAACCCTGCTCAAGAAAGATGTTAAGATAATTCATGTCATAAGTACAAGTGTGGAAAGATCAAAGGCGCTGGATGACGAAGCTAGGGCCACGATATTAAACATTTTGTCACACAAATCATTGTCTGCAGAAGAACTTGTTAGGGAACTAAAGAAGGTCGGTTTCGAAAAGGCGACAACTACGGTTAGGCACCATCTTGATATTCTAAAGGACTGTGGTTTGATTGAGATTGTAAGGATGCAGGAGGTAAGGGGTGCTGTACTGAAGCGTTATGCATCAACGGTAAAGTTCCTTGGGTTCGAAAATTCATTTGATTCCAACAAATATAGTAGAGCAATAAGCGATACAGCAACAAAATTGCTTAAAATTGCACTGTCAATCGTTGATAGATACGGCGTAGCTATAAAAAATACAGACGGGCTTTCTTGCCCGTATTGCCATACTAGACACGGAAAAGAATATGTCCTAATCGAAGTTCTAAACAGGGCATTAGCTGAAATGGTTCAGAGGAAGGAATTCGCCGATCTGATGAAGAAAGTCGATGGACGGGAGAAGAGTAAAGAACAGAAAAAGTGATTCAAGCAATAACAAATATCCAATCCTCTTTGTCAAGATCTTTATTTAACGCTTATTCGTAAACTTCCTTGCACACTGGGATCCTTAAGCATATGGACAATGCTTTTCGGTATGTCACTCGATGCGCTGTCGCAGGCTATTGCCAGGGTTCTAGGGCACACGAACCTGGTCTTTCTGACTACAATGTCATGCTTGTTTGTGAGAATTAAAGAGGAGCTTCCGTATGCAACAAACTCGTATGTGTGCTTGCCTACGATTATGGACATCCTTACCATTGAATTCTTTTCTTTCAGTTTTCGCTTTAGAGCATCGCACAAATCATTGCAAGCTTTGCTGGCATTTACACCAATTATGCAGTCTCCCTTTAACATTATGTTCTTCGCCTTTGTTACCTCAATGCTCTTCTTGTGCAGTGCAGTTATGTTGGGATGTCCGTAAAAGAGTATCTCCTCTTCCATGCCTTTTTATCAAAATAAGAAACTTTTAAATGCCGCTTTAAAATGAAAACTGGTGATTTGCTACCCGCAGCGGCAGGTTATGACAGAGCAATAACTATATTCTCTCCTGATGGTAGATTATATCAGGTCGAATACGCAATCGAAACGGTAAGGAGAGGTACATTAGCAGTTGGAATAAAGAGCAAGGATGGTGTCGTGCTCGCTGTAGAGGAAAAGGCAAGAAAGTTGCAGAGCATAGGTCAAACACAGAAGATATTCCAGATTGACGATCACATTGGTGTTGCAGCAGCTGGCTACATACCAGATGCAAGAATGCAGGTGGATCATGCAAGATTTGCTGCGCAGAGCAACAAGCTGATCTACGACGAAGCCGTTGACGTTGAAGGTATTGCTAAAAGCGTAGCTGACGTTGCACAGCAATTTACACAATATGCAGGTGTACGACCATTTGGTGTAGCGTTGGTGCTTGCAGGTGTTGGCAGGAATGGAGGAGAAGTATACCTGACGGATCCGAGCGGCACATACATTGCGTATGAAGCAATTGCAATTGGAGCTGGGTCCGATCAAGTAACGGAATTTCTGGAGAAACGCTATAAAGAAGATATCTCATTAGATGAGGCTTGCGTCTTGGCTGCAGAATCAATATACCTCGTTAGTGAAGACAAAGTTGGAACCAAACACATAAAGATGGCTGTAATTGATCGCAAGGAAAAAAGAATGCGTAAGGTCGAAGACGAAGAAGTAGAGAAGTATGCTACAAAGGCAAAAGAGAAACAGAGCAAGAGCTAAATAGCATTCAAAGTAAAAACTATTTTGTTGTGTTCTGATGCTAGTTCCTGCACTTCCCTTCTAACTTTCAGAATTCGAGTTTTGAAAGATTTAGATTTTCTTGCATTATAAACTTGAGCAATTAATTCAGCAATGTAACGCATATCGCTCTCCTTCATTCCTCTTCTAGTTACCTCGCATGTTCCAAGTCGTAACGCGGTATCGACGATTATATGTGCATGCTCAAGATCCTTTATGAAATTGTTTGCAGCATTAAATCGTTTTAGCAAGACTTGATGTGTTTCTGTATAGCCATACTTTTTGCCGAGAACTTCTATGCCATTATCATCAAGTACCTTTGCGAGTGTTTTTGCATTTACAACTACCTGTCTCGCATATTCCTTGCCAAACTGCAGCATTTCTTCCATTGTAGCAATTAGTGCAGCCAGTCTGTTAAAGTGCGGATTGTCAACAACTCTTAACTGCAGATACTTGGTTATCGTAGAATGTTCTTTGTCTGTTAAAATTATGCCTCCTTGCGGTCCAGGAAAACTTTTATGCGTACTTCCGAGCAGAACGTTAGTACCTTCTTGCAACGGATTAGGGAACACTTTTCCAGCAACTAAACCAAGAATGTGTGAGCCATCATAAACAAGCTTGGAGTTAACATTCCTGCATGCCTGCACGATCCTGCGAAGCGGAGTTGCAAATGTTATCATCGATGGTGCAATTACTACCAGTCTTGGTTTAACTTCATAAATGCGTTCTATACATACATCAAGATCTATTTGCATGCGGTCATCATCAAAAGGAATTTTATGAACATGAAGGTTCAATCTAGATGGCAAGTAGTCCTGCATGTATCCTGGATATCCTCCATCATCTAGACTTAAACTCATTATCGAATCCCTCCTCTGTGTTAAATGCATCAAAGCTGCAATGGCACATGCATGGCCAGAAGTTAACTTCAGATCTGCATGATATGAGTTGAAGAGTTTTTTCGCAATCCTATTGCCACACTCTACAATTTCCTCTATGTATTTTGTACCCATGTAGAAGTTGCCTTCGATTATGCTATCTTGTAGTGAATACCGATGGCCGAGATCACTTGCAAGTATTGTTCTTACAGTCGGACTCGTTACATTTTCAGATGCAATCAAGTTTATGCATCTGCTTCTCCAGCCTTCATGCATTAACACCTTGCCTGTTAAGTCGAGCATAGCTTATCAATTGCAAACAAACTTTAAACCTTTATAGTAACACAAAAAGGGAGGAAAACATTGGATTTTTGGATTGCAATACCTGACTCAGCTCTAGCAGACGAACAGACTAGGAGGGACAAGAGTACCAAGATTGCACAGATTGCAAGAGCATGTGCAATATTCAAGGTCAGCAAGGTATACATCTATCGTGACAGGGAGCGAGATTACAGCTCGGACAGAAGACTGCTCAAACTAATTTTACAATTCTTGGACACGCCACAGTATCTTAGAAGATCACTCTATCCGAAGATAGCAGAACTTGAATTTGCTGGAATGTTGCACCCATTGAAAGCTCCTCATCATAAACGATCTAAAGATGCTAAAGATGTCAAGGCAGGAGAGATCAGGCAGGGACTAGCTGTTAAGGTTAAAGGAAACTATTTTGTTGATGCAGGTTTAGGTTCACTAATCCCACTAGAAAGCTCTACAATTGAAGGGAAGAGAATTACTATAAAATTCACATCTGAATATCCAACATTGAGATGCGCAGTAGTGTCCAAGCAGGACATTAACGAATACTGGGGATATGAAGTTAAGGATGTACACAGCATCAGTGAAATGCTGAAGGGAATTAGTAGCCTAGTTGTAATGACCTCTAAGCAGGGAGAACCATTAAACTGGTTTGAGACCGAGTTAAGTCAAGAGATCAGGAAGGCATCTAGTACGTTGATCGTGTTTGGCTCACCAAATCGTGGACTATTTGAGATACTGAAGAACGAACGTAAACATCCCAAAGAATTTACTAAATATGTTCTGAACTTCTTTCCCAAACAGGCGGCAGAAACTGTTAGACTTGAAGAAGCGATCATGGGCTGCTTATCACTCTTGAACTACATGGCCAATAAAAAATAAAAACAGTTTTGAAAATTGTAGGAAATGCATTTAAGTGGTTGGTAAGCAAGACTTGTTGTTGAGCAAAAGTAGCAGGAAGAGCTTTGCAATTATTGCAATTATCGTTGGTGCAGCAGGGATAGGTATAGGAGCGTACACAATTGCAACTATTGGTGCTGACATTGATCAGAGTCTGCCAATGCCAACTAATCCAAGCTCAGAATCAGCACTGCATCCATCGGCATTAAATGGTTCGCCTGTGCTGGGTTCGCTAGATGCGCCGATAACTGTAGTAGAATTTGGAGATTATCAGTGTTCAAAGTGTCAAAGATTTGCATTGCAGACAAAGCCCTTGATAATAGAGAACTACATCAATACAGGAAAAGCTCAACTTGTATTCAAGGACTTTACTGTATATGGTAGCGATTCGATAAATGGTGCAATAGCAACACACTGCGCCGCTGAGCAGAATATGTTCTGGGAGCTGCACAATTACCTATACCAAAATCAGAAAGCTATAAACTCCGGGTGGTTAAGTGCAGAAAATATCAGGAACTTCACATTAGATTTGGGTCTCAATATGGCACAGTTCAACAAATGTTTTGATGAAAGAAAGTATCTTATGAAGGTAACAAAAAACTTTGAGGAAGGAAGATCTATTGGTGTTAGTGGGACGCCCACATTCATAATAATCGGTCCAGACGGACAGTCTACAAGAGTGTCCGGAGCACAACCATTCAAAGTGTTCCAGCAGGTTTTAGACAAGATGCTGGTGGGTTAAAATAAGCAATATGAATGCCATGCAAATGGTCTTTACCAAGGGAATTTATATTGGCATAGCAGTAGCAGTTTCAATAGGATTCTTCATACTGTTTAACATCCTTGATGAATACCTTTTCTTTTCACCGATAGTGACATTTTATGTGCCGCCAGATGGAATTGCAAACTTCTCAATTTCAATTACAATAATAGTGTTGCTAGGCATTGTTGCTAGCATGAATGTTTACATGTTCAAGCATCTTCATATAGGCCTGAATGAAAGTTTGTCATGGTTATCTGGTTCATTCATAGCTACAGCAACTGGGGCATGTGGATGCACATCACTAGGTTTGGCAATAATATCTACATTTGGCGGTACTGGCATACTGGCATCATCTTTTCTAACAAATTACCAGATTCCACTCAAACTGGCGTCATTAGCAATACTTTTTGTTGCCTACTACGCTGTAAACAAAAGTATGATCAAAACTTGCGTAGTCAAAAAAGATAAAGATTGATCAACTATGTCTCATTAGGTTATAAATTTATAATGGGGGCGTGTGTGTAAGCGTTTACAATGGGTCATAGAAAGCACAGTGCACCTAGGAGAGGTAGTCTCGCATATTTACCAAGAGGTAGAGCCAGGAGTTTTGAATCGCGAATAAGAACTTGGCCAAGCGTGAACAATGAGAAACCAGTCCTGCTTGGTTTTGCAGGATTCAAAGCTGCAAATATTCATGTTATAACTATCGATGACAGAGAAAAGACTCCAAACTTTGGCAAGCCACTTCTCAATGCGGCAACAGTTATTTCCACTCCTCCCGTCAAGATAATTGGTTTTCGTGGTTATTCAAAGACCTATTATGGTTTTAGATCTGTTTTTGATGTTTTTGCACCTGAGCTTCCCAAGGAAATGGCAAGGAAATTCAGAGTGAAGCAGGTTTCATTCGAATCTGCACTGAACAAAGCACAGGAGAAACTCGATGAAGTTTCTGTATTGATGGCAATCGCAGCTGTCATCCCAAGGGATGCTGGTTTATCTCAAAAGAAACCATTTGTATTCGAAGTAGGTGTTGGTGGTGGCGATATCAAAGCTCGGTTTGAATATCTTAGGAGTTTGTTGGGCAGGGAGATCAAGTTCAAGGATCTTTTCCAAGTTGGCTCTTACGTTGATGTCAGTGCAATAACAAAGGGCAAGGGTGTTGAAGGTCCAGTTACAAGATGGGGTGTAAAGAGGAAGCAGCACAAGTCGAGAAAGACTGTGAGAGCTGTTGCCACACTTGGGCCAATCAGTCCAGCGGTCGTTATGTATACTGTTCCCAGAGCCGGACAGCGAGGATTACATCAGAGATTAGAATACAACAAAAGAATATTGGTGATTGGAAATGCTTCAGCTAAGGAGCAAAACTTCACACCTGCAGGAGGCTTTTTGCACTTTGGACTTGTCAAAGGAGATTATGCTGTTGTTAAAGGCTCAGTTCCTGGAACGGTGAAACGACTGATCAAGATACGATACCCAATTAGAGCCAAGATAGAAAAGATCGTGGAGCCAAAGATAGTAGAGGTCGTCGCTCGATGAAGGCCGTTGTTTATTCACTGGATGGAAAAAAAGTTGAAGATATAGAAATTCCAAAAGTATTCTCAACGCCCTTTAGACCAGATGTTATCAACAAAGCATTTGTTAACCTGCAATCGCGTTCGTTCCAACCACAAGGAAGAGATCCGCTTGCAGGTGAAAGAACGAGTGCCATGTCAAGAAATACTGGTCTTGGAATTGCTAGAATGGCTAGAGTAAAAGGTTCTGGCTTTCCTAGATCTGGAATGGCGGCAGGTGTTGGTGGAGTTATTAAAGGAAGGCAAGCACACCCACCAGTATCAGAGAAAGTTATAGAGAAGAGATTAAATAAAAAAGAGAAGAAACTCGCACTTTGTAGCGCAATAGCTGCTACGGCGTCAAAAGAGTTGGTGGCTTCAAGGGGGCATAAAATTGATAGAGTGTCAAATCTCCCCTTGGTAGTTATCGATGATATTGCTAAAGTATCCAAGGCAAAGGAGTTGCAGAAAATTTTTGGTGCACTAAACCTCTCAGAAGATATAGAACGAGCGAGAAATAGCTGGAAGAAGAGAACTGGCAAATCCAGAATGCGAGGAAGGGTGAGCCGTACAGCAAGGAGCGTTTTGATTGTAGTTGACAAAGATGATGGCGTAAGCAGAGGTTCTGGTTCAATAATAGGGGTTGACGTTATCTCAGCAAAGAACCTCAGCGTTCTACATCTCGCACCTGGTTCGCACCCTGCAAGGTTGGTCTTATGGGCAAAAAGCGTGATTGAACAACTGCAGTCACTATCAAACCCTACACTTGAGCTAATGGAGTTGATAAGCAAGTGAACGCGGAGCAAGCAAGCAAGTTAATTTTGCATCCGTATATGACAGAAAAGACATTTGCCTTGATAGAGAAGGAAAACAAACTTGTGTTCATAGTTAGTGATAGTGCAAATAAAAAAAGCTTAAAAGAAGCAATAAAGATACTTTACGATGTTGAAGCTGATGCAGTAAACACTGCAAGCACGATCTATGGTAAAAAAGCATTTGTGACAATAAAAGCAGAAGGCAGAGCAAGAGATTTAGCAACAAAACTAGGACTGGTATAGTTGAATACCTTAGATTTAATAGAAGCTAAAAGGGTGGGGAGTCTACATGGTTAGGGAATTCAAATACAGAGGACATACAGTTGAGGAGCTAAAAACAATGTCGTCGGAAAGCTTGCTCGCTTTGCTTCCCTCTAGGCAGCGAAGATCTCTTACAAGGGGTATAACGGATGAAAAAAGAAAACTCATCGAGGAGATCAAGGCTACCAAGGGTGAAAAAGCTCAGATCAAGACACACTTACGTGATCTTGTTATTTTGCCATACATGGTTGGCCTTACAATCCATGTACATAATGGCAAAGACTTTACAACACTTAAAATCAAGCCCGAAATGATCGGTCATTTTTTGGGCGAGTATGCCCTGACAAACAAGCGCGTTGTTCATGGCACCCCCGGAGTTGGCTCGTCACGTTCAAGCTTATATGTCCCTCTGAAGTGAATTTTTATGCCTCAATTTTCCTACTCTTTCCAAAATTTTGAAAAAACCAAACATGTTAGAGCTAGTAGAAGAGAGACAGACATCTCCCATAAACATGCAAGAGAGATCTGCGTTGCAATCAAAGGCTTGCAGCTTAACAAGGCAAAGGAGTGCCTTGAAGAAGTTGTCGCACTAAGGCGACCAATTCCATATCGCAGATACAAAAATGAAGTTGCGCACAGATCAAATTTGCAGGGATTTCCTGCAGGCAGGTATCCAGTCAAAGCTGCAAGGGAATTTTTACGTTTGCTTGATAATTTGGAAACTAATGCTGAATACAAAGGCATGGATCTTGACAGATTAACGATAATACATGCAGCAGCATATCCTGGCGTAAGGATAAAACGATTTACACCACGAGCGTATGGTCGCAACAGTCCAAAAATCAACTTTCTTGTGCACGTTGAACTGGTGGGGATGGAAAGGTAATATGTCTGCAATAAAGAACGTCATGAAAAATTATTACAGAAATATGGAGCTGGACGAGTTTCTATCTAAAGAACTTGCTGATGCTGGATACGGTGGCGTTGATGTGCAGAAAACTCCAGTTGGAACAAGAATTACGCTGTATGTTACGCGACCAGGTTTGGTTATAGGAAGGAAGGGAATCGGCATCAAAGAACTGACGGACAAGTTGGAGAAAGGCTTTGGACTGAGCAATCCACAAATTTCTGTGCTAGAAGTGGAGATTCCGGAGCTTAATCCAAAGATAATGGCCAGCAGGGTTTCTCAACTAATAACAAGAGGTACTGCATTCAGGAGAGCAGGTCTATGGGCTCTTAACACGATTATGAACGGCGGTGCGTTGGGAGCAGAGATCGTGATTTCTGGCAAGTTAAGGAGCGAAAGGTCACACTTTGAAAAATATACTATAGGGATACTTCCAAAGAGTGGCGAGAGTGCCAAACAAGCTGTCAAGGAGGCAGTTGCACATGTATTGCTCAAGATGGGTATGTATGGCATAAGGATCAAGATAGCTTACAAGAATGCCATACCGCCAGAATTCGAAATTGCAGACTCGTTGGAAAAAGAGCAACAGGAGGTTGAAGCCAAAGTTGGCGAGAATGAAGCTTAAAGATCTAAGAAACATGAATGACGAAGATCTAGTAGACAAACTTGCCGAGTTGAAGGCAGAACTAGGAAAGTTGAAGGTTGAAGGAGCAAAAGGTACGCTTAGAAAGCACAGCGGCAAGATAAGATTTCGCAGACGTGACATCGCTCGAGTTTTAACTATACTAAGAGAGAGGGACAAGAAGCTATGAATATAACACAGCAAAATGTTTTAGCGCATGAACTTATCGGCCTCTTTGCCAAAGTAATTGACAGCAAAAATCCATTGCTGAAAAATCTGCAGGGCAAGATAGTTTACGAGACAAGAAATATTTTGGTGATTGATTTTAATCAAAATACTAAGAACATTCCAAAAAAAATTGTTAAACTTTCGCTAAGACTGCCAGATGGTAGTGATTGTATAATCGATGGAGTGCATCTAGTTGGCAGACCTGAAGATAGGATAAACAGGTTGAGTTGATATGGCAAGAAATATCGGAATAAATATTGCAATGCCACAGAAAGAATGTAAGGACGAGCACTGCCCATTTCATGGTACGTTAAGCGTTAGAGGCAGGCTATTTTCTGGTCGTATTGTAAGCAACAAAGCTAAAAATATGATAGTAGTTGAGCACGAATATCCACATTTAATTAAAAAGTACAAACGATATGAAAGAAGCAAGAGTAGGATTCACGCGTACCTTCCTCCTTGCATGAATGTCAAAGAGGGCGACACTGTTAAAATAGCTGAATGTAAGCCCCTAAGCAAAACAGTATCGTTCATAGTTATAGAGGTGAGCGGCAAAGATGGGAGCCAAGACTAGAGCAGTATCTGCAAAAGGAGTAGAGGAGTTCAAGCCCTACATAACCAGATCTATACCGGTAAATGCTAAAATTGTTTGTGCTGATAATAGTGGTGCAAAGATATTGCAGGTTATACAGGTTACAAAATATAAGGGTAGATTGTCAAGGCTGCCAGCTGCAGCTGTTGGTGACTTGGTCACTGTTATCGTGAAGAAGGGTCCTTATGAGTTAAGGAAGCAGATTTTTGGTGCAGTCATAGTCAGACAGAAGTATCCAATTCTTCGACTTAATGGATTAAGGGTAACTTTTGAGGACAACGCAGCAGTTCTGGTGACGCCCGAGGGAGAGATCAAGGGTACGGACATAAAAGGTCCAGTCGCAGTAGAGGCTGCAGAAAGGTGGCCAAGAATTGCAAACCTTGCTCCAATGATAATCTAGGTGAGCGCAATGGTAAAACCCACAAAAACCAGATTAAATCAGATCTACGGTGCACCTGCACATAGAAGATCCAGAAATGTTGGAGCAAATCTATCGCCAGATCTAAGAACTCAATACAGTGTAAGAAGTATCAGGGTTAAAGAGGGCGATAGTGTGAAAGTTATTCGAGGAGAGTACAAAGGCATAGAAGGCAAGGTGAACAAGGTGCATACGGATAGCGGAAGGTTGGCCATTGAAGGTATTCAAAGGGAGAAGGTTCGTGGTGGTAACGTCCCTGTTTTGGTTCATGCGTCAAAGGTTATGGTTGTAGGTTTGAACCTTGGTGATAAATGGAGACAATCGATACTAGAGAGAAAGCGAAAGGGTGAATAGAATGGGAAAGATTGGTAAGAGCACAAAATTGAAACGACAGATGGCTCCGGCGTTCTGGCAGATAACCAGGAAGGACAAGAGATTTGTACTTACTATAAGTGCAGGTACACACCCACGTACAAAGTCATATCCCTTGGGAATAGTTTTGCGTGATGTTTTGAAGGTCGTAAACACAATGCGTGAAGCTAAAAATGTTATAATTTCAGGAGAGATAAAGGTGGATGGTATCGTCAGAAAAGATATTCATTTTCCAATTGGTCTCATGGATGTAATAGAAATTGCTTCATTGAATATAGTCTTCAGGATGGTTCCAAAGGAGGGCCTTATTGTAACACCTATAGAAGTACCAAAAGAGGAGAAGAACCTGAAACTGTGCAAGGTTACTGGGAAGGTTACTGTCAGAGGCAAAAGGTTACAGTATGGGTTCCATGATGGCAGAACACTAGCTGATGAACAAAAAGTAAGTGTCAATGATACGTGTTTACTAACAGTTCCGAAACAAAAAGTTACAACTACAGTGAAGTTGGAGAAAGGCTCTACCGCACTTGTGATAAGTGGTGATAACGCTGGCAGAATCGGCAAGGTAGATGACATAAGACAAGGCACATTTATCCTGCCAAAACGTGTTCTTGTAGCTTTCAAGGAGAGAAAGGTCGAGTTGCCAGTAGGGATGGTTATGGCTGTTGGTGCAGATGAGCCATTGATAAAAATAGAGTGATGATCATGGCACAAAGACTAAAGCAAGAAAATCCAATGAAGAAGATCAGGATAGGCAAAGTGGTAATAAATATTGGCGTAGGCAAGTCTGGCGAACCTATTGAGAGGGCCAAAAAGACTCTTGAGGAGATCACTGAGCAGAAACCAAGTACGAGAATAGCAAAGAAGACGGTGCGTGATTTCGGTACTCATAAAGGTGAACCCATCGCCGTTATAGTTACACTCCGTAAGAAGAAGGCTATAGAAGTGCTGAAGAAGTTGCTTGCTGCAAAGGATAACCAAGTTAAAAAATCTTCCTTCGATAACTTTGGTAATGTCTCTTTCGGAATAAGAGAACATATCGATATTCCTGGCATTAAATACAAACCAGAGATCGGAATCTTTGGTATGGATGTTGCAATTGTTTTGGAAAGGCCAGGATATAGGGTTGCAAGACGAAATAGAATTCAAACAAGAATTGGCAAGTCACATAGAATTACAAAAGATGATGCCGTCAAATTCCTCAAAGATGTGCTAAATGCAGAGGTTGTCTAATGGTAAAGGTCAGAGACTTCGAAGCAACTAGCAGGAAGCCAAGAAAGTATGGTAAGGGTGCTAGGTGGTGCAAGCGATGTGGCCAATATGGTGCGTTGATTCAAATGTATGACCTGATGTTGTGCAGACAGTGCTTCAGAGAAGTGGCATTGAGTCTAGGATTCAAGAAGTTTGAGTGATCAAATGCCAGCGCTAAGCGTCGTTTCAAACGTTCTTTCAGCTATATATAACAACGAGATGAGAAAGAAGAGAGAGTGTATTATAATACCTGCATCAAACTTTGCAATGAAAGTTTTGAATGTAATGAAGCAGCATGGATATATTGGAGAGTTTAAGAAGATCGAGGATGGCAGAGCTGGAAAGTTCGAGGTCAAGCTACTTGCCAAGATAAACAAATGTGGTGTCATTACCCCTAGGTTTAGCGTCAAAAAAGACCAATATACGAGCTGGGAGAGGCGGTACCTGCCTTCCTATAGTATGGGCATACTAATCGTATCCACACCAGAAGGTGTAATGTCCCATCATGATGCACAGCAAAAAAGTTTAGGCGGTGTATTAGTTGGCTATGTCTACTAAGGATAGAAGCCAGATTAAAGAGAAGGAGGAGATAATAGCGGAGATGGAAATTCCTGAGAAGGTCACTGCAAAACTCGGTGGTAGTTTGCTAGAGGTCAACGGTCCCAAGGGCAGGGTCGTTAAGGACTTCAGGAAAATACCTGTCACCATATCAATAGCAGACAAGAAAATCGTGATAAAACCGTATGGTAGACGAAAGCAAGATCTAGCTGTTACAAATACAAGCAGGTCAATAGTAAGAAATATGATTGAGGGGGTACTTAATGGGTATACATACAAACTAAAGATAATATTTGCACACTTTCCAATCTCCATCAATATCAAGGATAAGCAAATCTTTATTGAAAACTTTGTTGGTGAAAGATCACCCAGATTTGTGAATGTAATCGGTGACTGCAAGGTCATTGTGCAGGGTGAAGACCTTGTCATTAAAGGTCCAAGTTTGGATGATGTAGCACAGACTGCAGCCAATGTTGAGCTGGGTACTAGAGTAAAGGAAAAGGATCAACGAGTATTTTTAGACGGCTTATACGTCTACTCAAAAGAGAAAGGAATGTAACGTCTGTTATTTTACATGAAGAAAAGATTAAATCATAATAGTATATGAACTGCACTATAGCCGCCGTAGCTCAGCGTGGTAGAGCAGATCCCTTTTGGAGCTTAGCTGGCTGTTACTCACCTGAGCGGATACCAGCTGGTCGTCGGTTCGAGTCCGACCGGCGGCGCATTAACCTGTAATATTTCAGAAATTGAATTTTGATGGGACCCATGAAATACATATTACAAACAAATCACAAAAGATAGTTTGTACACATGGCTATTGAGTGCTTTATGCCTTATGTAGTGGAAGCCATAGGTGTGTTTCTTATAGCATATTCTTTCTTGATAGCTAGACGAACGAAGTTAAGTGAAAGGCGCAAACCTGCACCGAAGGTTAGCATAGACAAGGCTAAAAAAGAGGTCAATGGAGCAATAGTAAGTTGGCGAAAGCGACGAGAGAAACAACTTGAGATCAAAATTCTTAAGGGCTCTAGCATTTTGATTATAGGAATTGTGGTTCACGCTGCCTGTGCAGGTCTAATTTAGCCAATTAGCTACGGGTCAAGGGTTCACTTTGATAACTGGAGGCGTACTTGCCAGTACAGAATTTTTCCACGCACGCAGTACAGTTCAGTAAGCAAAATGAAGGAAGGAAAAAAGTTGTGTTAGGACTCATAGTGGGGGGACCGTCAAAAAAATTGGGGTATGTATTCGGCAAAGCACCTTTAGCAATCAC
>JBHICH010000032.1:0-18256 GCA_046759465.1 Nitrososphaerales archaeon
CTGGCAATATAGGTAGTATAATTCTCTATTTTATAACACGGATTGAAAATCTCCCCGAACCATTTGTAGCACCTGAAGGTATTGATCCAGTTGGAATGATTGCAAAGATAGTAGAAATGTCTCTAGTAGCTCTTTTGATATATCTTGTGTTGTTCCTCAGGAAGGGAAAAGCTGTAGAGATTGCAAAGGCCATAAGTAAGGATAGTTGAGCATGTGGGTTCCAAAATCAAAAAGTAAGCGGATTTTGACTCCACTTTTTATGATACTATTATCTTTCCGACTACAGCCCATGGATGAATTGTACACTGATAAATCCAAGTGGTGGCCTCAGTAGGTGCAGTAAATGTCAAATCCACTGATTCATATGTGATCATATTAATCCATGTAACCCCGTTTCCGTCATGATCCCATATTACGGCATTATGTGCCCCCGATATCCGCTTGAATGTAATTGTCACCTGCTCTCCCTTGTTCACCTTCAGCATAGGATTAAGTTCCCCAGCAATGCTAGAACCATCCGCGTTAACCCCATCAATTCCTACCCACTTGTGACCGAAAGTACTGATGTCACTTTCTACACCTATAGTAAAGTGTCTACTCTCCACTTGCTCTGCCCATAACTTCAGCTTGTATACTCCATTAGGCGCTTCTTCATTGAACGTTACTTTCATTAGGATGTCTTGAGTAGATTGAGCTCGCATTTTTAGTCCATTTATCAGAACGCCGCTTAGCTTGTCACCAGCGGAGTGCATTTGGATAACACTGTCTTTATACTTGAATGTCACAACATCTGCGCTCTTTAAGGGAGATGTTGATTCTATCAGTACAATTACATTCAAATCATGCACTTCTTTCAATGCTGTAGCCTTTGCGATTAACTCATACTCCTGATTACGCAGTGGTATTTCTGGAAGATCAGTTACTTTAACGAATTCAACATCGTTGGTAATACCGAATAGTGAAGCTGGACCAAATTCAAGAATGTTTGAAGCAAGCGATGTCGTAGCGAAGGCAGACACAGCTCCTATTGAAATGACAAGCCCAATGATTACGACCTTAGCAACCTTGCTTCCAGCTGACCATCCCAATTTACATACCCCGAGAATGTATGCCAATAGATAGAAATTAAATGCTAATCACGAATATCAAGGCTGATTATCAACTCCGGAAATCGTATTTATCATTTAATATTTTAAAAGACGCATTTATCTAGGGGAAAGAAAAATGTTACATTCGCTGCTCGATGTGGTAATGCTTTCCCATGGGTTTCTTACAACATTTGCTCTCATGACAGCTGCAGGCTTCATCGGTCTGCTAGTTTTCAGCAACGAGCAGCGCAAGGGAGCGATAAATAGTCTGAAGCTTCTTGCACTTATTACAACAATATTAGTTTTCACTTTGAACCTTACTGGTGCATATGGATACATGTTCTACAGGCTGCCAGATCCTGACAGCGCAAAGATGATAATAAAGGAGACATTGCCTATTGCGCATGAAATTCTCTTTGAGACAATGGAGTACTTAAGTCTGGTTGGACCTATCTGGGCAACGATGATCACGTCGCTTACCTGGCACTTCAAGGAGAGGATCTTCACCAACAAAGCGGTCAAGAGTATGATGCTGATCCTGATAGTGATGGCGGTAGTATACGCATTGGTAATTGCATATACCGGTGTCGTTCCAACTAGGATTGTTGCAGTGAGGTGATCAAGTTGAAGATAGAGCTTCAAACTGTCGCGGAAGGAAAGGTCGCTGCGACTTTCATCGCTTCATCCATAGCCATAATAGTGATCGGGATTCTGGTATTCATTCGGAAGCAGCTGCCATGGCTCGAGCTCTATTCTCCAGCTGGCACATTTAGCGGTATATGGTTCTACAGTTACGTCCTTTGGGGAATCTTATGGCTGGGTCTCTTCCTGCTACTTAGGCGGAGGGAGAGCGCTGGGAGCATAAAGACTTGGTTGATACTGTTCTTTGCATCGCTTGCAGTAGCGACTGTACTTATAGAGATGAGCCTGAAGTGGAGCTTGGTATTCGGGTAAACTTTAAGGTATTTTTTCGTAATCCAGAAATCAGATCAGGAATTACTCTGAATTCTTGCAGAATCGTTCGTGATTGAGAAGGCGCCTAGGAGCACCGGTAATTCAAATTATTATATCTATAATTGCAGTAAAGTATATTCATCAAAATCAATTTTAAAGCTAGGTGACGGTTTCTTACCTTTTCTTTTCTTCATACTAATTCATCAATTAAGTTACCTCTGCAATTCCTGGGCGTATAGCTCCGCCACGTATGACTTCTTTGGCGGCGTTTCAGCACCAAGTTCCACGAGCCTGCTATGGACTCTTAATATGTACGACAGCATGCCCACCATCATAGGCACCAATCCTGTGCTGAAGTAAAGAAACTTTAAAGTAGGAACCATCTCTGTTGCGAACCAAGCTTCTAGCATCTCGTTCATTCCAAGAAGAATTACAGTTATCAGCAGGCCTAGCAGCATAATGAAGAAGGCAGGGCTCGTACGGCCGCTAGGCATCCTTAAAGAATGTACCTTGTTGCTGTAGATTGCAATCATACACAGAACTATCGAGATTCCTCCTAGTATGGAGTATAGCCATATATGTGCTATATTGAACCCTGTCATAGGAAGTACTATTAGGTGAAGTGCATGGTGCATGTAGATGTATACGGTCAAAGCTAACGTCAATGAGGCGAAGACCACAAGTATTACCATTACGTTCTTCAGTCCCGTAATCTCCATCTCCCTTGAAATAAGGACGGGTATATAGACCATCTTCTCACCCGGAGTAATTTTAGACAAGAAAGAATTTAAGGTAAACATATGATTGTCAAACCTGATTTTCAAACTTGACAACAGTGATATTCGCTACAGATTGTCATTGTTTTGTCACAGAGTTTCGGTCAAGTAATGTATAGTCGCTCGCCATAAGTCACGTACGGTTTCTTATTAGATGTATGATCCTCGATATTCCTCCCCGAATATTGAAGTCCGTACTATTTCAAACTAGAATTGCCATATCTTACATAAAGATGGGTTATATGATTTCCAAAGATGATTATCAATTTTAAAAATTGTATGAGCGCCTTAAATAATGTACATGCCAAGCTATCATATGGAACAGTATTTGCAATTTAAGGCAAAGGACGTAAGTAGGAAAGTAATCAAACTTGAACCAGATAAAACCCTTTATGATGCGCGCAATACTATGCTAAGATACAACATCAGCAGAGTGGTGATTGCTAAAGACAGTAAACCAGTAGGAATTATTACAGAGAAGGATATAGCTCGAATTCTATACCGAGATGAAGCTGGCAGGCCTCTTAGCGACATCGCGCTAGACCAGGTAATGACCAGAAATCTGATAACTGTTAATGAAGAGAGTGGTCTGAATATTTCTGCAAAGTTGATGCTAGATAACGAAATCAGCTCGATAATAACTATTGATGGCAAAGATAATTTGAGTGGCATAATCACTAAAAGCGATTTGGTGAGCGCATATGCTAAGTATTATGCAGGAAGGAACTTGGTGGAGCATTATATGGTTAAAAGTGTCTTTTCAGTAGCACCCGATGATACCGTATTTACGGTTCTTTCAATAATGAGCCTAAAAAAAGTGTCGAGAGTCGTGGTTGTAAGAGACCAAAGACCCGTTGGGATAATAACTGGACGCAATCTACTGCCTATTAGCACAATGTTTGGTTCGGATGCTTATGAGGCCTTCAGAAAAGTTTTAATTTCAAATAAACAAGCGCAAGTACCCATACCATCCGGCGTAAGTACACTCTTTCTCGCGAGAGATGTAATGACATATGACCCAATAAGTATTACAAAGGATTCTGACCTTGCTGATGCCGCACAAATAATGGTAAGAAATAGAATAAGCGGTCTACCAGTAGTTGACTCGAACAATAACTTGGTAGGTATCGTTACGAAAACTAATATCACAAGGGCCTTCGTAGATATTTAGTAATCGCGTTAGAACGAACGGAGTAACTAAACTTTGAAGGTATAGAAAGTGCTTATAGATTATAGATAAAATGAAAAATTTTGCAAGGGTTGAAACCTTAGTTCACACATGGTGGTGCTATGCTTTTATTTCGAATTGGATAGTTATAGTCATAAAGGAATAACCGTATTATCCTTATAGATGCAGAATCTACGGAAACATCTAGTGCAAACAAAAAATTTCTTTATGTTCTTAGATTGCATTCCTTTGATATCAAGACGAATTTTTGACTTGCAAGATGGACATTTAACCTGCCTTTTTGCCATATTATAATGCGTGTTGAACATGCATTTATGGTTTAAGTAAAGATAAAAATCTGATAACTGTTGATAGAAGAATTGTTGAAATCTGCAAAAGCAGAGAGAGCGCTGGTTTCAAGGTTAAAGATTTCTACAGATGTTTGGAAACGATCTCAGGAGATAGTTAAAGTGATGACAATTTAGCCGTTTTGACGTATATGTTTTAACAGGCATGAACCAGTCTCACTTAGCTTTACTTTGCTGTTTAGGAAATCAAAATAGTAATCACCACCAGCAACAGCACCATAATCGTTGGTAGCTTTGACTGGGGCTTTATCAAAGATGAGTACACCCATAGCAAGACAATGATTGATCTCTTTACGAGTTATTCCCAACTCTAATAGTTCAAGGATTGAAAGGCTCGCTCTGTCGATAATTTTAATTATCTTGATTATGACCAAATCCCTAAGCAATTCTTCTATTTGGTCTCCCATACATACTAGAAGTCTTATCTTCTATTTAGAATTGTTTTCTAGATCACAAAAGGAAAGCCATATTTCTCATACTTGAATATCTGGATTGAAAATTAGCTGATCTGCAAGCATGTGCAGTACTGATTGAACTTAAATTAGATTTATAAAAGATATCTCCTTCAATTAGACCAAGTTTCTTAGAAGAAATATCTGCAGCACACTTGCGACATTTTCTCTGGGTCAAGTGAGGTAAAAATTAAATTAAAATCATGTGATATCGAATCGTATTTTAGCAGTTTACCAAGTACTGGTCGACAGGATTTTAACTAAGTTGTGATGCAGCGATATCTCAAATAGCTTAGTTCTGTTTGTGGTTGATTAATTCTGTTGTTATCAAGGATGGAAATCGTATACAATAGTTATAAGAAATCGGAGGCAATTTTAACCAGTGATAACGTTAACTTTGATCGGCAGAGGAGGACAAGGAATAAAGTCAGCCGGACATATCGTCAGTACTGCGGCTTTCTTAAGAGGTTACTATGTCCAGGATCAACCTCTATATGGAGCTGAGAGGAGAGGTGCACCAATTTCAGCATTCATCAGAATCTCACAGGAACCAGTACTTGATAGGGGATACATCTCTCATCCACATTTCCTTATTGTTGCTGATGATTCGCTTTTGGAGAATACAATTAGACCTTTAAGTCAAGTGAGCAAAGAAACAACCATATTTGTCAACAGTACCTTAAACGAAAAAGAAATATGTTCCAAATATGAAATTCGTAACACTATAATTTCCTATGACCTGACAAGGATAGCAATAGAAGTACTCGGAAGGCCAATTGTTGGTGTTGCCATTGCTGCCATAGCCAGCAAGCTGATAGGTTTGAACTTTGAAGACGTCAAACAATCCTTAGTATTAGAATTGAAGGACATCGGTATCTGGGATGATGAATTGGCTAGGAACATACAGCTTGCAAGAACCGCATTTGAATCAATCCCAACGATAAAGACTCAGGTTAGTAAGACTGCCGAAGAGCAGGAAATTGGAATTGTTGAATTAAAATATCATGAGCCTATAATATCCACATGCTCGATAATCTCTCCTGGCAATACGAAAGCAAGGAGGACTGTTGACTGGGGTATCTACAAGCCTGTAATAGAGTATGATAACTGTACAAAATGCATGATATGTTTTGTTTATTGTCCGGATAGTGCTATAACTATTGACAAATCGGGCCATCCAGTCGTAAATTACGATATGTGTAAGGGTTGTGACATCTGCTATACTGAATGTCCCACTAAGACAATAACGATTGCAAGGAGGATCAAGGAATGAAGCAAGTAATTACAGGAAATGCTGCTGTTGCAACCGGAGTAAAGCTCTGTAGTGTTGATTACATCCCAGCATATCCGATTACACCTCAGACAGAAATTATGGAACTTCTCTCTAGATGGATAAATGAGGGAAGGATGAGAGCAAAGTTTGTCATGTTTGAGTCTGAGCATTCGATGATCACGGCAGCGGGTGCAGCGTCACTTACTGGTGCCAGGGCATTTACTGCAACTTCGAGCCAAGGACTGCTATATGCGTTTGAGATGCTTTACAATGTATCGGGATGGAGAGCTCCAATAGTTTTAGCCAATGTTTCTAGAGGGCTAGCTGCGCCAATAACGATAGAGCCAGATCACAACGATGTTTTGTCAGCACGTGATAGTGGATTCATACAGATACATGTAGAAACATGTCAGGAAGCCTTGGATTCTGTAATAATGGCTTACAAGATAGCAGAAGATAATAGAGTTAGGCTTCCTGCAATAGTAAACCTTGATGGATTCTATCTATCGTTCACACGTGAACCGGTTTCGGTTCCTGAAGATGATCAGGTCTCTGATTTCTTGCCAGAATACCAACCAGTTCTTGGCTATCTAAGCGCGAGAAATCCTCTATCCATGGCAGTTCCCGTTCTTAGCAGCAGTGCATATTCGTACTTCAAGTATCAATTACATCTTGCATCTCTTAACGTATTGAAGGTGCATGAAGAAGTATCTTCAGAGTTTGAAAGAATCTTTGGACGAAAATACAATGCGGTCGAAGAATACATGCTTGACGATGCTGATTATGTTATTATCATGACAAACTCATTCACAACCATAGGCAAGGCTGCAGTTAAGAAATTAAGGGAGTCGGGTAAGAAGGTAGGTTTGCTAAAGATAAGGATGATACGACCATTTCCTAGAGAAGAGGTTGCTAAGAAATTATCTGGCAAGAAAGGAGTTGCAATACTTGATCAGAATATCTCCGTAGGTGGCGGAGGTATTCTTTATCCTGAAGTTGTAAGTTCACTTTATCATCAAGCTGAAAGACCAAAAGCAATGATATCATTCATTGGTGGTCTTGGAGGTAAGCGTATCACTTACTCTGAATTCAAGTATATGATTAGTGTAACAGAAACAGCGGTTAATGAAGGCAAGGTTCAGATGCATAATGTATTGTTATTTACAAATGAAGACTGGAGCATGGTAAGAAGCATGTTAAAAATCGCTGGTAAGGGTGAGGTGACGGGCTGATGGCTCACAAATACAAAACGTTGAAAGATATACCATTAGAAGAATTAGTAACTCCTGGTACGTCGCTTTGTGCTGGCTGTGGTGGTCTCTTACTGCTGAAGATATTTGAAAAAGTTTTAGGCCCAAATGTGATAAATGTCAACGCTGCTGGATGTTTAACCTTAGCTTCCGTCTTCCCATTAACTCCTTTTAAATCATCATGGTTTTATGTTGCCATGGCAAGTGCGCCACCGGCTGCACAAGGAATAAGGGATGCCTTGGATCTGCTTATAAAAAAGGGCAAGATTGCTCTTGAAGATGATCTTAAGATAGCGGTTGTTACCGGAGATGGAGCTGCATCAGATATAGGTCTACAGTCCACTTCGGGAGCTCTTCATAGAGGATTGGATTTCTACTATCTTGTCTATGACAATGAGGGTTACTCCAATACAGGATTTCAGGCTTCGGGTTCTTCGCCGTATGCTTCTTCTACAAAAACTACCTTACCAAGCGAATTGTCGCAAGAGGGCAATCTGTTAACCAAGAAAGATCTTTTCGAGATCTGGCGTGCTCATAAACCACCGTACATAGCAACAATTTCTCCAGCATATATCACAGATATGATGCGAAAGATTGAAAAATCATCACAGTATAAAGGGGCCAAACTATTCATTGGGCATTCACCGTGCCCACCAGGCTGGGATGTCGATTCTGGTAATTTAATACGACTAGCAAAGCTAGCAGTAGAAACAGGCGTATGGCCATTAAAAGAAGCCATTTATGGTGAAGTAACACATTCTATCATACCGTATAAGAGAAAACCTGTTGAAGAATATCTTCGTATTCAGGGCAGATTCGAGCACCTATTCAAACCTACTAGAAAGACCCAGATAATTCAATTGTTTCAGAAACAGGTAGATGCCTACTGGGAACATGTAACAGAATGTAACAAAACTTTTCAGTAATAATCTGTTACTTGGGATAAGATTGCATAACACGAAGAGCAATCAATGGATCTCTTAACTATAGGATCGATATTCCTTTCCTAAAATGCTGGCTGCAATCTTTAATTTCATTATTTCATCCGAGCCTTCATATATTCTGCAAACCCGGTTGTCAACAAGATGCCTACCAGGACGATATAAGAAAGACCATCCTCTGCCACCAAAAATCTGCACAGCTCGGTCAGCAGCATCATAAGCTGCATTTGTGCAAAACAATTTTGCCTCAGCAACAGCTAGATCAGCCTTTCTCATCAATTCCTTTTCATCAGGATTTCTATCCCATTTATCTTTCAGTATAGTCGCCTTCGTCAACATCATTCTTGAAGCACTTAGGTGAACTTTTATTCCTGCTATGTGTTCCTGAACCAACTGATGCTTTGCTATAGGCTTGCCGTATTGCATTCTTTCTTTTGAATATTTGACAACTTCTATCAAGCAATCTTTTATGCTGCCGACACATCCTGCCGCCACTCCAAGCCTTCCATCAATTAAAGCTTCTTTTGCTATCTTCCATCCATCGCCTTCCTTTCCTAGAAGATTCTCCTTCGGTACTCTATAGTCCCTGAGTTCGAACATTCCAGTATTGGTTGTTGGTGTACCCATCTTGGAAACGAGCTCTTCCCTTTCTATGCCCTCTTTGTCTGCGTCAATTATAAAAGCACTCATACCACTGTTGATGCTTTTTGCAAATACGATTATAGCATTAGAAATACTTGTATTAGATATCAGATATTTGGTGCCGTTCAGAACGTAGGAATCACCATCTTTTTTAAAGTTCGTTTTGAGCTCTAAGGGATTGCTGCCTGCCTCTGGTTCTGTTAGTGCAAACGCAAAAATAATTTCACCTGTGGCCGATGGTTTCAAGTATATTTCCTTTTGTTTATACGTGCCAAACCTCATCAATGTTTTTTGTGCAAGAGAGCTCTGCACGGAAAAAATCGTTCTTATGCCGCTACCCTCCATGCCAATCCTCTCTAAAGCTTTAATGAATACGAAATTGTCTGCTCCCCTACCATTGAACTCTTTCGGCACTGGCAAACCAAGAATATTGAATTCCTTTGCCAATGGTATAGCCTGGGGATTAAACTTGTGTTCTAAATAACAAACGTCCTCAATGGGCCTGAGTTTTTCACAGAAATCATTTACATCTTTCAGTATCTGTTCTGTATCTCCCACAAATTATTTTTACTTGCACATGCTTATTTCAAGATATCTATGCTGATTGAGATTAAGAAAGAGCATGTGATAAATTCAGAGGTTGAAAATGTTTGGAGTTTCCTAACAAATCTGAAGGAAGTGACAAGTTGCATACCAGGCTTGCAGAACTTGCAAATAGAAACACCTACAAAGTTTAGAGGAAAAATAAAACCGCAATTCTCTTTTGTTAAAGGCAAATTTAACATAGAGTCTGAGGTCAAAGTGTTTAGGGAAAAAGAGATTTTGACAATTGCTGTAAGAGGCTCCTCAATAGGAGCCTCTTTCGAAATTACAATGGATATTACTCTTTCCGCTATAGCTGGGACTAAAATCCAAACAGATGTTAGACTTGAAACCTTCGGCCTGCTAAAAGCACTTCCAAGATCCTTGATACATCAGGTAGTAGAAGATATTGCCACACCCATGCTAAGCTGCATTAAAGAAAAACTGGAATAGTTTTCTATATTGTTATCATACACAGAAAATAATGTATATTGGAAGTATTAAAGCAAATCAGCTATATAGCGAGAGACAAATCTTTTTTTCATAGCTAAAATTGATCAAGATCACCTATTCTATACAAGGAGAATATCGAGGGCTATTCTAACCAAAATGTAAATTTGAATGGGACGACTTTGATCATGATAGCTTTCTTTTCTGCACGCTTCCCTTCAAGCCAATCAGAATATTTATCTCGATATTCCGAATATTTCATTTTCAATAGTTTGACGGCATATAGATATTCATCAGAATTTTCTTGGACAAACTCTGCCGTTCCTTGAAACATGACACCTCTAACTTCATCCCAATTATCTGGATTATAAGAGTCTATAACCACTGCTACTTTCTTGTTTTTCTTAATATAATCAACCTTCTTTGTCGGTCGACCAGTCTTCTTATCCAAGTCAGTTGCGATATAGAATGCATTACCATCGAAAGCGAACCATACAGGAGTTACATGAGGCGTATTATCATCCTGCAAGATGGCAAGTCTAAGTATTGGATTCTGACTTACAAAGGAAACTAACCAGTTAGGAATCCGAATATTAGTTTCATCAGCTTTCATCATACCTGTACTTCTTCTTGCAATGATATATTGCTACTGTATAATTTCCATAGCTGATTATCAGAATTAAAAATCGTATGGTGTTGTAAAATAATGTACTTAGGAAGCTATCACATTCGACAGATAGGAGTCATAGGCGGAATTGTCGTTCTGAAATACCCAGGAATGTTACAGATTTTATCCCAGATGTTTTATAGATATTATCTTAAGTGCCGTACCTGCGAATATGAATAACAGAGCGACGGGTAACAGCATCCCCATGAATTCCGGAAACATCAAACCCAACATTATTAACAGCACGCCAAATACTGCCATAGCAATGCCGGCAACAAACTGACCGTCCATCAGTGAGGAGAATAAGAGTCTACTATAAAACGATTGATTATTATATTATAAAAAATAATCAACATTCTACATCACAGCTCCGGAAGATTAGCATGTTTCATTTTCTAATAAAGCAGATAGGAATGGTTCTCGCTGTGGAACAGCAGAACACAAAAGCTAGTATTTCGTAGGATGCTCAGATAGCCTAGGCATGGTAGCATTATGACATGTGCATATTCCCTGACCTGATAATCAAATTTGGGAATCGTCATCTCGATTTATTTCGGCTTTATCTGTAATCATTATCAGGTGATAAAAGTGAAAAAATGGATATGGATTGGTATTCTTCTTATTGCGACAATCAAGGTGAAACTACGCTGGATACTAGAAGTTATGCGCATCAAGAAAAAAGCACGCCAAGAAAAGATAATAATTAATCGTGACGAATCTCACAGCACGTGAATTGATCAAATTAACGAAAATTTAACTGACGGTTATACTGATGTTGCGACTGGAGTAAGTGCAATGATTGCACTTACTCCAAACTCAATGCTTGACCTTTCTTTCTTCAATAACCCTCAGTTGACCTTATCACTAAGTAAGATGCAATCGGTTTAATTGGAGGTTCGTGCTTATGTTAGGTGTGCGCAGGTTTCCCAAGCTTGGTATATGGAATGACCCTTCGGTAAAGAAGGGCTTTGATTGGTACTACAAGGTGTCTAACAATGCACAGCCAGCAAAGTACCTTATATGCAAGCATATTAAATGCGAGGTTAGCCTTGATTCTGATGAAAGCACCCTTTGGCAAGAGCACAAAAGGCTTGTCGGCGAGTTTGAATCTGTGTTTTCAAGTATCCGCAGAAACGAGTCAGACCTATCTAAGTTTGATAAATCCTATCCTAGCTTTATGGATCTGAAGGCCGAGCTTGCGAATAGACTTCTAAGGCACTGCAACTTTTGTGAGTGGAACTGCCGAATAGATCGCACGACAAGACATGGTGCCTGCATGCTTGAAAGTCAGTCTAGGGTGGGGAGCTACTTCCATCACAGCGGAGAGGAGCTTCCTATCAGGGGTACCGAGGGCTCTGGCACGATATTCTTTACATCATGCAACATGCGCTGCGTCTTCTGCCAGAATGGGGATATATCTCACGATAAGGATAACGGGTTCATAGTAACGACCAATAGGCTTGCAGATATCATGAGAAAGCTAAGGCTGGAGGGGTGCCACAACATAAACCTAGTGGGTGGTGAACCTACCATACACCTGCACACGATAATGAATGCTATAAGATCGCTGGATCTTAACGTACCTATTATTTGGAATAGCAACTTCTACATGACCATGGAAACCATGAAACTACTTTGGGAGATCATAGACATATGGCTACCCGATTACAAGTTTGGCAACGATGGATGCGCATGGAGACTCTCGAAGACCATGCGTTACACGGATGTTGTGACCAGGAACTGCAAGCTTGTTTATGATTCGGGGATGGATATGCTTGTGAGGCACCTAATTATGCCCAACCATGTTGAGTGCTGCACAAAGCCCGTGCTCAAGTGGATCAGTATGAACTGCCCAGACTCGCTTGTCAATATCATGGACCAGTACCACCCTGAGTATCTTGCATCCACATGCAGCAGGTATGCTGATATCTCCGGCCTTCCTAGCCGTACGGAGATCAAGGAATCATACGCCTATGCCAAGAGCTTAGGGATTCATTTCGATCCCATATCCTTTGCATGACAATTGCTGGAGAAATCCTAGCTATAAAGATACGCATCAGTAAGCAGTGACAGGTATTGGTACTAAAGTATGGCTCATTACTAATTCATTTACTTATTAAAAATCGGAAAAACTTTGCTGTAAGAACCGTTTGCTTTTCCTTATCGGTGAAGTTTAGGAAATCGAAGCTAAAATTTTCTGTTTATATATAGGAGCTCACGGTTTATGCTTTCGGCCAGTCGAAGGCAATGCTATGGATGGAAGGTAGGATTAGATCAGAGGACCAGATTGTTGCTCTTATCAGATAAGACTACAACACTAACAAGAGGGATAAACTCGGGATCTTAAGTGAATATAAATACTTATTATTGGTATACGCGGAGTGCGATTAAATGGTAGAAGCAGAATTAGATGTTCTCCGAACTGTAATCGCATTAACCGTGCTTGTGTTGGTGGGAAGGATCCTCGGAACTGTATTCTCGAGATTTAGGATGCCCGAGGTTATCGGAGAAGTAAGTGCAGGAATAGTTCTAGGGCCCTTGGCCTTGGGTGGAATAATAATCCTGTTCGATAAACCGTTGGTTGAACTCAACGATTTGATGCTAGCCTTTGCGCAGATAGGTGCGATAATAATTCTCTTCTCCGCAGGGTTGGAATATACTTTCAGAGACCTTAGGAAAGCTGGCCTCCCCGCATCCATAGTTGGCACAGCTGGAGTGGTTCTGCCAATGTTCGGAGGATACTACGTCTCGATTCTATTTGGATATGAGTGGACAGTAGCTATGCTCATTGGAGCCACCTTAACAGCAACCAGCATAGCTATAACAGTAAGGATACTGCAGGAGCTCAACCGGCAAAAAAGTGTTGAGGGTAATGTCTTGGTTAACGCTGCTCTGATAGATGATGTACTCGGATTGACGGTGCTATCGCTCGCAACATCTATAGTTGTAGCTGGAACACTGCCAAGCATAACAGAACTAGCACTGGTTACTGGTCAATCGCTCGCCATCTGGTTTGCATTACTGCTTGCATCAGTACTCTTTCTCCCTAGATTGGTGCACGGCATAACAATGCTGCGTGCAAAAGGTACTATAGAGGTTGTTTCTACGACATCGGCATTTGGCGTCGCTGCTGCTGCAGGAAGCCTCGGACTTTCTCCCATAGTGGGTGCGTTTGCAGCAGGAATGGGTCTGGCCGGATCTAGACCGGTTCAGGAGATACGTGAATTTATGAGGCAACTGAAGATACTGTTCGGACCCTTGTTCTTTGCAATCATAGGCACTTACTTCGACCCAAGGCAATTATTACAGCTAGATATTACTTTCTTTGTAGTACTTTTAGCGGTAGCAATATTGACCAAAATCTTAGGGTGTGGCTTGCCAGCAACATTCCTTCTCAAGAGCCGTGACAAGGGATTCAAGGTTGGTTATGGGATGGTATCAAGGGGCGAAGTGGGCTTCATAATAGCTGGAATAGGTCTTGCGAGTGGGATCTTCGCCCAAGGAGTATATTCAGCATTGGTGCTTGTTATAATGGTTACAACTATCATCTCGCCCATACTGTTACGTCATGCCTATTCAAAATCAAAGGAAGAATAGGAGAAGCTGCATCAATGATAGTTAGCTTGTCTTCTTTTGAAGACTTTGTAAGAAGTTCTTTTCGTCCAATGCGTTCTTATCCTATCTTACCACAAGGACGGAGCAGGGAGCATGCATAGTAACAGCCGTCGTGACACTTCCGAGCTTCAATTCTGCTTCCAAACGAAACAGATCGAGAAGATGCAACTGCGGGTTGATAGCATAATTAAGAACCAAGCAAAAATTTTAGCTGAAATTCAAAGTATTTTTTGTTATTACACTTACTGCGGTTGCACTCAAGTGATAGTTACGCTTATACTTCCAAAAGATACTGGTAGCGAAGCACTATCTATCACAGTCCAGGCAATTGTATGTGTACCTGTCTGTGTAATTTCTATACCAAAGTTATCCTCCGTAGTGCCCGGTTCAATAGGATGAGTTTTTGTTGTCCATACTACTGCTTGATATTTTATTATTCCAGCGGCCCAGCCTTCCGGAGTTTTAGTTACTGTGGAATAATGTCCGTTACCATACATCGTTATAATGAAGCCGTATATCGGAGGCGAATCATTGGTAGTACTTATGTTAAATGATACAACTTTATTCTCCTTGGAAGCATTTACAACCACTATACTATCATCTGCATTACTTGATTGTATGACAGGTGTAAGCAATATTAGCGTGATCAGACCTCCGAGTAAAACGTACCCGGCAAAGATTCTTTGAGGTTTCATCACTTGCTATCACCTAGGTTATGTACCGAATTTGCGATATTTAGTTGGGTACCACGATTATCGTAGCTGATTCTCACTTGTAAAAATGATTATGCTTATTATCAGTAGTAATCGATGTTAGGAAGGCCACCGTAGAGTTTTAGTAACATAAGAAACGCTATAATAATGAATATATTATAAGGCCTTTTCCCAGATAATCCGACTAATGGCAAAGGTTACCTTAGTTTTCTGCGCTAGGAACGAAGAGAAAACGATCAAGGCATGCATAGCAACCTCTATGAAGAGTAAATACAAACCCTCGATAATCGTAATTGATGGCCATTCGAATGATAAAACTAAGGATATTGCAGAGAAATGCGGCGCGACCGTTGTTACACAGGAGAAGAGAGTTTATCCAGGCAAAGGTGCAGCCATGATAACAGGAATAAAAGCTGCTATTCAGAAAAATCCAGACGTCATAGTTTTTCTAGATGCCGATATCACCAATCTGGCACCTGAATGGATGGATAAACTGATCGATGCAGTGCTTGATGGCAGATGCGATATGTCAAGAGGATATTACCAAAGGCGTCCAAGAGATGCTCCAGTTACAAAACTGATTGCAAGACCGATGCTGGCGGTTTTCTTCCCAGAGCTGTCTCACTTTGAGCAGCCTCTAAGTGGAGAGGCTTGTGCAAGGAGAGAGGTGTGGGAGTCAATGCTAAAGAAAGATCCACCTGAGGGTTGGGGTGTAGATGTTTGGTTCTTGATTGAGTGTGCTATGCTTGGTTTCAACATCACCGAGGTATTCTTAGGAACTAAAGAACATTCATCTCTTGCTGAATATCAGGAGGATGTAGTAAAGTTAAGTAAAATGGGCGAACAGGTATGCTTTACCATCATAAACGAAGCTCTAAAATATAATAGAATAACACGTGCAACTGACCTTATCCTATAGTGCTTGATAGAATTTTGGATAAATCAACTTATTTATCTTTAGAGCGACATATTGTGTGAACCATAGAACCTGGAGTAAATGCATACGATGCACTCATACCTTGTAAAAGACTAGAATAAAAGATACTCAAATGACATACAACTTGTAAAGTCTAGGCTTCACGTTCTATTGCTTTTAGTATGTCATCCATTATTTCTTTAGGTGTTTTACCCCACCTCAGGTGCCTAGCAAGGTCAGTTGCAGTTATTATGCCCAGAGGTTTCTGGTCTCTTACTACCAAGAGTCGGCGAATTTTTTTGTAACTCATTGTCCTAGCGGCTTCTACAACAGAACTTTCAGGACTAACGGATACAACGGGGCGCGAAATTATCGAGTTCAAAGGCACATCTTCACTTCTTTGGTTCTTTGCACATACGCGACGCACGAGATCCCTTTCTGTAATTATTCCGACAGGATTTCCATCCTTAACCACAACCAGGCAACCAATATCATTTGCTTCCATGATCTTTGCAGCATCATGGGCAGTCTTATCTTGACCTATGGTTACCACATGTTTCGTCATTAAATCTTGTACCTGAACCATCCTGCCAAGTAGGGATAACAGTCGTATAAAGCCTTTTATTATTAGATAAGTTCCTTTGAATCAAATGATAAAAACGTTAGGATAAATAATACACTGCAAGCAATTTTTTTACTATCTCATCATTACGTATTTCTAACTGGCTGAAACTAATGCTCTAACTACATCAGTTTTCGTAACTATACCTACAGGATTGTTGCTAGAATCCACCACTGGAAGACAATGTGGGAGATACTATCTTGGATAATATGGAGAGTGTTCGCAATTGATGTGTATTTCAAGTAGAGGGCTTAAGCAATTGGAGGACATTATTAGTCTAGTATACGCAAAAACTTTATCCTTATCTAGTAGTTATTCAATCCTATGATATTCATATCCCTGTCTAAATTTTCGGCTGGACTGCTAGCGCAATAGCTGATCTTTAATATCTCAATTTTGTATGATCTTCGTGAATAACAAAGGATCACTTGTTGGAATTGCCGTTGGAGTGTTCCTTATTGGTTTAGGCATCGGCTATGCTATCTTTGGTGCACCTGTACAACAGCAGTTGCAGAATCAACAGAATCAAATAGCTTCGCTGCAGGATGAAGTTTCAACGTTGAAGGGTACGCCTGTAGGGACGCAAGGTTTTCAGTCTATGATGGATCTTACCCAGTCTTCAACATCATTAATGCAGGGTGCTGCTATGATGCAGCAAGGTTCGAACGTTATGTTGCAGGCTCAGGATATGATGAGACAAAATATGACGCAGGGAAATGCTATGATGAATTGGGGTTACAATATGATGCAGCAAGGCTTCGACATGATGCAGCAATCATCAAACAGCATGCAGCAAGCGCAGTCACAGATGCCATCATTAGGTAGCGGTCCGATGATGCAGGGATTCGATAATATGATGCAGAACCGTCAAAGCATGCTTGATGCTGCGGATAGAATGATGCAAGCAAGGCAGACTATGTGGGATCTGCACCAGAAGGGAATGATGGGACCGATGATGGGGCAGCAGAATATGCCAATGATGCAGGGAATTACTAACATGAGTCAAGGTATGGCTATGATGCAGAAACACATGTCAAACATGCAGCAAGCTCAAGGCATGATGGGCATGCAACCAATGATTGGTAGCGGTGGATTTGGGTACATGGGTCAGATGATGATGGGACCTTCAGGCAAAGGCATGATGCAAGGTCCGATGATGGGTCAAGGTATGATGGGACCAATGATGATGGGAAATCAAACATCTCCTATGGGTTTCGGGGGCATGATGAACATTCCGACAGTGCAGCCGTTAACCATGGAGAATGTAAGGAGGGTAGCACAAGATTTCATTAATTCGCTCAACGATCCTAACCTGGTAATAAAGGACGTGAAGGAGTTCGAGAAGAACTTCTACTTCATAGTTCACGAAAAGCATACTGGCAAAGGAGCATTTGAGATGGTTGTATGGAAGGATCCTACTGGAAGGATGGCTGGCTTAATGCCCCCTGAAGCTGGACCGACTATGATGTGGAATATGAAATACGGTACATTTGCGGCACCAGTGCAAGAGATGATTATAACGAAAGATAAGGCTGGATCTTTGGCACAGGCATATCTCGACACAAACTTACCAGGAACTATGGTAGGAGATATCCAGGAGTTCCATGGATATTATACAGTCCAGACAGTAAAGGATGGAAAGATATCTGGAATGCTCAGCGTAAATGGTTTCACTGGACATATCTGGCACCACTCTTGGCATGGTCAGTTTATTAAATAATCCGAATACAATAAAGCCTTGCAAAAACTCAATCATAATCAGCGGCGACGTGTAGAAGC
>JBHICH010000033.1:0-16607 GCA_046759465.1 Nitrososphaerales archaeon
TCAGGGCCACTCAATGCAGCTATAGCAGCCATCTGGGCGGGCGTGCTTGACGCAATCCTAAGCCTTGCAAGTTTGGTGATGCTTTCCCGTAACGCATCAAGCAAACCAGAACTGCTATTCATACAGATGTAACCAAGCCTAAGGCCAGTCATAAGGTAAACTTTGGAGAAGCCATTAAGCATTATCAAAGGTGAGTCATGTACATATCTTGCTATGCTTGTAAAATTATCTTCGAAGATGATCTTGTCGTATATTTCATCACAAAGTAGGTAAAGATTATTTTCGGCAGCGATCTGGACCAATTCCTCAAGGGTCTTTCCATCATACACAGCGCCAGTTGGATTGTTTGGGTTGATCACTGTAATTGCTACAGTCTTATCAGTGATCTTTGTTCTTATGTCATCTGTGTCAGGTATCCAGCCCTTCTCTTCGATACTTCTATATTCAACTGGTTTGCCGCCATACAGTTTGGCGTATGATGAATATGGTGGATAGCATGGCCCAGGTACAAGAATTTCATCGCCTTGTTCTAAAATTGAAGCCATAACCATATCAACACCCTCAGAAACGCCATTGGTAACCAAGACATCCTCTGGATTTACAGTCAGTCCCTTCTTCTTTTCTTTCTCAGCAATAACGCCTCTTAACTCCTCCACACCCTCGGATGGAGCATAGTTACTTTCATCGTTTAGCATAGCATTTGTTAACGCATCTTTGATGTGTCTGGGAGTTTTGAAGTCATACTTGACTGGATCGCCTATGTTGAGATAGATTGTATCTTTGCCCTTTCTCTCAAGCTCCTTCGCATAAACTATGATGTCACGTATCGCATACTCGATATCTTTAATACGTTTTGATACTTTCAATTACCACTACTCAAATATTGGACCAAGATAAATTCTAATCGTCGGGCCCGTAGCCTAGCAACCTAACATAGACTTTTTCGTCTAGTTGGGCTAGTAAGGATAGGGCGGCTGGCTTCGGACCAGCAGATCGTGGGTTCGAGTCCCTCCGGGCCCGCTGAACAAAACAGAATTTATGTGGTTTTATTGGAACTTGTCCATGGTAATTTTGATACGGTTTTTATTCTCAGGGGTTGCATTTGGATTGGCGAGTGCACTTTATCTGAACTTTAATTATGAACCAATCTGGATGCAGTTACCGATACACGGTGCGATATTTGTGCTAGGTTACTTCATTGTCCATAAGTTTTTTCATGTAGGAAAATTTTGGAGAGCTGATTGGAAACCATTAAGCGTTTATCTTATAGGTGCGTTGCCGTTACATCTAACCATACATGCAACATTGATTGGAGACATATGTTGTTCTTGATTTGTTAGATCGGAGGAAGCTTTACACCTCTGGTTCCTCCAGATAATATGCGCCCATCCTCCAAAATGAAGTTGAGAAATGCAAAACCGGTTGTCTTTCCCGATGGAGATGGTGTTATCTGATCAGCTGGAAAACTAAAGCCAAGGTATGCCTTACCCCCCATTGGCACACGTAATAATCGAATTGGTTCGTCTGCAGGTCTAAAATCTGTATTTTTAACTTTAAACTGAGTTTCGAATAAACTAACACCTATGGAATCAGTAAGTCTGAACTCTACAGTTCCGCTTGCTGGTAAAGTATCTATCTGGCTGTTGGCCAATACAAAAACAACGTTGTAAAATTGCACACCTTGTCTAACAGAAAATACCTTTAGCTTTGTAATTCTGTTGTCTACGCCTTGCCATACTATTTGGGGCTCAGACCATTGTTCTGTGCAGTTGCTGCAATAAAGTCTCATCTGATATGGCAGCAAGGAAGAATCAAAGGGATAGTATTCTGTGAAAAGATCGAACTCCTTCGAACTTGACAGTACCTCAAATCCATGGTACTTCTGCTTTACCCATTGCTCTGGGTCGGTGACTCGGTCCCATGTCTCTCCTTGTTGGGTAAGCAACAGATAGAATGGTCTTGGCGGGCCCTCCTCTGAATAAAACAACCTTATATTCATCACATATCCTCTCGTAAAATCGGGGTAGTTCGTCCGGTTTTCATAAGGTACTACCCTTGCAAAGTCTACTCTAATTGGAAAGTTTGAAACTAGCTCATTACTGCTAGAAGTTTGGGTCAGTGCTAAAACAATTCCTACCGCTATGGCAGTAACGATGCCACCAATGCCAGCAACAATTGCAACCTTACTGCCTTTCATGCGGTGTTAAGAAAGTTTCAGCCAATTTAAGTTTAATCAATACAGTCTAAATTTACTTGATCTTAAAGCTGATTAACTTTCAGTCTTGAGCAGACCCGCTTCCAGCATTTGTTGGACCAGTTCTACAACTTCCTTTTCGATATCGGCTCTTGGCATGTTTAACTTTGTTGAAAATGCATCTATCAAATAATTCAATGTCTTTGTGCCATCACACAGCTTCCAGAACTCAATCAACGCTTCATTTACCATGAAGCCTTGCCTCTGGTCGTTTAGCAAGGCAACAGATCCGTCTTGCTGTTGCACAACATTTCCTTGTTTTAGTAATTTTGATTTGTCGAGGTCAATTGAAAACCTGAGGCTCTTCTTCCCATAGATCTTTTCTTTAGCTTCAGGAGACATGCGATCTGGATTCCAAGGTGGATCCCATACAATCTCAACGCTGATGTTTCCTACTCCCTGAACCTTGCCGAGATATCTCTTTACATCATTAACGAGCGTATCATGCAAAGGACATCCTGGTGTTGTCATTGTCATCCTGATATTTACATCATTCTTATCGTTGATATTAACACCGTAGATCAAACCCAATTCCACAACGCTCAGTGGTACTTCTGGATCCATGCACTGCTTTAACGCAGTTATAACCATGTCTTCAGTAACTCTTTGCTGTGCCATACGGTTCAAATTATTTTATCACTGATAAGATAAATACGTTTAGATCTTATTTCGGTTTTCTGTCTCGCTTATCCAAGACGCATCTTTATCGACATATCATATGGTGGTGTAAGAACTCCCTTCTCGGTAATTATTCCACTAATGAGTTCAGGAGGGGTTACATCAAATGCTGGATTGAAGACCCTGACACCTTTTGGCACTACTCTCCTGTCCCCCATCATTACAACTTCATCGAAAGATCTCTCTTCAATCGTAACTTGGTCCGGGCTACTCTTTAGATCAAAACTAGATAATGGTGCAGCTGCATAGAAGGGTATGTTGTGTTTGCTTGCTAAGACAGCGACCTGATACGTGCCGATCTTGTTAAAGACGTGCCCAGTTCTCAGAACTCTGTCAGCACCGACTATGACCTTCTTTATCCTTCCTCTTGCAATGAGTGAACCTACTGCTGTATCTGGAACTACACTAACATCTATTCCGTCATGTTTCAATTCAAATGCTGTCAACCTTGAACCTTGCAGAACTGGTCTGGTTTCTGTTGTAATAACGTTTATGCGTTTTCCTTGTTGATTTGCCGCTCTTAGCACACCTAATGCTGTACCATATGCAACTGTTGCTAATGCACCAGCATTGCAATGAGTCAAGACAGAATCACCATCTTCGATCAATGAGGCACCGAATGAACCCATCTGCTTATTTACTTGAATATCTTCTTCCGCCATCATCGAGGCTTCATTTAACACAGCATTCTTTATAGCCCTGACACTTGATTGTGACTTGGCCTTCTGCATAACTCGCTCTAGCGCCCAGAAGAGATTGATCGCAGTAGGTCTTGTGTTTCTAAGAACCTTAAAAGCAGTTTCAAGTTCAACCAGAACCTCGCTAGGATTTACCGCTTTGCTTTTAATTGCAGCAAGAGCTAATCCAAAGGCAGCTGCGACACCAATTGCAGGTGCACCTCTAACAACAAGCCTCTTTATGCAGCCAGCAACTTGCTCATATGTTGTGCACTTGACAAATGTGAGTTTGTTTGGTAGCTTTGTCTGATCTATCATAACAACTGCATTATCCTTCCAACTTACCGTTAGTAACTCCTTGGGTTGCATTGCATAAGGCATTGCAGAAAATACGTATAATTAGTTTACTTGCTGCATTGACTCAAGAACCCTGATGCTTCGTTTCTTTAGATCCTCCATCTGCGAAAGCTCACTTTTGCTTTTACGCTTTAAACTCTTCCTATAGTTATCATCAAAGAGCATTTTGCTTACAAATTTGCGCAAAGCAGCTGCATCCGTGCATCTAACTACCAGCGCCTTTTTTATGAGATATTCGTTTACGTGATATTTCATTGAAGTATAGGATATGTTTGGGATCCCTAGCAGGGCACATTCCCAGTTCATTGTTCCTCCAGATCCTATGAAGATATCGGAAAGCATCAGTAATGATGTACCATCAATCACCTTTTCGATCACAACTGCTTTGCTTGCAAATTCCTTTTTCAGAGCCTCAATTTGACCTGCATATCTGCTGAGAACAACGATATTACTATAATCAAATGAATTCACTAAAACCCCTAGCATCTTGAAGGCCGGGGATTTGTTTAAACCATGCAGATAGGCTGCCTGAGACTCTTCAAATCTGAATGTGATCGTCTTCTTTGAACTATCCAGTCCAAGATCGCTGTGTTTGTAAATCTTTTTCACACCATTGCGTAACCACATGGCGGGATCCAAAGCTCTGTAACGAATCAATTTTTTTTCATCGATGCCATATTTTGTAAATTCCATTGCTGGAATTATTGATGGACACATCAGCGAATTCATCAAAGGAATGGAAAGCCTGCAAACAGCTTCAGCATGTGGAGCATCGCAAAACCCAACATGCCTTATGCCCAAACCAAAAGCCACTCTGGATGCTTCAGGAGATGCCAGGCTGATTAACGAATGAGGCTTGAATTTATCGGCAATATCTATCAGCTTCTCGACCCTTTGTGCACTTGCATAAAGCTTGCCGTAAAGTGACTCTCCTCCAT
Organism: Nitrososphaerales archaeon; assembly: GCA_046759465.1. Classification (GTDB taxonomy): domain Archaea; phylum Thermoproteota; class Nitrososphaeria; order Nitrososphaerales; family UBA213; genus JBHICH01. The sequence goes on from JBHICH010000033.1 coordinate 4,905, forward strand.
GTGCACCAACAACAAGTATTTCGAAATTTTTTATCTTTGCAAGCTCGCCTACTTCTCTATAATTGCGTCCTGTGCACAAAACATTATGCTTCCTATTTCTAAGTTCATCTACTAAAGGTTTGAAAAAATTTACCTGCTTAGGAGTTAAAACATCAAACCAAAACTTCATTCTACTTACCTTATGGAGCTTCTCCTATTCTGGCATAGGTTATGTTATACTTCTTCAGTTTATCTGCCAAGAAGCCTGTTGGATCAAATATTACTGAAGGCGAGTTCATCTTTCTTATCATTCTCTTGAAGTCTAAGTTGCTGAATTTGGCATGAGGAGTGCCTATAAGAATTGCATCGGAACCATTAACTGCATCAATGTAATCTTTCTCAACCTTACAGGAAAATATCTCATCTGATCTGATCATTGGATCATAAACTCTGACATTTGCACCTTTTGCCTTCAGTTGATTCATTATACCCTCAACAGCGCTTATTCTTGTATCTTCAACATTTTCTTTGTATGTTACGCCAAGAACTGTAAGAGTTGAGTTGTTTAATGACTTGCCTACCCGACTCAATAGTTGCTCAATATAATCGACAATACGCAATGGCATGCTCTCATTGATACGTCTGGCTACGTCCAGCAAATGTAGATCACTCTTGCTCATAGATGCCGTACGTAAGAGCTGATACATATTGACTGGTAAACAAGGTCCCCCAACGCCTATGCCAGGATAGTGCTCAACGAAGTTGTATTTTGTTTTACAAGCTTCGATGACCTCACGAATATCTATTCCCAGCTTCTCAAAAAGAAATGCTAACTCCGTAACATACGCAATGTTAACGTATCTGAAGATATTTTCAGTTAGCTTTACTGCATTCGCAGTCATGCAGTTCTTTACCTTGATTATCCGTATTCCGAAAACATGTTCATAAAGAGATGCTGCTATGTTTCTGCTCTTAATATTTATACCGCCTATTATACGGGGAACTTCGTAGAGATCTCGTACTATCGATGAAGGATTTACTCTTTCAGGACAGCTTGCAATACCGAAATCAATACCAGCCCTCAATCGAGACGTTTCTTCGATTGCCGGTATGATCAGATTTTCAATTATGCCTGGAGAGACTGTACTTTCAACGCAGATCATTGATCCTTTCTTGAGAGAATCAAGTTCCTTGCATGTGGCCTCCAAATATGAGTAGTCTGCTTCATTGGTGCTAGTGTTCAATGGTGTTGGCAAGCATAGCAGAATAATTTCGCTTTCTGCAACCGCAGTCTTTGTGTTGGTGGTAGCTCTTAGATAGCCCTTTTTGACACGCTTGAGTAACTTGTTCATCTTGGGCTCATCCTTTAAATTCACCTTGCCTCTGTTTACATGATCGACTAAAGATTGGTTAATATCAACACCGATTGAACGAAAACCCTTTAGAGCAAAAGCTATGGCAGCCGGAAGGCCAACTCTCCCAAGCCCTATCACGCAAACTTTCGGTTTTCTTTTTTGAATGTATGCTTTAACTTGTTTTTCATTCAATAAGAATATACCAATTTTTTCATCTATCAATTTCACTTTCAACGTGATTCAAGCGTAGTGAGGCAAATATATTACTTAATATATATGACGTCAAAAATAGATGATTATTACCTCATCCTATCAAGAAATCTTCTCATGGACATGTATGTATGTGTAGAAACTTGCATTTGTGTAAATATTAGAATATTCACATATTTTGATATGGGAAAGATCTATGTGGATGTACCAGACGAGTTGCCAAAGAACCTCGGAATAGTCTCAATTCAGAAGTTTAGCAACCATAAAGGGTTCTTTGACTACGGTGCCAAGCTTGCAGTGGAAGAGGAATGGCAGTAAGTTGAGTTTGAGGAGTTTCAGAAATGACTGAATTTCACAAAAAGATTAATTTCAACCTGAGGAAAGCTTTAAAGTTGGAACAGAGGGAAGTTGAATTATAATGGCAAGATCAGTGGCCATACTGCATAACACTCTCAACACCGTTGGTGGAGGCGAAAGAGTTTGTCTAACAATGGTGGAAGCACTTTTGGAGAGAGGCTTCGATGTAACACTATTGACTGCAGAAAAGACTGATTGGGATAAAGTGGAAAATGCATTTGGGATGTTAAGATTTGGCTCGGAAAATTTTCATGAAAAGTTTGCGCTTCCATTTGGTATACGGCCAAGAATTTTTGGAATATACCAAAGACTATTAGCCGGGATCTATGCTTCACTAATGTATCGCAACAGTTTTGATTTCACAATCAATACTTTTGGTGATATTACTCCTCTTATGTGCAAGTACACATATGTTTACTTTCCAATTTACCTAATGATGGATGATGGCACAAGCAAATACAGTACGAGCAAGTTGTGGAAGTTTTACTTTACACCTTACGCATGGTATCAAAAGTTGCACTATCCAAATTATCTTCGTTATACAACCCCATTGTGTACAAGCAAGTACACACAAGATGTCTTGAAATCTATATTTCCAAATGATGGTTACGTTTTGTATCCTCCAGTTGAAATTGAAACATTCAGAAATGAAAACTTGCAAAGAGAAAACATGGTTGTGACCTGTAGTAGGTTTGCACCAGAGAAGAATCTACATAGAATACCGAAGATTGCATCACACACTCCAAACATTGAATATCATATCGTTGGAGGCACAAACAGGCTCAGTGGTTCTGTTATAAGCAAAATTTTGTCAGAAAAGGAAAAACTTGGCTGCTCAAACGTGCATTTACACACCGATGTTAGCAAACAAGAACTTAAGAGATTGTATGGAAGGGCAAAGGTGTATTTGCATACGATGATAGGTGAACATTTCGGAATCTCAATAGTTGAGGGAATGGCAGCAGGCTTGATACCTGTCGTGCACAAGAGTGGAGGCGCGTATCTAGACATAGTTGAGAAGGGTAGGTATGGTTTCAGCTACGGAACAGCTGAAGAGGCTGCTGATATAATTAAATCTCTTATTAGTGATTCCGCAAAACAAAAAGAATATAGACAATTAGCAACGGAAAGATCCTCGCTCTTTAGCAAGCAAAGATTCAAAGAAGAATTTGTGAGGTTGGTTTGCAACGAAGAATGATATGACATGGGAAAACTAATTTCTTGGCTGCTAAAAGAACCCAAAGGAGTAACGGCGTCTGATCAGTTCATATTGTTATTTTTTAAAGCAATTTATATTGCTTCAAGAATTTTACTTCGAATAGCTTTAGGCAAGAAAAGAAGAGATAGACTATTCCTTGAAAAAGAGCTTAATTTTCACAGCTACATGTATAAAGCTATTAAGTTTTTACGACTGCATAATTTTATAGTACTCAAGTTCAGCGTGCCAAAATACGATTACAAAGTCTGCGTTAGAATTAACGGAGAAGACTTCGGAATTATGACCTCACATGAAGATGACATAATAGAACACTTCTGTCCCAAGGAGGGAGATGTGTTTTTAGATATTGGTGCGCATATAGGTCGTTATACAATAATAGGCTCAAAGCGTATTGGAGAAAATGGCAAAGTAGTTGCAGTTGAGCCTCATCCTGGGAACTTTGAAATGTTAAATCGTAACATCAAACTAAATGGATTAACTAATGTTACAACTTTGAATTGTGCTGTATATGATAAAGAAATGCGAGTAAGACTTTATTTAACAGATGAATTCGGCAGTAGTGGTCATCATAGTTTAATTGTGGAAACTCGAGAAAAATTTGTTGAGGTGAATGCTAACACGCTAGATTATTTGTCGCAATTGCTTGGGATAGGAGAAGTAAATTGGATCAAAATAGATGTTGAAGGAGCCGAATTTGAAGTTTTAAAAGGTGCTCATAATGTGCTAACAAACAGTAAGGATCTTACACTTCTTATAGAAGTTCATTCTCCAGATCTTTTCAAACTGATAATGGAACTTCTTAGATCATATAATTGCAAATTAGAGTTTGAAAAGAGCTATGGAGATGGGCAAATGCATATAATCGTGCGGAAATCTCGATGATGTTTAGCTCTTACTACAGATTGTAGCTTTTCAACAATAATTGACAACTACAATGATTATATATTTGTCAGGACTCCACTTCAACATATGGTAAAGAGATCACGGATGCCTTTCAGAAGTTGGTACTATTTTAGAACTGGCTATATAACGTATCTAGCCTTCGTCCTTGCAGGCATAAACATGATGGTCGTTGTTTACTACCTAGCAATAAAAAGCATACCCGCATTAGAAACAGCATTTCCTAGCTTTGCCATCTGGGCTTTGACCATAATTTCAGGAGGGGTGCCAATAGCAATTTTCCTGGGATGGCTCCATGTTAAGAGATCTCCAGCATATAGTTCTGAGCTTGATATTCAAGTCGAAGCAAATCCATACTACTATAAACTTCCTCCAGGCTATTGGAAGGAGGTCTTTGCTCCAATGTGGCTAGAATTGCTCAAATTAAACCTAAAGGTACTTAACAAAGAACCATTAACAGAACAAGAAGGGAAACAGATTAAAGAACTACAGAAGAAACTTGAAAACCTGATAAGTGGTGGCTATGTGGGAACTCCAAGAACCAAAGGCATTGATTTAGAACACTAATAGAATTTAGTGTCTGCGCTAACAGTTCCCTTTAAAGACCTATCTATAGCTAATATTGCATCTCTTATCAAGGAAGTCAAAAGCATGACTTCTTTTGATGTTGGAGACGAACTTGCGAGAAGTCTTTTTAGTGTAGTTTGTAGCATCTCTTCTTTATGTTTAGGATAATCCGATTTTTCTGCCAATCCAAGTGCGTACGCTATTAATAACTCTCTCTCACTCTTAGACGCTACTGCTTTTCGGCTCCTTCCTTTAGCTAGTATCTCATAAAGAATTATTGCTAATGCGTGAGATATGTTCAGCGTTTTATAATCTGTCAGCGTTTCTATGTTTACAACAAGATCACAATAAGATAGTTCTCTATTTGTTAATCCAGTTGATTCTCTACCTAGAACTATACAGGCCTTAGAATTGTTTTGTAGTATGCTAACTAATCTTTCTAGCGTTATAGAATCTCTTATGATATTCAACCTGCTCTTTGCTCGCATTGCAGTAGTTCCTATAAGAAGATCGAATTTTCTTAGTTCTGCAAAATCGATTATCTCAGCCCTTTCTAGCAAATTTTTACCATGAGTTGCGAATACTTTTGCCTCGTTTGTGTCAAAATTTGGCGTTATTAATAGCAGTTTCTTCAAACCGAAATTCTTCATTAGTCTTGCAATGTAACCCACATTGATTGCAAGTTTTGGTTCCACTAATGCGATGCTGATCTTCATGGTTGCATTTAAGTACAAGTGTAATTTTAAGTTGTTAGTTGCAATTTAAGTTCATAAATGTCACAAAATACAATGTAAGGTATGCAGAGTCTGGTGACGGTGTAGATCATTTATTGCTCGTACATGGTCTTGGTGGCTCTGCTGAAAGCTGGATAAACAACATAGATGTTTTTGGAAGAAATTTTCATGTATTTGCACCTGATCTAATTGGCTTTGGTCACAGCGATAAACCCAAGATACGATACACGATGAAAACATTCACAAACTTTCTCAATGCCTTTCTTGATGCAATTGATCTAAAGAAGACTAGTGTAGTAGGTTCATCTATGGGAGGACAAATAGCTGCTGAGTTTGCTATCGCTCACCCAAACAAGGTGGAGAAACTGGTTTTGACAAGTCCAGCTGGAATACCGCCGAGAGAATTCAAGGGTACAAGGGAACTGAAACAATACGTGAAGGTCCTAGATGCTAAGAACCTTGAAGATATAAGGAAAGCAGTGATCCCAACGGATGCCAGTGAGGCAACCGTGAGTGATGAGCATGTTAGAAGTCTTTATGATTATGTTAGTATGCCAGGAGCAAACTATGCGTTCCTATCATCATTGAGTGGAAGTTCTGATGCACCAAGGCTTGCTAATAGGCTGAAATCGGTAAAGGCAAAAACATTAGTTATTTGGGGAAAGGAGGATCGATTGATTCCTGTAAAGTATTGTGGGCCGTTTCTCACAAGGATGTATAACTGCAGATTATTGATAATAGAAAAATGTGGCCATAGACCACATGCCGAAAAGCCAGATTTGTTCAATAGGGTTGTGAGTGATTTCCTAAGAGAAGATAAAGATTAAAGATGTGTGGTTTACTTATATGCCAGTTAATCCTTGAGCCAGCTCGCTCTGCTTGTGCATCTCGCTCATTGCACAGCCGAATTCACTTTGCGGTTTACCCCTTCTTAACAAACCTCTATACAAACCATCTTCTAGCTTCTGGCCATTCTTCTTCTCCCACTCTTCAACTGGTGAACCATACTTCTTCTGTATCCTATCTCTATACCACTCCGGTATAACGTTGAACGCACAGAATGGAATTATTCTCATATCTGGCGTTAGATAATGGATATCACATCTTTGCAGTCTTTCGAGATCTTCGTTGTACTTGTCCTGGAAGTGCATCATACCTAGGAACAAGCTTCTAACATGCCATGAGCCTACCGAATTAAAGTTCCTCTTTAGAAGTATGCTTGCAAACATCTTTGCAAGGTCCAATCCCTTAGGTTGTTTCTTTCTGTCAACGAATGAGTTCAACTTCCGAACAACCTCTAACATCGTCAGGTATCTGTTCTTGCCAGACTTGATCTCCTCTGTCTTCTCCTCGAAGTATTCCAATAATCCCTTGATATCTACAAATGACGTCAGTGGAACTAGTTTCCTTGTCTCTGCGTCTTCGAACACGTATGTTCCTGCACCACAGGCAAAGTGAATGCTCAACTCATACTTCGGCTTCTTGCTAAACTGTTCAATCACGTTTGTCATTGGCATACAACTTGGAACTGGGAACCAAGCGTCCTCTGGAACCTCTCCATTGGTCTGCTCCTCAATCCTCTTTATACAGTCAGGTATCGTTATTCTGTACTTCTCACGCTCCTTCTTGGTCATTCTACCTGTCAAGGAGACAGGCTGGAAGTTTACCGCGTGAACAACATCGAGGTGCTTCTGCGCATACCTAATAATATCACCTAACTCATGGTCATTAATTGACTTGATAACTGTTGGCACAAAGACAACTGTCATGCCATTCTTTCTAGCATTTTCTAATGTGTATGGCACCTCCCAATGGTTCTTTGGATTTGTTCTAGGAGTTACACCATCAAAGCTCAAGTACAGATTGCTAACGCCAGCTTCCCTGATCTGTCGCATCAGATCTGGATCCAATGCCAACCTGATACCATTGGTGTTCATCTGTATATGTTCTATGCCTTCTTCTCTCAGAATCTTGATGACATCAAAAATATTTTCCCTTAACATTGGCTCTCCTCCAGTTATCTGCAATGAATTGCCTGGAATCGGTCGCTCTGCCTTCAATGTCTTTGCCATTGCTCTTATCTGCTCGAGGGTTGGCTCATAAAGGTAAGCACCTTCAAGACCTTTCTTGACGTAGAAGAAACAGTACCAGCATGTTAGATCACATCTATTCGTAATTATGATATTTGCTAAGCCTGAATGGCTCAAGTGGTTTGTACACAAACCACAGTTCATAGGACATGAACATTTATCGATCATAACGTTTGGTGCATGTGCACCCTTTCCATCCATCCAGTAAGTGCTGAACTTTTGATACATTTCATAAGAGCCAAAGTAGAGCTCCTCGCACTCTCCATGTGTTGGACATGTCTTGGTCATGAAGACCTTTCCGTCGCGCTCAAAGACTTCAGCGTCTAAAATCATGTTGCAATCTGGGCAGATACTTTGCGTATACCTTATGGTCTTTCTTTTTGTCTCCTTCTTTGATATACTAGATGATATCTGGATTAGGTCCATCCCCTACACCTTATAAAAAAGACTGCCGTTTTACATATAAGCATATTCAATACAATCATACGGTGAATCGTGGGTTTTCCTTGATAGGGGAGACATGAGATGAGGAATTGACCGCAAATAACCCTTCTCATGGTATGAATCAAATATCTCTAGAGATAGAGAGGCGCTTGAACGTACTTACCGTGCCGTCTATCTTTTTCAGATAATCTATTTGCTACCAAACTATTAAAGCACGTTTTTAGTCAATTCAATTGATGCTAACATAGGCAGTGTAACATTCAAAGCAGAGCAGGCCATACAATGCAAGTTTCAGATGGAAGAATTGTTTTTTGTGAATCAAGCAATTACACATATATTAATGCCAGAAGATGCATCTTTACTTGTGCTTAGCGACAAGGCTAGAAAAGCCATGGAGAGTCTAGGCCTGACTGGATACGAGATCAGGGTTTACGTTTCTCTTCTTAATGATGGTACGATGACTGCTCAGGAGCTCAGCAAAAAGTCTGGTGTGCCCTTCAGCAAGATATACGAAATTGTGGGCAGCCTAGAGGAAAAGGGATGGCTGGAAACTGACAGCTCTAGACCTACTAAATTTTATCCAAAGTCGCCTTCTACAGCTTTAGAAGCGATGCGAATGAGGATAGAGAATAAGGTAAAGCTAAATGAAACTGTAGTTGTTAGCGAGTTGATGTCCGTTTATGAAAAGAGTGGTATTAAGGAAAAACCAGAGATCTGGGTTCTTAGAGGATCACACAACATAGTGGCTAAGGTCAAGGAGATAATTCAGAACTGTGAAAAGGAGATGCTGCTAGCGTTACCAGCAGTTGCAGAAAGTGTTGCGAAGCCTCTCCAGCCAATACTGAGGATCTTGAATGAAAGAGGTGTCAAAATACTAGTTCTAGCCTCAGAGAGTGCTACAATGGACACTGTGAAGGCGCTATCACGGATAGGCGAGGTGAGGTTTAAGAACAGCATGTTTGGAGGCGGTGTCATAAGTGATGGAAGTCAAGTGGTAATACTTTTGGGTGCAGAAAAGACTGGTATGAGCAACTACGAACCCTTGGCAATCTGGGCGGAGCATATGGGACTTGCGAGCTTTGCCAAGGAATACTTCCAGTACCTGTGGCAAGATGCAAAGCAAGTCAATTGAGCTGATAGCGTTAGACTTAATTATTTATCCTTACAATCTAAGGTAAAAGATGGGCATGACTAGTGGTGAAATGCTCTTTGTTGGTACAGCGGAGTCAGAGCATGTCGAGATGTATCTGAAGGCGATGTGGTGGATCAGGGAAAGGGCAGAAGAAGTAAAGGTTAGTTCGATTGCAAAGATACTTGATGTAACCCAGCCAAGCGTTGTTCAGATGCTAAAGAAACTCGACGAGATGAAGTTGGTAGTTTACAAAAAGGGTGCTGTTGAACTAACGCATGAAGGCGAAAAGATAGGCAAGCAGATGATAAGAAACTGCAGGCTATTGGAAGTCTTGATGAAGAACTCGCTCAAGATAGATATTGATGAAGAAATGGTCTGCGGTATAGAGCATCACATGAACAAAAAATTTACAGAAGCTTTGTGCACATTGCTAAAACATCCAAGGAGCTGCCCGCATGGTCATAAAATACCAGAGGGTGACTGCTGTAAGAGCAAATAAAAAAAGAGTTTAACTAGCCTTCTGTTTTACCAGCACCTTTTGGGTGTGCTTTCCGTTACCATTTCCTTTTATGCGCTTTGCATTGCCATTTCCGTTGAGCCTTCTGTGACCATTGGAAATCCTTGCAATACTTCTAACAAGCTTCACTTCATCTCTCAACTCCTTGACATTCTTTTCGGCCCACAGCGTCACCTTACCAAGCTTCGAAATCTCTGACTCAAGTTCGCTGCCTGACTTGCCTATTGTTGCCAACCTGTTGCCCATATTCTGAACCGTCATCATGAGGTTCGCTAGGTCTTTGCCGTTCCTTCTCAACGCGTACTCTGTTGCTATCAGTGACTTGCTTATGCCATCGATTCTCGCATGCACGTTGTCAATGCCAGAGTTCAACTCATCGATATCCGTAATTCTCCTCTCCATCTGCTTGCCTTTCTTTTCCATGTTCTTTATTGCTCCTTCCATCTTAGCAGTTGCTCCATCTACCTTCAGTGTTATCTCTCCAGTCTTCACCTCATTGGAGCTTATTGCCAGTCTTATTCTGTTGAACAAACTTTGTGGATATGATAAGGATAGTACTACGCCAGTAACCCCAAAGGCTAGCGCAAGGTACTGTATAACCAAGCCTGCATCTATTGGCATGAGTAGACCTCATCAGAACGCTATGTAATACCCACGGCCAAGATTTTTTGATAATAGGTCCCAAGATTATGAACCCTGATCTGAATTATCAAAGTGATCAGCTGCTACATAAAGCAGAGGTTGCTACGGTAAGCGAGTGAGCTTTAACCTCAAATCTCCTGCATCGCTGGGACTCAAGCGAATCCAGTTGCCTTGAGCTCTTTCTATGACTATACTTCCCACCTTCCTCCCACTTGGATATGCCTTGATAGACGCGCCATCACTTCGAGTAAAGTAATACTTTCTACCAGAAGATGACATGTCTATTGCAGTGAGAAATTCACTCATATCCTTAGCACTTGGTATGGAAACACCAGCACCACTCCCCCTAGTCAGTCCAGCAGCCCCACCTGCATCGCTACTCTTTATCAGCCAACCACTGACATCTTGCACGATATCCACGGTCATAGATCTGCAATTATCTAGAAGAAAGTTATAAGGTTTTTGGGCATATAGGGAGTAGATTTCGTCACTTCATGTTATTCAGTTAGCATAATTAAAATTTATTAGAGATAATATTTACTAGCGTTTAGATCAGCTCATGCCTGTGCTAAGAGAACGAGCACTGCTGATATTTGAGGAAGATTTACGGAACTTAGAACTGCTCAAGACTCTTAAGGCTAAGATGGTCACCCAGATGCTCCCACCACACAGGTATGATGGTTCATTAACATTCGGCCAATCGCTGATCTTTGAGGGTAAGGAACTTCTACGCGGAGAAAAATTTAGGCTTACAATACCATTAAGTTCGATAGTTGATCTGCATCTGGGCTATGATGACTTTTTTGTTGGGAAGGACAGCAAGGGGAAGAAGTACCAGCTCACTCCGGTTAGGATAAAGTACAAGCAAGATGATACTACCAGAACAATGTACATATTTGCAGAATACAAGAGGTTGTTCAGAAGTAGCAGTGGCGAAGAATTTTACAAGGCTCTCGAGTCAAAGATAAATATCTGATCGGTTTTGCATTAATTTGTTGTCGCGTTTTATGTTCTATGATTTTCGATTAAATTTAGCAAAAATAGCGAATAACTTGAATGAATATAGTTGAATTTCGAATTTTTGAACTACTTGCATTTTCACAACAATGTCATAAAGCAATTTTTATGTTGCATCATTGCTATTTCTAGTTGGACAAACGATGAAGACTCTAGCCCTTCTGATCTGATGAAGATGATCTTGAGTGCGGAGTTTGTCCTTACTCAAGCTCTTATGCAAGTATGTTCATACTATTATGAAGAGTATGAAGGAAGACAGAGATTGGTACGATCGTAAAATTAATGCACTGGTCGAGGGAAAGTGCATTTCCAGAAAGAAGAAGGACATAGAAAATTACATACCTGTAGGCAAGGGAAATCTTTCTTTGATTTTAAGGTATGACACGTTCCTGAATGAGGAAGGGAAGGATTATCGTACAAGGATAAAGGCGATAGATATTCTATCCAGGTTGGCAGTATCCACCAATAACAAGCAGCTTGATAAACTTGGCTTTTCTTGATACCTAGAATGTTCAGAAATTCTAGCAAAAGATAGTGCTT
>JBHICH010000034.1:0-16153 GCA_046759465.1 Nitrososphaerales archaeon
GAGAGATTTGAAGAGAGTGTCAGGGTTATCGCTAATACAAGTATCGCAACTGGTAGTAGCGATGCGTTTCCTATCATGTGTAATAACACGCATAATGGCTATATTAGTAGCAGATAAAATTATCAATTTTGAGAATTGCCACTAACTATCTTATGGAGTTGATAATTACCATAAACATGAGCATATACTTCCTAACGAGCCACAAATAGCTGGAGAGATAACTCTGGAGTGTGGTCTATCAAAATTAAGAACTACGACCTAATCATCATTTTCTATCCCTTGGAATAACGCAAGAAACTAACGTGATTCGAAAAGGCTTCAAGTTTTTACCTTGCCCAATTCCTTGACTCTTTGTGCCATCCTCGCCTCTCCTTCCGAGAACCTCCTTTTATCCTCTTCAGTTTCAGCCAAGAGTCTTGGCACTTCGGTTGGTCTACTATTCTCATCCAGCGCTACTGCTGTAACAAAAGCGGTGCCTGTAGGAATTCTATCTCCTTTCTCTAAATCCTCTGCTTCCACTTTAACTTCAATTTCCATGGATGATCTACCAACGTAGTTGAGTCTAGCGGTAAGTATCAGCGCATTTCCAACTAAAACAGGTTTAAGGAAGTTAACTTTATCTATACTAGCTGTAACTATATTGGTCCTTGTATGTCTTTTTGCTACTACAGCTGCTATAAGGTCAATATTTTTTAAAATCACACCTCCAAAGACGTTACCCTGCGGATTTGCATCAGAGGGCAGCATTACAACCGTCATTTGAGCTTTGGATTCGTTAGGACTCTTTGCACTCACGGATGTAGTAAGAAAGTATCTATCTTAATAAATTGAACCTTGCCTAGTGGTAAGTCGTCATCAAAAAACACGATTCAGAACAAAAGTTGTAGCTGGCCGACCATACCTGCTTGTCTATATCCACCTACTGCGCACCAGATGATTCTAGCTGACTCAATTTTCCTCGTTCTGAGCTTCTCGTAGTGTTGTCAAAGTTGATTATCAGTGGTGGAAAATGTCTATTTGATTTAAGAAGTTCTTAGTAGAATATACTTGTAAGGAGGTGGATAGAGTAAGATGGCTCTGAAGCTCGAAACAAAGTCGATCCTGAACAAGGAAGTCAGGACAGTTGATGGCTTGTCACACGGGTTCGTATGGGGCCAGACGATGACGCATATAACGGTGGTGGAGGGCGGTTGGAAATATGTAATTCCAACATCGCTAATAACAGGATTCCATGGAGGCACGGTCTTTCTTTCGATAACTAAGATGGAGATGATAAAGTACCGTGTGGAGTTCAATAACTGAGAAAGTATCCTGTGAAGTAGCCACGTCTTTTTTCTGATATCTGTAAGACTGTTAGCAATGAATTTGTCGCTATAACAATATTCTGCAACTCTGGTTATTCTCATTCATACTATGGAACGCTTCTCGCTAGCGTGTTCTTCACTATATGGCATATCCATAAGGAGAAACTTGAAGACTAGGAAAAAATGATTTCATAACAACAAATAGAAAATGGGCTGTGAGCAAATATTTGTTTGCTGATATTCTCACATTTGAAAAATGTCTGTTGGTTTTAAAGAGGAGTTTGAATATACTTCTAAATGGGCATGTCTCAACTGCAGCTCTACAAGCATACTAGGGAGTTAAGGATACTCACTCTTACCGATTGGACAGTGAACCATAACATCTCCAATTTTACTAAGATTGCAGATGAGGCTCAGAGAAGATTTAGGGTTTCCAGATCGACTGCAAATTCTTATGCAAATGAAGTAGTTAAAAGATTAGATAAATTAAAGCTCCAGACCTTCTACTGCAGCATATGAAATTTCTGAAAATAACATCCCTTTATGGCTACACCCAAGATCCCTTTCTGTAATTATTCCAACAGGATTTCCATCCTTAACCACAACTAGGCAACCAATATCATTTGCCTTTAGTTGCAAATACTTTTGAATGTGATAGCTTCCTGACCACATCATTTAACAATACCATACGATTCGGAACAACAGTTGTAGCCGGCCTGGCGGTTTCAGTGACGGTAAAAGTTCGTAAAATGGATTTTCGTGTCCCGCTTCATGGATCGCTGTTCATGCCAGCAGTGTTTCTTTTAATTACGTAAGCCTACGCGTATATTAGACTCTTTCACTACGCACATGTGGGTTTTTTGGTTTTATTCCTTCATCAGCCTACGTACAAAAAAGAATTTACGGGTTTCCAGAAACATCTGTAAAGCGTTTATTGTGCGTAAGTACGAATAGATTACTATCTATAGTGATGCATACATTCTAGACCATATGTGATCTCATTAATATTAGCTCGATGTCTTCACCAGCATCTTCAGTCTCCCTGTCATAAATAGGATCGTTCCTAAAACAGCAACTATTATTGCAACCATAAATAGTGCACTAGGAATGTCATCCTCGGGGGAACCAGGACCGAGATGTGAACCATGAGCTGTTGCTATCAGCAGGGCTGAGGATAATGCTCCAACCAACAATACAATGCCTGTGATTTTGTGGTTGAGTTTCACAATGTACATATCTTGGAACAGATGCTTAAACACTGAACACTTTTCTCATCTGTGATAATCAAGAGTGACAATGTTTTGCCCATAGCTAAAGGCGAGCATTTAACGGTACTCCTATTCCTGCTGTGTTTCTAATTTATTCCTTGTTCAAGTGGGAAGTTATCCTCATTTAAAGAGATCATTATCAGAGCCCGATAATTTTTAAAATTGATAATCATCTCTAGAAATCGTATAACCCATCTTTATGTAAGAAATGGCAATTCTAGTATCTGAAGTTATGACGAAAGATGTGAAGAGCGCTAAGAATAGCGAGCCAGTTCTTTATGCAATTGCTAAATTCTTTAAAGCTAAGGTCAATCGAGCAAACAAAAAGATCTTAAGATGTAAACCCTTATAAGGCTAAAGAGGCATTATGTAACTATCTACAAAGGTATGTTCTCGAAATGTACGTTATGTTGTAGCGAAAGAAAAGTTACAGATGAATCTACTGGAGAAGTTATCTGCAACAAGTGCGGAATGGTTCTAGCTCAAAACGTCGAAGTATCTACCGACGCTAGGGCATTCAGCAAAGAGGAGTTCGAGTCAAGACGCAGAACTGGGGCACCTACCTCATTGGCAAGGCACGACATGGGTCTGTCTACGATAATAGGCAGGGTAGACAAGGATGCCTCTGGAAGAAGGATAGATGCCGATATGAAGGTAACTATGCGTCGCTTACGAACCTGGGACTTTCGAACACAGGCTTATACACCAACTGATAGAAACCTGATGTTTGCCTCCAATGAGCTGAACAAGTTAAAGCACAAACTTGCTTTGACTGATGCTATAATTGAAAAAACTGCATACATTTACCGGAAGGCGCATGAAAGAAAACTTGGAAGAGGTAGAACTATGGCTTCAATGGTAGCTGCGTCTTTGTACACTGCATGTAGGCAGCTTGACACACAAAGGTCACTGAAGGAAGTAGCAGCTGCAGCAAACATGAAGATGAAGGATCTTTCTAGGGCGTATAGGTTGCTTGTTAATGAATTTGACCTTGATATTCCGTTGCCTGATCCGTTAAAATCAGTTTCTAAGGTAGCTACTAAGTTAGGATTGAGCGAAAAGATAATGCGTGATGCAGTTAAGGCCATGAAAGAGATCAGGAAGGCTGGTGGTACTGCAGGAAAATATCCGATGGGCTTGGCTGGCTCTGTCCTTTACCTAACGTGCGTAAAGAACGGCGAAGATGTAACCCAAGAAGAAGTTGCTGATGCTGCAGGAGTAACAGAAGTTACAATCAGGAACAGGATAAAGCAACTCAAAAACAACCATCCAAAATTATTTGGCCTATAACATCCATCTATTTTTGTTTGTATAAGGCCATCTGGAAACCAAGAAGACAGGGAACTGGAGCCATAACTGACATACGCTTACGATTTCGCAGGTTTTATACACTTTATTATTACTGTCTTGCAACTATCTTGTATCCGTGCTTGGTCATTATTTCTTGCACTTCATCGTCACTAACTTGAGCAAAATCTTGGTAAAATTCTCCAACAGCTTCAAACAGGAGTGGTGATAAAACAACTATTACGTGATCTGCCACTTTCTTGAGGTTATCAATCGTTTTAATTGGCCCTACAGGCACAGCTACGATCAGTTTTTTGGCTTTTTGCTTCTTCACCCACTGGGCAGCAGCGAACATCGTCGCTCCAGTGGCAATACCATCATCAACCAAAACTACAATCTTGCCCTGCAGATCATATTTTTTGCTTCCTCTAAACCGCAGCAATCGCCGCTCTATCTCCCTCATTTGGGCGGCTATCTCTGCATCGATATACTCTCGAGGCACGTTTAACATGCGTATTATGTCTGTGTTCAGGAAATAGGTACCGTCATGCATCACGGCACCTATTGCAAGTTCTGGATTGTAAGGTGCACCGAGCTTTCGCGGAACCACGACATCGAGTTTAGCACCAAGCGCAGAGGCAATAACATCGCCAGTAACTACCCCGCCACGGGGAATAGCAAGAATGATAGGTTCTTCCTTCTTTAGCCACTCTAACATTTTGGCAAGTTTTTTGGCTGCCTCGCCTCTATCTTGGAAGATCAGCTGCATTTCTAACTCCCTCTACCAAAACGCACATCCCGTACTAGTAACACATAGTCAGAACTGTAAAAATTAAAGGTTCGTAGTTTAAGAAAACAAAGAATCTTAATTTTACTCTCCCCAGATATATTGAGAGAATACTTCGAATCTTTCTAACTCCTTCTCAGACTCTTTCGTCTTTCTTTCCTCCTTCAAAATTGCTTCTGATTTTTTTCTTACCATTTTGCTCACTGACATCAATTCGAAAACTGTACTTATAAAGCTAAGCTACGATTTTCGACGATGATTGTCAAAATTGAAAATAATTCCAGAAAGACCATTATCAATAGGATCACACGAATAATATCATCTAATTCGCAAATAGAGTTATTTTATTACTGGTAACAACATCAACAAGCCTTTGTCAAAATTGAAAATAGACATCTTATCAGTTGTGATAATCAATTCTGACAATTATAATTGCATTTTAATAAAGATATCTTGCAAGGATAGACGGAGGGGTTGTTGTAATGGCAAAGGCGATCCAAGCAAATTCATGTACATGGTGCAGAAAGGGAATCCTGATTTTGGACGTCTTGACCGGGGAGGAGGTTTGTAACGCTTGCGGAATAGTTCTAGGTGAAAGGAGAGAGCAAGGTGGTCCAGAATGGAGAACGTTCAGCTTGGACGACTATATAGAGAAGAAAAGAACTGGAGACCCCTTCACTCTATCAGTATTTGATAAAGGATTATCGACACAAATAGGATCGCACGATGCGGATGCATCGGGAAGACCCTTGCCCTCAGGCTCAGGTGTTATGCTAAAGAGGCTAAGAACTTGGGATTATCGTCTTCAGCTTGACCACTCTAGGAGCAGGAACCTCAGAGAAGCTTTCACGCAACTTGATGCTTTGACGGATAAGTTGGGATTAGGCAAAAATACAAGGGAACAGGCTGCTTACATCTACAGAAAATCGTTGAAAAAAGGACTGGTTCGTGGGCGTTCCATTTCTTCTGTTCTAGTAGCAGCATTGTATCTAGCATGTAGAATGGCAAGAATCCCGAGGTCTGTTAAGGAAATATGTGATGCTGCCAACCTTAGAAAGAGAGAACTAACAAGGACTTACCGCCTCATTGTTAACGCATTAGATCTTAAGATGCCGGTCCAAGATGTAAAAAGTTATCTGCCCTGTATCGCTAATAATCTAGGTCTTGAAGTAAGGGTGGAGCGCAAAGCTTTTCAGATCATAAATAGAGCTAGAAGAAAAAATATTCTAGGCGGTAAGGATCTAAGAGGTATTGCAGCTTCAGCCTTGTACCTTGCATCCTGCCTTGGCAAGCAAACCATTCCACAAAAGAAAATCGCTGATGAAGCAGGTATAACCGAGGTTACCATAAGAAACTCGCTGAAGACAATGAAACAAGTCTTAAGGAAGAGAGAGCTAGCTATACTTGAAAAGGCCACATAGCACCTAAAGAATGCTGCACATCTAATCCAACCGGAAGTTACATCAGAAAAAGGCAAAGGACTCAAAAAAAGCTTTGCAAAATCATTGAACTCATTCCATTGCTTCAACTCACTGCTTTAACCATTATAGGTTCGGGTTGATCCTTTCTATCACCAAATTTAATTTCAACAAACTGTGTTTCTCGCTGAAGATATGTGAATGGTATACCTCCACCTTCATAAAACTTTGTAAACCATTCATAATAGTGCAATCTAAGATCTTGTATGTAAACTACAAATCCTTCTAGCACTATGACCAATATATTACCCAACACTATCAGAGGCAATCCTAAAAATCCTAAAGTCCATGCGCCGTTAACTAGCACCATCAGTATTGAATGCATCATTAGCAAGATGCCAAGCCTCAAGTAACTTAATGTATTTGTAAAGAACTCAAAAGATCTAAAAGAGACATCGGTTATTCCTTGTTTTAATTCTGAGCTAAATTTGTGGTCTTTATGCCTTAATGATGTTATAGCCCTACCGAATACTACCGTCAGTATAGACGCACTTAAAAGTGGTAAAGAGATCATTGCTATCATCGAAGATGGAATATCAAAACCAAGTTGTGCAAATAGAGGAGTGGGATTAGTGCTCGTAAGAATATTTTCAACTCTCTGACCAGAACCTATCAAAGATAAAGCAAATGGAATACTTGATGCATACATTACCATGGTAGCGAGATGGTTTGTAAAAGCATCTATGTACTTGCCCGCTCTTAACTTGTTTACAAAAGCAAGTAAATAGGCAGACATAAGGTGGTAAGTACCTATGATTATCGTTGCCATTAGAATAAAAATAAAAACTCCTGTGTTAATAGTTCCATCTTCAAACACACGGAGGCTTGGAAGAGTCCAGAACGTTTTTCCAAACTCCAGACCGAAGAAGCTTCCAGTAATAACGCCAACAATCGAGGAAGATACTCCAAGCGTCATCAGCATCTTTCCCCAATACTTGAATTTTCTTTTCTTCTTCGTTGAAATGATCTTGCCAAAAAGTATTAGCAGCAATCCTTGTCCGAGGTCGGGAAACATAATTCCATAAAACAGCGGAAATATGAATGCTATAAAAGGAGTGGGATCTATTTCCCTATACTTGGGCATTCCTTGTGCAAGGGTAATATTTTCAAATAATTTAATGAATTTAGGATTTGTGAGAAGAGTTGGTACATAAGGTGCCCATCTATCCTTTCTTATGGGTTGTACAAAATGCAACCACTTGGAAAATTCTCCCTTAAATTTGTCGCCCAATTTTGACGGAATGAAACCCTCAATTGTCAGACCGTATCTTAGCTCTTGCTTTACCCTGATCCTTCTTAACGCATCAAATACTGTTAAGGACGCTTCTTTTAATGCTAAGAGAGCAATTAAATCACGTTCACTTAACCTTGCGCCGGCTGATACCTTTAACTCAATTTGATTCTTTTTAGTTTCGATCAGATCCATGAGTTGCGTCCAGTTGGTTGGATTTAACGTAATCTTTTCCTTTGGTTCAATATAGACTTCGAAATCGTATTCTGCTTTCAGTCCATCAATAATACGGTTTAGCATGCTATAAAGTTCAAAAGCTCTCGACTTGAGTTTTATTATTCTATAATCCTCAGAAAATGGGGGTTCTTCTGTGGGATGGAACTCCTTAAAAGTGAATAACTGCTTTACGACTTCTTCGATATCCTCTTTCAGAAATGTTATCCTTACTTTAGAAATCTTGGAGACGCCCATCCCCCTTTACCTCACAACTAAAACAGGACACTCTGCATGCATCACTACACCATTTGCAACACTTCCCAGCAAGAACCTCTTAACTCCCGTTCTGCCCCTTGTCCCTATGACTATCAAATCTGCATCTTCATTAGCTGCATAATTAGCAATAGCGTCAACAGCTGATGCAGCATCAACAACGATCTCTGTGCTTAAATCAACACCCTCTTTTCTTGCTAACTCTACTGCATGGCCGAGCCAGATTTCAGCCAGTTTTCTTGCCTCTAAGTAATAGGAGGCTGGACTAGCGTTTCCTGGTATGTATGTAGGAGTGCATATTGCATGGATACAAATTATTTTCGATTTTTCTGTCTTTGCAATCTTTATTGCAAACTTTGCAGCTCTTAATGAGACTTCAGAGCCATCTATCGGAAGGAGTATCTTTTTAATGCTTATTTCATCAGACATTTACTCCACCTCCAGTAGTTTGTTCTGTATTCGCAGATTTAAAGCAAGCGGGCTTAGAATTCTCAGAATTGATTATCAAAATTGAAAAAGGTGATTTTTGAAAGAATATAAAAGCACACAATTACCAGTAACCATTATGCAGACTGGAGCGAACTTAGCCGACAAAAAATTCAAGGATATGCTATTGAAAGCCTTAGCTGACGAATACTCCAGAATGATACTTACATTCTTGATGGACAAACCAAGGTCGGTAATTGAAATAAGCACAGAATGCAAGATTCCAATGAGCACCGCATATCGACGAATACATGAATTAGAAGAGAGTGGGCTGCTTCAGATAATGGGTTCAATAATCAGCGAGGATGGCAAGAGGTACTATCTTTACAGAAGCAAGATCAAAGCAGTGCGAACGATCTTTGGCGTTGACTCATTGGAAGTTGAAGTAATACCCAATGACGACATGGCAAAAAGTGCATACTGGTAGAACCTATTCGGCCTCCTGAATCTTTAATTAGTCCATTAGTCACTAGCATCTTGCCATGGCGATGGTTATGACGAATAAAATGATAAGGCTAGCATGGATTGGAATTACATTTCTAATACTATATTTTGTGGCTCCTACGGTTTTGATTGACTCATTAGCTACAGAGGAACCAGTCAGAGTTGATATAGTTGCGGGATCCAGCAACCCAAGTAACGCACAGTTCTACGTACCAGCTGAAGCAAGAATAGATACCGGCACTCTCCTATTATGGACAAACTTGGATAACGTATCTCACACGGTATCTAGCGGAGAACCTAACAATGGAGATACGTGGGGGTTATTTTTCCAGTCCCCCTTATTGAAGCCTGGGGAAACGTTTGAATGGAAATTTAATACACCAGGAGAATTTCCTTATTTCTGTATCCCACATCCTTGGATGATTGCTACAGTGATCGTCACTGGAGAAGAACATGAAGTACATGAAGAGGTGGAGGTGCCTGAAATCTTCTCACAATTCCCAGTTGTGTTCGAAGATCACAAATTTAATGTCGAATACTTTGGCACCTACGCAGAAATAAGGCAGATTGAAATAGAACCAGAATCTATTTCCGTTAGAATACACCTTGCGAGTGTTGATACTGCTATCATTGGAGCTGAAGAAACGGCACATCTGAACATAAAGTTACCTCGCGAGATGATAGATTCTGAGGGAAGAGATTTCACTGTAGATGTAGACGATAGAGAACCGCTGGAGGTTGAGGAGCTGGAAGCAACGGAAACTTATCGACTCTTTCACATCGAATTTCCGTCTGGATCTAATACGCTAGAGATAACTGGCACAAAAGTAATACCTGAATTTCCATCAATTATAGGCATCATGTTCGCATCTGCTATAGCAATGTTCATACTGACTGCCCACAAGAATAGAAAATTGTTTAGACCATAAAGTCCGGGTGCATGTTTATCAAAATTCAAGCCTAGATTTTCACCAAGGACTTTCACCGCTTTCCACGAAAATTTATCTTAATTACGGAGATAACTATTTTGCCTTTCTCGTAAAGTTAAGTAAACCACCTGCTATCAGCAGCTTACTCTGTCTTTCTGTGAAATTCAATTTCAGTTCGATCTTGCTACCTTCGATAGCTGCTAGGATTGCTTTGCTTCCATGAGACAATTCATCTACGATATTATCGATCTTGATCTCGCTTTCATACTCTATCTGATCATAATCAGAGGGATTTACGAATTCAAATGGGACTATCCCAAAGTTTATCAGGTTTGCTCGATGAATCCTTGCAAAAGATTTTGCAAGCACACCCTTCACACCTAGGTACATAGGTGCAAGCGCTGCATGCTCTCTACTTGAACCTTGCCCATAGTTGTCTCCTCCAACTATGAAGCCTCCTCCCTTCTCCTTTGCTCTCTTCGCGAAGTTTGGTTCTAGCCAATAAAATACATATTCGCTTATTGCAGGTATGTTACTTCTTAATGGCAATACCTTTACACCCGCAGGCATTATAGCATCCGTGCTTACGTTATCATCAACTTTTATCAAAACTTCACCCTTCAGCGTTTGCCCCATTGTTCCTCTTATTGGCAACGGTTTGATGTTCGGTCCCCTTACTATCTCAATACTGCTAGGATCATTTGCAGGTGGTATTATTGCTGAATCATCAATTACGAATCTGTCAGGCCAAGGTACTTCAGGATATTGACCAAACTCTCTTGGGTCGGTAATCTTTCCAGTTATTGCACATGCAATGCAGACTTCCGGGCTTGTAAGGTAAACCCTGTCATTCCTGGTGCCACTTCTGCCAGGCCAGTTTCTGTTAAATGAGCGAACAGAGACCCAGTCAGTTCCTGGAGCAGAGCCCATTCCAATACAACCATGGCATCCTGGCTCTAGCAACCTTGCACCTGCAGCGATTATGTTATGGATTGCGCCATCCCTTGCAACCATCTCCAGAACCTGCTTTGAGCCCGGGTTAACTGCCATTGTAACATTTGGATGTATTTTCCGATCCTTGAGCAGATGCGCAACGGTCATGAGTTCTTGATAGTTCGAGTTTGTGCAGGAACCTATCAATACCTGCTGAACCTCTACTCCTTCCACATCCTTGACCCTCTTTATGTTGTCTGGAGAGCCTGGACACGCTATCATGGGTTCAAGTTCGCCAAGCTCTATCTCTATGACTTCGTCATATTGAGCATCTGTATCTGGAGCCAAAGGCTTCCAGTCCTTCTCCCTTCCTTGCCTTTTGAAGTAATCTAGCGTATTTTCATCCGATGGAAATATCGATGTTGTTGCCCCAAGCTCAGCCCCCATATTACATATCGTTCCTCTCTCAGGAACTGACAGTGTCTTCACACCATCGCCATAATATTCGAAGATCTTGTTAACTCCGCCTTTGACAGTAAGCCTTCTCAACATTTCTAGAATAACATCTTTGGCAGTAACCCACTGTCTTAATTTCCCTCTTAACATTACACCAACGATCTTAGGCATCTTCGTGTAGAATGGTGCTCCACCCATAGCAACAGCAACGTCCAAGCCGCCGACTCCTACCGCAAGCATGCCAGCGCCTCCACCAGTTGGTGTATGGCTATCGGAACCAATCAATACCTTGCCAGGTATCGAGAACCTTTCCAGATTAACTTGATGGCATATGCCATTGCCCGGCTTCGAGAAGTATATCCCATACTTACCGGCAAAGGTTTCCAGAAACTTGTGATCATCAGGGTTCTCAAAACCAACCTGTAAGATGTTGTGATCAACATAAATTATAGCATGCTCAACACTAACCCTTGGTATGCCCAATGCTTCAAACTGAAGGCATGCCATTGTACCAGTAGCATCTTGCATTAGTACTCTGTCGACCTTGATGCCTATCTCTTCTCCCAGCTCCATTTTTTCATCAACAAGATGCTCTTCAATTATCTTACGTGCTATTGATTCACCCATTTGATCACCCTATAGATTCGCTAACATCTATTTTTTTAGCCTCGATATCAGCACCACATTTAGGACACTTCTTAGGTGGTATATCTGTTGCAGGTACCAACTTACCACCGTGAGCAGGACACGTATTATCGAAATCCCGATTTTGAACATTTGCGATCACGAACTCTCTTTCTTTTGGACATACAAATAACTGATAAAATGCATAATCTTCATTCAAGTCACTATATGTTTGGGCAAGCTCGGTTGAGCCTATCGTTAGTTTAGCTCCATAACCACAATTGCTACATCTTACTTGCCAAATGTCCAATATATCTGCCAATAATACTTCTAAAAGCAGTATATTAAGCAAAGAGACTTCTTATGACTGATTTTCACAGTTGATAATCATTTATGAAAAGCGTATACACACAATATATCGTTGGTCGACGAACCTATGTCGTATGATGATGTTGAGTTCAGCAATTGAACCTAGAAAGAAGGAAATGGTTAGAAACTTGTATTCTTCAGGCATACCAGTGGATATAATCGCAATGCAGGTTGATCTGAGTATTACCTCAGTGCTAAAGGTAATTGAAGAGATTGAAGCTGGCGTGCTTGAAATCTCCTGTCCCTACTGTCATTCTATATTCAAGGGCCAGAAAAAACTGTTGAAGCATGTTGGTCTAGTCCATGTTGATAGCTATTACTAGGAGTTTGATAACAATGAGCGAACTTGCTAATGAAACATACATAAAAAGGTGTTTTAAATGTGACAAAAAGATTCAGCAGCCAGTGCTTTATATGGGATATGTTTTCTGCACACAAAAATGTAAGGAAGAATTCCTAAAGTCTTTTCGAATTCTACCGCGTTAGCGTTGTGAGTTATGACGGCATTCAATTATTAGAATTAGCAATCTTTTCAGATATTAGTGACTCGTAAGAAGTATATGCTCACGTTTGTAGTTAATTCTCAAGAATGAGAATCATATATGAAAATCGAGCCCCAAGTTAAAAAGAATATTTACGCATTAATAACTGATCAAAAATGGTGTATCCTTGGTCGAGAATAACTGCTATTTCCGTAACAGGTTTAGGGATAGCGCTAGTTATATTTGCGGTTTGGACTCTCTTTGCTAATCAATACCTCTCATACTCTCAGGGTCTTATTACACTTGGAAGCGCTATGATGATTGGTGGAGGAGTTCTATATTTACTCTACCGGCTGAAGAAAATAGCATTAGAAATTTCGAACTAAGCGATCTAGTATGTCTAAACAGACAAAAGTCAATAAAATATTGCTCGCAATAGACGGATCAAAAGCGTCGTTGAAAGCAGCTGAATATGCTATGACGCTCGCGAACCAAGTTAACGCATCGGTCGTGATACTACATGTTATCAGCATTCCATTATTCCCACGCCATTTCAAATCTGTTAATGAATATTATGAAGGGGCTGAAAAAGTAGCAGAAGCTTGGTTTGATGTTATTAAAAATCTCCGACAAAGCAAAAATCTTCAGATAAAAACAAAAATTATTTCAGGCTCGATTTCTGTAGTCGAGTCCATCGTAGACTATGCAGAAAAGGAAAATGTGGATATGATAATCATGGGAACGAGAGGAAGATCAAAGTTTACGAAACTCCTTGGAAGCGTAGCAAGTGGCGTTATGATGCATGCAGAGTGTCCAGTACTTGTGGTGAAGAAACCAGCCAAGAGAATTTAGACCGTCTTACTTCTTTTAGATGTTCCAGATCATCATTCAAGGCTCTATAACTTTAACCATCACAGCTAATGCTCTGACTACATCAGTTTTGGTAACTATACCCACGAGATTGCTGTTTGAATCTACCACTGGAAGACCGCTTATCCTATTTCTTGCCATTATTTGTGCGGCTTCGGCCAGATCCGAATCATTTGTGATCGTTATGGGGTCGTGCCTCATTACATCCCTTGCAAGGAATAAAGCGCTTATGCCAGACGGTACCATAATCTGCTCCTCTCTGTGTCTTACGAAGACTTCCCTCATGATCTCGTAGGTGTCAGGTCCGAAGAGCGCACTCATTGGAAGCAGATCACGTCCTGTTATGATGCCGACTGGTTTTTGGTTTCTGACTACTACAACTCTTGATACTTTATTGTTGACCATTATTAAAAGAACCATATGTGTAGTTTCGTCAGGTTCGACCGTGAAAACAGGTTTGGTCATATAATCTTCAACCAAATTCCTTCCTGCATAATTTATCGCATATACACTCATTAAATCGCTTTTTGTGAATATACCCTTTAGGTCGCCCTTACTATCAACAACTATTAGGGAGCTGATTTCTTTGTCTATCATCAACTTTGCACAAATGTTCAGGTCACTTTGTTCGTCAACAGTTATCAGATTTGTACTCATAACCTCATCTAACCTGATCTCATTAAGCCGCCGCCTCGCTACATGTCTGTATAGAAAGCGCGCTATATCCTTCTCCGTAATAATTCCTACTGGTTTACTATCTTTAGCAATCACCACTCTGCTGATATTGTATCTTAGCATAGCATTGCGCGCGTCGTAGAGTGTCTTATCTGGTTCAAGCTTGATCGCTTTGTTACTTACATCCTTTGCCTTTAGTTGCAGATACTGTTGCATATGATAGCTTCTTGACTACATCATTTAACAACAATGTACGATTTTTAATTCTGATAATCAGCTATGGAAATTATGTAGTAGCAATATATCATTGCAAGATGAAGTAAAGACATGATGGAAGTTAATGAAACTATCGAGGATGGAAAGAAGCAAATGATTAAGAAACCTGTACTATTGTATACCCTACGATGCCCTGTAATAGGCTGCTTATTCACTTGCTATAGCAGACTCGATCTAGTTGCCCACCGGAGGCGATTTCACTCAAAAAGTTCACTTGCCCGCATAGCCGCGTGGTATTCCGAGAAACTCACAACAAGAAAAGTTGACTGAGGTACCTAGTGCTGGGAGGAAGGAAACCTGACAAAGAAGGCACGATCAAAACCGTAGACTCCGTTAACACCTATTGCTTTACCTTCCGCCTTGCTCTTCTATTGCCATCAGTGAATTTGTTGAGCGCACCTTATTGATCCTTCTTATCTTTGATATAGCAGCTGTCACAGAAGCCATATCATCAGAGTCAACCTTTGCAAATATATCAAATACGCCATAGACACCTCGAACCTCTTTCACTTCTTGGATCTTCTCTATCTCCTTGATTATGGATTCTTCAAAACCAAGATCGCAATTTATTAGAATATATGATATTGGCATAGCATCACGCTTTATTTTGTGATATATAGATGTTTCAGCAATTACGTGTTCCTCTAAAAATTAGTATTCGTCTTGTTTTTAGGCCGAAAGAGAAGTAGAACCTGTACTAAAAGAAGATAGATTCGATGCCTACTTTGATCTCATCCTCATCCACAAACTTTGCAAGCGAACGCAGTGCTTTTTCTAACTGTACTTCGTCCACGAAAAGTTCTAGTCTAACCCAGCTTGTATAGTGTTGAACCATTGGTACTGCGCCTCCCCACCACATAGTTAGTCCTTCAGGAGAATGGTATCTATGGCCGAAGTAAGAAGTTTCAGTTATCCCTGCATTTACCAGGGTTTCTTTAATTGATCCTAGTCTTTCAGGCTTTATGATTAAGGTTATCCTTTTCATCCTTTCGCCTCTGTTATTTATTTTTGCAAAACCAAAGATAAATTAACAGATAATTATCAAGGATGATTCTCATATATGATAATAGTTATTTGTGGATAAACTCAGTATGCCTAAACATGTATGAATGCAAATATCACATCTGTTTAGTAACGGCGGGAAGGCATAACCTCTCCCTTGATGTATTCTATCTCCTCATCTCTTGCTAATTCCTCTAAATTCTGAAGTGTTACGAAATGATCAACTATGAAGATATTTCCATCCCTTATATCCGCAGAGCTACCAGTTTTCTCGAACAGCTCATCCTTCTTAACTGTTTGGTCTACCGACGGATGGAAGATTATTTCAAGTCTAACCCATGGAGTCTTCTCAGGGTACTTCGTTTGGTATCTTAACATACTCATTACTAGTTCTAGATCTATCTTGGACAATTCTTTTCCCGCCTCTTCATATAGAGATCGATAGGCGCTCATCAATTCCACTGCTACTGACGTGCTTTTTAACTGCGTCACTATCTTGTTCATTCTACATATTATTTGCAATTCGCTTCCTTTAAACTGTGTATACAATTTTCAAAAACGAGAATCAGTAGAATATTGATCACCAGAGAACTACAACAGACATGGCGCAGGCATGGGGAATAAGCAGATCTTGGAGTTTAGTTCCATACCTGCGCCTCAGCCACACTTCCAACAAATGGCTGTGTTGGTTTTTTGCAACTTGCGAGGTTTTGCCGTTGCTACGATTACATTGCAGTTAAGCTATTTAGAATCTATGTATTCA
>JBHICH010000035.1:0-15603 GCA_046759465.1 Nitrososphaerales archaeon
ATATCCTTAACCCTAACAACTGAATTGACTACAGAATCTGTCATTGTGAGAGTATCTGATACTGTCTGAACTCTACCAACTGTAGTAACTATAGAATCTGTTAGTGACAGTGTATCTGATACATTCTGAATCCTATTAACTGAAGTAACTACAGAATCAGTTAGTGATAGTGTATCAACTATATCCTTGACCCTAGAAATTGTTGTATCTACTGAATCTGTCATAGTAAGTGTATCAGCTATGTCCTTGACCCTACCAACTGGAGTAGCTACAGAATCTGTTAGTGATAGCGTATCAGCTATATTCTGAATTCTATTAACTGGAGTAGTTATAGAATCTGTTAGACTGAGAGTATCTGATACGTTCTGAATTCTATTAACTGGAGTAGTTATAGAATCTGTTAGTGATAGCGTATCAGCTATATTCTGAACTCTATTAACTGGAGTAGTTATAGTATCTGTTAGACTGAGAGTATCTGATAATACTTGAACTCTATTAACTGGAGTAGTTATAGAATCCGTCATACTAAGGGTATCTGTGATATCCTTAATCCTGTTAATTTCAGTAACTACAGTATCGGTTAGTGATACCGCATCAGATACAGTCTGAACTCTACTGACTGTGGTAACTACTGTATCTGTGATAGTAATACTATCGGCTACATCCTTGACTCTATCAACCGTAATAATTATGGAATCTGTTAAGGTATAGGTATCTGGCAATATCTGCACTCTATCAACGGGAGTAACTACTGAATCTGTCATTGTGAGAGTATCTGATATATTCTGAATTCTATTGACTACACTGACTATAGAATCTGTTAGTGACAGTGTATCAGCTATATTCTGAACCCTAGCAACTGAAGTAACTACAGAATCAGTTAGTGATAGCGTATCAACTATATCCTTGACCCTAGAAATTGTTGTATCTACTGTATCTGTCATTGTAAGAGTGTCTGATATATTCTGGACCCTGCTGACTGTGGTAACTATAGTATCTGTCATTGTGAGAGTATCTGATAATGTTGTAGTCTTGAGAGCAGTGATGGAATCTGTCATAGTAAGTGTATCTGTGATATCCTGAACTCTAGCAACTGGACTAACTACACTGTCTGTCAGTGTCACTGTATCAGCAATATCCTTGACCCTAGAAATTGTTCTATCTACAGTATCTGTCATTGTAAGAGTAGCATCGACCTTTCTTGAAAGTGCTCTTATGCTTGTATCACTCATGACCAAGTTCTCATTCAGATTTTTAATAAAACCTGTAACAATACTGAGAGGGTCTGTCATGGCAAGTGTATCAGTAAGTACCTTGGTTTGATCCTTCACCGGGATATCAGAAAGACTTGTTGTATCTGACAAGTTCTTTGAAGATGCATTTTCCTTTGTATCAGAATATGCTATTGTTTCTGCTATTTGTTGGATACTTGAAACTGCCAAGGTTAACCAACCGTACAAGACATCAAAGTCTGATGCAGTAGCTGCCTCCTCTGTCCATATGCAATCTATTCTGGAACTGCTACCATCAAGCTCACAATTGACTCGCTTAGCACCTGAATTGTTCGTTGCATCCCGGAACAGGGTTTCTGAGCCCCAGCTTCCTGCTGTGTTCTTAATATAATAGATGTCAGTGGGAGCGCTACCGCGGTTATAGAAGATCCAGTAATCTCCATTATCGATAACAAGACTGGGATTTTCTCTGAGAAGGCTGGTAAGTGCTGTTGGATCGATACCTGTCTCTGTAGTATCAGCAGTATCAGCAATATAAGCAACATCAAATGAAGTTTGGGCGACATCGTCAAACTCTGCAAAAACTATTCTTCCATTGGTTGAATCATAGTTTATGGTCGGCATTGTGTTTAGAGCGGTTCCAAATGAAGTTAAGGAGGTCTCCGTTCCAACTGTTGCCCAATTTGGTCCAGTTGTCCAGTCTATCTTTATCATGAAAGGACTTCCAGTATTGCTATCGTAGTCAAAGATCACGATAATATCATTTGGATTTGATGAACCAGTTCTCTGTGCCAGTGTAGGCCTTACAATTGAATAACCGTCCTGGGGGGAGTTGTAGTTACCGGTTATTTTTCGGCATTCGGATTGTGTACCATCATACCTTTGCATTGTTGGAGCATTCGTTAAAGGACTGGCAAAAATAATTCTGCAACCATGAACGTCATTGTGTCTCCCACCACTTGTTGAATCATCGCCTACCACTAGACCAAACTCGCCGTTATGTAACCTCCACAATGATGGATTTCGTGCGTTATTGTCTACTGTTATGGTTAAGGCGCTACCCACTGTTATCGCTGTTATATCATTCGAAGCATCTTTGGTAAAGGTTAATGCCAGAGCCTGCAGAGCGGTTAATGCCGAGGTATCCTCATAGACGAGCATTACTGCATCGTTTGTGCTGTCGTAGGCAATTGAAGCACCTCCTCCACTTCTTGCACCAGTTACAGTAGTAGCTTCGGTCCAAACGCCCGTAGGAGGATCATTGTTGTAAAGTATTCTTATTGTAGTGCTATCAGTAATAACAGCAACCAGATTGCCATGCTGATCTTGAATCATCCTTCTCTCGTTACCAAATGCCGTAGAGTCTGCTGTTGCACTATATGTTACTACTTTGTTTGTGCCGATCGTGTCAGATAGGCTTAATGTTTCTGATAATTGTACTAATGTAATAGAGATTGCATCAGATAGGCTTAATGTTTCTGACAGACTCTTAGTAGATAGTTTAGCATCCACTGCATCAGCTAAACTTAATGTTTCTTCCAAATTTTTGACATCTCCAAAGCCTACATATATTATCTCTTCCGCCACAGCATTGTTTGTAGTCCAGTTTATTGTAAAGCCGTCTGCATCAAATGATGTTAGGTCTGCTTCCGCATTGAGTGTGCTTTGAGAGGCATGAACAGCCACCTTACTTGTCGAAGTTCGTTGGTTTGTATCTGTCGTCCCCACAGCATCTTTATCATGGAACCATGTAGCACCCTCGGTTGTTCCATCGCTTGCACCGAACGAAATCCTCCCCTCTGCTTCTATTCCTGTGTTTGTTACAAGATTCTTAGATGCCAGAATTAGACCGTTTGGCTTGAAGCTTACTCCTGTAACGGATTGGCTTACTGGTGCAACACCAGTTGATTTATTGAAACTCCCAACCCTATAGCCACCGCCTTTTAAGGCAAGATAATACATTGTCGTTCCATCTGCAGCCGATTTGTTGAATGTAAACCCGTCTGCATCAAAGGATGTGATATCGGCAAGCATGTCATTACCACCGAAATTAGTAAGCTCATTGAAAGTGCTGTCTGTTCTTTGCCTAACCCATGTATCTGTTGTTGCCCGACCGTCTTCTAGCGTCACTGTAACGCTGGCCTCATCGGCTGGAGACGAAGCAAAACCGATACTGGCCTTGCCAACAGTACTTGATCCTGCTGCGGTTAGATCAATGGATATGAACATGAGAAAATCTGGTTTAAATCCTAAACCTGTTACAGACTGAGTGCCTGCACCTGATGTTACTGTGAAACTACTTGCAAGTGCATTTGTCAGCTCAGAACCGCCAAGAGCGATGTAATGAATGATGTCCGCTCTAGCTTCGTTTGTAGTCCAGTTTATTGTGAAGCCGTCTGAATCAAATGTTGTTAGTTCTGCCTCTGCAGCAACTGTTGGTGTTCCATTTGAAAGAATAATAATGCAGCTTGTATCTGACTGGCTTCTTCCAGTATTGGATGTTCCAACAGCATCATCCGATGCAATTGCTATAGCTCTTTCATTTGCTGCTCCAGTCGCAAAGCCATATCCGGAATGAATACCTGCAAGCGTTCCCTCTACAGTCTGCCTCGTCCAGAAAAATATTACTACTTTTGGCTGAAAGCCCACGCCAGTGATACTTTGAGATGCTGGTGCTGCAGCAGTTGATTTTGTAAAGCTGCCTTTCTTTACCTTAAAATCTAGTGCGGCATCAGCTGTTTGGAGCGGAAGGAAAACTGATGCCAAAAGTATGCTAATCGCTGCTAGTGCAAGTACTCGGGTATAGTTCCGGCTAGGATATCTTGCTCCTCGCGCGAGCATTCTCATGGTTATCCCTGAGCAATTCGTGATAAAAGAAGGGCGGAAATATGGCGTCTCGTCCCGTTCCAAATAGGAAAGATGGCTGGGTTTAAGGTTCCAGAGAGCAAGATATCTCCTAAACGAGAACAATATCCTAGTGATGTAATGTCTACAGTTTTCTCTTAGGATTCAATGAAAAGCAATGGCTGAAATTCTATAACTACGACTTCAATAACCGTGTTAGTGCAAAATAGAGAACCGACAGTTGTAATTATTACTTATAGGTAACTGGTAAACTTCGTAAGGCTCAAGTGAAACAGCGTAATCGTTAAACAGATCAACAATTTCACGAACAAGACTAGCGATTGGTACTGAAAAGCTCAGGCATCACAACCTTCGAATGGGTTTAATACAGATTTGAGTCCAGGGAATATCTGGCAGATCTATTTTTTGAGTTCCTTTATGGTGAAACAGTGAACGTCTTCTGGCTTGTTGAGGTCAGGTACTTCACAATAACTTTCCACCTGCCGGTTAATGCATCTTCTGGTAGCCCCTTCAGTAAGTATATTATCTATTTCTCTGAACCCTTATTCTATGGAAGGCACACCACAAGAGATTTCAAAAAAGATACAAGACTGGTTTGTCGAGGATCGATTCTCAATAGCAAAAGGGGATGTTGCGAATACAGACTTTTCCTGGAAGGTGATCTCAGCCAATATTCCAGTACACGTAGCTAAGTTCAACAACAGAAACGATTCCGTTCTTGTTTTTGGTGCAATCAGTTTTGTGGGAGAAGATAAAAGTCGATTACTTTCTCATCCGCGCATTAATGATATTTTCTACGAATTGAAAGCAAAATATCTTGAAACGGGATTAGATTATGCTTTCAAGCCAAACCTTCAGGATTTGAACTTGATTGAAATTTATCAAGGCGTTCATTATGATGGCCTCACTAAACACATATTGATGAGAACCTTTGTTCATGTCAGAAATATGCTTTTATGGACAGCGGAAAAACTGAGCCATGAAGTAGGTACAACAACTAAATCGCAAGATGTTAGTTCTGCTTACAAATAGCAAATAATTTACCTGCCATTTATTGCATTCATTCTTAAAATACAGAGGGTAAGTAAGGTAAGGAAGTAAGGTATGGTAAGCTCATCAATAACCTTAGACGAAAATTCTTTAGGGGATATATAGCATAAGCGATCTAGATTACGATTTACTTACCATAACAGTAACTGAAAGGCAAGTCAACGCAAACATCGACAGAGATACATGGAAGAAAAGGAACTGGAGAAAACTCAGCTCACTCAAGAAGAGTTAAAAATCTTGTATAAGGGGCTTTTAGCAGACAAAAGAAAGAAACTCGCCGTACCCAGAATAATAGCAAAGTACGGCTTCTCTAGGGAAGCTAGAGAAGCTAGAAAAATACGTTGTGTTAGTATCTATAACGAATCGTTAGTATCGTTAGTATCTATAATCACTGACAGAAAATAAAAAAGAAGGGGAGATTTGTGTGTACGTATCCTTAACCAGTGAAGCTTACTTTGTACTTGACGGTTAGGGTATCGCTGCCGCTCAGTGATACGTTCGCAAAGGCCTTTATAGCGAATAGTTGGTCTCCTGCGAGGCAACCGTTAAGTATTCCTGCTTCTTTGGCGGTATAGGGGAAGGTAAGTTCAGTATTGTCGAATGTTGCTTCTACTTCTACATTTGCAGCTGTTCCATCAGTTATTCTGTCCGTGTAGGTCTTTGTTACCTCACCAGCATCGTCGCAGTGGTCTCCAATGTCTGCAGCCGTATCATCAAATTGTGTTGTAGTGTCACCAATAACAGCACAATCAGCGTTGTTGGCGTCACCTGTACCTGCAGCATCGCAGTCTGATACTCCAATTGCGTCTACGACACCGCCTGCGCATGCAGCTCCGGAACCTCCAAATACCAAGTTTCCTACACATCCGTCTCCTTCGTCAGTTATGGTATTGTCGAATTCCAAGTAATCCTTTATGTTTCCAAATTCGTCCTTCACTACGAGTGTGAAGTGTCCAAGCATCTTCTTTTCCGCTGATGCAGTGTACGCAAAGCTCTGATTAAGGGTCGCTGGAGTCGCTAGTACTAGTCCTGCTACTATAGCCAATATCACCGTCAGTTGTGAGTATTTTTCCATTTCTGGCTCTTTGTTCATCTTTGAATGATATAACGAGTTGTATTCAAATTATTGACATACAACGGAATCATATAAAAAAGTGAAATTCTGAATTCTTACATACATCCAAATTATCATTTTGTACAGTCCGAAAATTATTTATTATATGTGTGGTCTAGGGCCGGAATACATTCTCATACATTTACTACGCGAAATAGAATCGACCGAAACTACTTTGTATAACTTCTATTGAGAGACCTTTGCTTATTCACGTAGCTTCATCGCTATACTGTGGAAGCGATCCCACATTCGATATGAGTAGTATGAGTATGTACTCTCACTATGTATTACGAGTATGTATTATAAAATACTGACACACGATTTAATATTCGTCCTAGCATGATAACAATATGCAAAAAGGAAGGTTAATTGCTATTGCCTTGGGGATCGCGGTAGCTCTTGCTGTTGGTGTTGCATTTGCTTTTACTGGCCTCATGCCACAAGGCGAGCAGGTACTCGAACCAGGAACAACCGAAGGTCGTAACGTAGTTGTAAACATAGAAGAAAAACTAGGCGTTTCTGAGGGGAGTTCCCCATAGTTTGAGCTTACCTCGTGTTATGAAGATTATACTGAGTAGGATCAATCCTGTAATGAATGAAATACCTGTTGGAAATTCCGGAATAGATTTGTCGGGTGATATCAGCTTTCCCCACTCACTTGGCCCTTTGATTTCCACGTCATCTCCATGGGACAAAGAAATAGGCCAGCTGTAAGTGGTCTTCGTACTTGAATCAAAGACAGCAGCATAAAAGCCCAAAACATCAGTACGCTTCAAGGATTCGATAGGCACCTTTAACTCATATGCCAAGTGTGGTATGCGAGAATATCTATCAAAAACATCTGAAACACCAGCCTTCATTTCCGCATGAGGTGGACTCGCTATTGGAGAAAGAGCATCGATACCACCCCCACCACTGTAGGTAGTAAATGAACCATCAAGAACAGCCATGAAGCAATAATCATCAATGTCAAATTTATCCCCACCATTGAGTTCTGTATCAAAACAGATCACTGCCTTATCCGTCCCCCTATCTACACTTGTATCGGAAACCATGTCTAATAGAACATAGATGTTTTCCCTCTCGTGAGCCAATCTTATAGCGATCCTTGCTTCGTCCTCATAAACGAATAGCCTTTCCGTCGACATTCCCCACTCACCCACAACGCTCCACTTTCCATCTATTACTGGTAAGGGGGGACCTGTCCGGCTGATAAATATCTCCTTAACTCCTTCCTCGATTTCCTGAGCGTAAGCAGGCAGGCTGGGTAGTAGGGGTAACAAGAAGAGAAAAAAGATGTATTCTCGCATATTGGGACTCGTTTAGAATGATATAAAAGTTTAGAGGTCTCGATTTTCTAGCTAAACAGGCATATTTTTGACTCTGTTTGTTGGCACACATTACTCTCGTTTAAGATTGGTTAACGTGTGCATTGCTCCATTCTCACAGAACCAAATGTTAGCTGAAGCATCTCGTGTCAAATCAACTGGCTGATGGCCTAGAACTTACAACAACCTTCTTTCTCTCTCGTGTTAAAAGTGTGTATTATAGATTACTTACAAATTATGATATCTGAGGCTAATGCATCAAATGTGTAAATCATGCCAAAAGAGCGAAATAGGAGAGTTAAGCCCAATGGGGCAAATGCGGCAGATAAGCCCAATGGGGCAAATGCGGCAGATAAGCCCAATGGGGCAAATGCGGCAGATAAGCCCAATGGGGCAAATGAGCCCAATGCGGCAAATTCGCCAGACGGTCCTATGCCAGACGGGTCTATACAAATTACAAAAAGAAAGAAAAGTGGAAAATCGACAGTAACAAAGGCTCATCCTACTAGCCCGTCATTGCGAGCTACAATCCCATACTATGTAATAGAAGCATTGGGCTGGGAAGCAGGCGACGTTCTCAGTTGGGAAATTGTGAAACTCGATGGCAAATATTTCGTTAAAGTGAGGAGGTTGGAATAGTTATGCGCAAACAGATTTTCATCTTAACAGTTCTTGCAATAGGTTTAGTGAATAGTACGATTATTGCCAACGATGCTTATTCACAAAAGCCTATAATCATATTTGATAAGGCTGAATACAGTCCGTTTGATGCTGTCAAGATACTGATAGCTGATCCGGCATCAAATGTTGATAGAGATCGGAATGATGTGGTTCAAGCAATTGTGTATACAGAATCGAATGTAGGCAACTTGTTCCAGTTAACAGAAGTGGCACCTGACGCAGGGGTGTTTCAGGCACTGGTCACATTAACGCCCGACCAGAACAAATGGGCTGCAGATTTAGTTGTTCATAAGAATGATCGTATATTCGTTCAATTCATCTCAGAAAGTGGTTCTTCAACAGCTAGTGTCGATGTAGATTTCTTTACTACTCGCATAATATTTGATAAAGTTCAATATAGCATAGATGAAAGAGTTAAGATCTTCGTTTTAGATGTCGAAGAAAATAATGATCCAAAAGCTATAGATACTGTAGAGCTCATGCTATGGTCAACCACCGATATTAAAGGATTGAAGATAACATTAAAGGAGATCGGCACTGATATTGGTGTATTTACTGGAACACTGGCTCTCACAGAAGACGAATCGAGTTCCGGTACTATGTTGAAGGTATCAAGTAGTGACGTTATTACTGCAAGATATGTAGGCAAAATACTGCCACCCTCAGAAAAGCAAGCTGGGTCTCAGACTGAAGTGGAAGAAGTATTTGGAGCCTCACTTGTTGCACCTAAAGAACAAGTAGAGTTTGGGCCTCCTACTCGTGCAGAAATTGTCGATCAATTTGGAAATCCGGTTAATGATGTCACGCTTGGACAGCAAATTATAATACAGGATAATGTGGTGAATAAACAAAATAAGAGTCAAAAGTTTGCCTACATAGTTCTAATAAAGGATCAGGAAGGAATAACGGTATCGCTTTCATGGATAACAGGTGAAGTACCACCATCATCAACATTTGAGGCCGGGCAGTCATGGATTCCCACAGAAACAGGTGAATACAACATAGTGATATTCCTTTGGCAAAGTATTGACAATCCAGTAGTGCTTGCACCGCAAAAATCTCTAACTGTAACTGTTACAAATCCATTGGAATAGTGTAATTGCGAAATGAAGCTGTTATCTAAAATACTGCTGATTACTAGTGGGGTTGTCGGGATCGCAATTATTAATATTTCCGTCCTGGCCTATTTCAATGATCTGCTTCAAGGTGATGCAACCACTGTTGAGTTGGCAAACAAACAGATATTTTTTGTGCAGAAAATCAGAGAACATTCCTTACTGGTAGCGGCAGGAGAATTTGAGAACAGAAAGAAGATTCTAGAATTCGTGGATTTGTACGAGACTTACTCAGATTTACTTAATCGTGGAGGATTCGTAGATGGTTCTAGGGTTAACTCCCTAACACATTTGTCGCCAGATCTGAATGAAGAAATTTTGAACAAATGGAAAGACTATAAGCAAAGCGCGTCGGTTGTTGCTGAAGAGAAGGTCTTCAATCTCAATGTTCTTGATGCTAGAGATTATGTGGTTCAAAATAGCGATGTTTTGTCGAGTAGGGTGGAAAAGGCTAGCAATAGACTGGAAACTTTGGTGGGGAATTTAGGTGACGTAAAACGTAGTGATCTTCCAAATTATGAAGAGATTGGCTTTGAACATGTTGCAGTGTCAAAAGTAATGGAAACCCTTACCCCCCGTCTACTTACCTTCACTCTTGAGGTTACCGGGCAGTCGGCTGAGCGCTTTGGAGCCTTAGAACAAGCAGACTTGGCTTCGGAACTCTCCCGTCTAGTGACTAGGTTCAGCTCTTATCTGGAAATCATGTTGGAGGGAGGCGTATCAGATATCACAGGCGATTACTTGCGACCTCTTCCAGTGGAATTACAAGGGGACTGGCGGGAAGTAAAGGAAACTTGGACACCACTGAAGGAGAATTTGCTTGTTGTTTCAAATGAGGGAATACGTACAGAACCGTTTCAGAATTCTCTGGATTTCTTAGAATCAAACATGGATCCACTGATTGGACTACATTTAGAACTTGTTTCTTTGCTGCGAGCGGATAATGCTTCCAAAAACAGTTTCGCCAACCAGATCTTTTATGTATTAACAGTATCGAGTGGTTCTGTTTTCGTCTCTGTTGCTATTGTTATTAGAAGGTCCTTATCACCAATCTCAAAAATGATGGACGCATCTAGACGTATACAAAAAGGCGAATATGGAATTCAAGTTGGCCACAGAAGCGAAGATGAGGTTGGTAGTTTAGTTAAAAGCTTCAACCTGTTGTCTTCTGCCATGAAGGAAAAAATTGAGCGATCGAAAGAGATTGATAAAGCAAAAGATGAATTTTTGGCAATGATAACCCATGAATTAAAGACGCCTTTAGTTCCTATTCAGGGTTACAGCGAGTTGCTGCTTGATGGCACGCTGGGGCAGTTAACGCATGAGCAGAATGAAAAGATTCGCATCATCAATGAGAGCTCACTCTCTCTCACACAGCTTATACAAGATCTGCTTGACGTTAGGAGACTCGAACTGCACCAGCTGAACTTTAGGAAGGTTGACGTCAATGCTGAGGAAGTTATCAGCACAGCAATTCAGACCATGAAGCCGGGTGCGGAGAAGGCGGACGCGAAGCTCGTACCGCAGGTGCAAAAACCTATAGAGGTGGTATGCGATCCCGCCAGGATAGTCCAGGTAGTAACGAACCTGATCAAAAATTCGATAAGATATGTCCCACCGCAGGAAGGCATTATAGAGGTGGCAGTGAAGCAGAATGGTAACGAGGCGTTATTCAGCGTTAAGGATAACGGAATAGGAATTCCGAAGAATATGCAAGAAGGATTGTTCAAGAAGTTTTATCAGGTGGATACAAGTGTACGCAGAAAGTCAGAAGGCTCTGGATTGGGATTAGCGATCTGCAAGGGAATCGTGGAAGCGCATGGAGGGAAGATGTATGTTGAAAGTGATGCTGGAAAGGGCGCTACTTTTTACTTTACCTTGCCATTGAAGGGATTGAAATGAAGAAGATTTTGGTGGTTGATGATTCAAAGGTCATAACAGACCTCATAAAGTTGATGCTGGAAACATCTGGATACAGTTGTGTAGGAGCCAATAGTGCTAATGAGTGCACGCAATTGCTACAAAAGGAAAAATTTGATCTAGTTCTCTTGGATATAGCAATGCCAGAGGTAAGTGGACTTGATGTTTTGGATGCGATAAAGAATGATGAGAGACAAAAAGCTACCAAAGTGGTGCTAGTTACTGCAGCATCACCTACAGAAGATGAGATAGAAGGTTACATGGCAAAGGGCGCAGTAGGTCTGATACGGAAGCCGATGAAGAAAGAGTTCCTTATAGAACTACTGGAGAAATATTTGGGATCATGACGGTTGTTCCATAGGAAAAGTAAAAAGCGTGTGCATAGCAACCATAATCGTGGGAGCGACAGAGTTTCCCGAACTGGATAAGATTGATAGGCTTGTACTAGAGATGCTGAACAAAAACGCTCGCACGCCTTCTAGAGACATTGCTAATAAACTCAAGTCGATGGGCCTCGATATCACTGATAGAGCTGTTAGGAAGAGAATCGAGAGGCTGGAAAGTAAGGGCATAATAAAAGGCTATACAGCAGTCCTAGCAGAAGAAAGGCTGACGGAGCATTTGGATCTGATTCTGCTAAGATTCAAAGCCACAAAAGACTTCAGTTCGACGCTAGAACGTTTCAAAGAGCATGCGAAACAGTTGGCAACCTGCATTTTCGTGGCTGGTCTTAGTGGTGAATGGCATGTAGCCGTATTGATGGGGCATGACTCCAGTGGCTCTAGTCTTAGAACAGAATCACAACTGGTCGAGAAATTCGCAGATGATATAGCTGACTTTAGGATAAGTGACTTTAAACTTGAACACGTAAATGCATTATACTTGCCGATCTTGTTTTTGTAGATAGTGCATCAAATAACAGTTTCCTCATATTGTATTGTTTCCAAAAGTTCCTTCATCTCATTATACCTGAAGGGCTTTCTCAAAAAGTAACTCACTCCATTGGCAAGAGCTTCTTTAACGCTGTCAGAATCAATGCTGTGGGCTGTAATTAATGCAATTGTTGTCTCTGGCCGAATCTTGAGCATCTGCGAAGCTACCTCATTTCCAGTGATATCTGGCATGCCCATGTCTAAAAGAACGATTGGAAATTGACGACCACTTATTAACTTCTTAAATTTTTCTAGGGCCTCTCTTCCGCTGTTGCAGATGACTATTTCGTGAAAACCAAATTGTGTTACATAGTTTTTTAATTTTAAGGTGACGACCTTGCTGTCATCGACTATCATTATTGGTTGCTTTATTAGGCCTGCAACTCTGACCTGTTTTATCGAATTTGCAGAGCGTTGGGCTTCATGGGCTCTACCGTAAAGTTCGGCTCTCAAAAAGCACTTTGCGGCACATCTATATGCCATCCTAGAGTCCATTGGTGAGGTATCCTTGATCTGGTTTGCGATTTCAAGATATATTTTTGCAGCTTTCTCGAAATCTTCGCTGGCGCTTTTTTCAGCTTGTAATTTGCAACGACCTGCTAGCAGGAAGCAAACTGCAGAGTGTTCGAGATCCTTCTTTCGTTGGAGACTGGTCGCCTCGTTTAGATACAACTCGGATGCCGCTTCATACTTTTTGTTCCTTTCTAACTTGATCGCATCCACAAATGATTGTGAGAACCTTCTCTGGCCTTCGTTCAGAGTCATACTATCAAGAGATGTCACGAATGATCAATTAATAACCTCTACGGAACCGTAAAAAAAGACATTTTTCCTTTCCGGAAGACAAACAGACGCAATATTTCCGCTCTTCTTTTATCACCAATTGGTAGCATTATGATACAGATAAAGGTGAGAGATCTTGACTAGCACTTATGAACTGATGGAAAAGAATTACATGAGCACTCCTAGCTCTCTGTCAAGCGTTAATGTAGATCTTGAACTTCTCAATAATAAAATCACTCGGAGCCTGCTAGACCTAGGTTTGACAGGTGACGAGGCTAGGGTTCTACTCTTCATGAATAAAAAGGGAGAAATGAAAGTTCTAGAGATAGCAAAAAATGTCGAAATTCCAAGGACGCGTTTGTACTATGTTTTGGAAAGCCTTCAAAGTAAGGGTTTAGTGGTTAGCACTATAGAAAGACCAGCAAAGTACAAAGCTCTACCGCTAGACAAGGCTGTAGATTTTCTAATTGATAGCTATAGACATAAACTCAACTCGTTGGAAACTGTAAAGGAAGTTATCTCAAATAACTGGTCTTTGCTGCAAGAGTATGAAGTAGTGAGAAAACCAGAACCTATAGAAGAGAGTCTTCAAATTATTTCAGGAGAGGATCAGATCTATAGCAAGGCAAAAGACCTCATAATGAAAGCTGTAAAAGAAGTTAATATATTTGCGAACGCAAGGAATCTGCGTAAAATTTCACATACAGATATTACCTACAAACTTCAGCTGCTTGCTGCAATTGGCACAGAAGTGAAGATCCTGACGAACGTAGAATCATGCGAGCCATCATTTTTCGAAGAAATAAAAAGCTGTAAGATTAGAGAAATACCACCTCATTTCAATGATAAAGTGCATTTTATCATAGTGGATGGCAGGGAACTACTATTATTGAATTCAGATGAAATAAAGGAAGCGTCTGGAGTGTGGACTAATTCAAGATCTTTTGTTAATGCGATGAGGCTTTTTTTTACAGTAGGTTGGTCTTCTCGTATCGTATAATAGAAACTTCGACAGAAATCAAGCCGTCATTGCTACCTAGATCACGTGCCTCATAATATTCCTGGCTTCGTCAAAGCAAGCTTTACGTTACTAAAATGTTAGAAATTTAGGATTAAAAATCACGCTATAGTTCCCTCAGTTAAATACTTTGCAAATATCTGTAAAATTGAGCAACTGAGAAATTGTGGCAAATATTAAGGCTTTAGTGCCAAGTTTAAATTATTCAGAAAGTAATATTGAGGAATGAGCGAGAACTCTGACATCTATAAGGAATACAAAAAAGAAGCCAAAGAAATTCTAAACACGATGCGGAGCTTGTGCGAAAGCCTAAAGGAACGATCAGATAAATATCCTCTAACCGAAATCGTGCAATGTAGCCACAAAATTAAGGGAGTTGCAGGGATGATGGATTATTCGGCTATAGCAGAGCTAGCAAACGAAATCGAATCGGTATCTAAACTTCTTGTGGATGAAAAACTCCAGTTGAAACCAGAGATAGTTACTGTACTCTCGGAGAGCATAAGCGTTCTTGCTAAATATGTAGAAACAGACTATAATGAAAGAGATGTAAGATTACTCGAAAAACTCAGAAAGTTAAGTGGGATATGAGCTGCTGAATTAGACAAAGTCAACGATTAATTTTTGCTTGCATTACTTGATGTTGATTGGGATTGTCATTGGCA
Organism: Nitrososphaerales archaeon; assembly: GCA_046759465.1. Taxonomy (GTDB): domain Archaea; phylum Thermoproteota; class Nitrososphaeria; order Nitrososphaerales; family UBA213; genus JBHICH01. The sequence continues at coordinate 14,704 of JBHICH010000035.1, forward strand.
TAGCATTTGCAGGTGCTATAACCAATTGCCCTTCGTAATCAAGTGGTATGTCTGAGTTAGGAACTTTGGAGATTAGATTTACTGTTAACTCACCATATGCTGGAATTGAAGGTATTCTGTTTTGATCAAGCAGAAACGGTTTACCTAAGGTTTGGCTGATTATGCGCACGTTCTTCAATGGCTGGTCACTGAGGTTTTTTATAACTATCTTGCCGTCAGTCTTGGTAATCACGTGCTTGCCATCGTCCACAGAAATGGAATAGGTGTAATGCCTGTCGACGTTTTCCTCTACTTCTTTTAGCTGCGCAAAGTGCCTGACAGTATTACCTCCCCAAGGTGCTGAAGAAATTTTAAAAACGGATGGTGATGCAAGAAGGCTTCCGTTATAGTCAAATTCCCCTCTCGCTACGTTTCCTGCCGCATCAGACACCATTACCCTCATCTTACCTACTAGGTTAACCGCTTTTAGAGTCGTTTGCATTGCAAGTCCAATTTCTTTCCCTAAGATCATTATTCCCCCAAAACTAGTTTCTGTTGGCATAACAATGCGCTTTTCAATAATATCTGTGAGACAGAACATTCCTGATGCTCCCGGGCGCTTTGGTATTTTAACACCGTTCACTGATACACTTGCTAATCCTGTATCATCAGTTGCTCTTACACACAAATGATTGCTTGGTGTAAGCATTACATCAGTAATTTTTGGTGGTTGTAAATCATAGATAACACATTTGCCTCGCACTATTAGATGGTTAGTTATGAAGATATTACCTGCGCATCCGTTACTACTAATTACGCTACGTTCTTCTTCGTTGTTGCCATTGCCATTGCCATTGCCATTGCCGTTGCCGTTGCCATTGCCATTGCCATTGCCATTGCCATTGCCATTGCCATTGCCAT